>CAXUFL010000008.1:0-132926 GCA_964250455.1 uncultured bacterium
GATTTCCCAAAACTCTATCGCTATGGCTAATCTTACTCATTCAGGATTGCTATAGTAGCTGTAGAGTTTGCTCTGCTCAAAAGCTTGCACAATCAGATCACGCTCCTGACTGGAGAAAGGATTGATGTCTGTTTCCTCAGCTTCTGCTTTTGGGATTTGAATATCTTCTGCCATACCTGCGAATGGATTTGCGTCGATCAGCTTGCTCTTAAGTGCCCAATCACAACAGGCATTGATGTTTGTAATCACTCGTTTTGCAGCATCAGCAGTGAGATTGGCGAGGCAAAAATCTCTAATTGCGTTGCCTTCGGCTCACGCGAAGCGTGTCCGCATCGTCTAACTGCTTTGAGGGAAATTTCGCGATGTGATTTCAATACTTCAGATAATCTTTTGCCAATGTGGATTGGCTGATTTGCGGCGTTTTGAACTGCGTGTACTGCTCCCACAAATCAGTCAAACTCGGTTCTAGAGGCGCTTCTGGGGTAAGAATTGGGGTAACGGTCGTCAAAGTTGAAGCAGGCTTGTACTTGGCGAGGCTGGCATCAAACTCTCCGTAATCGATATCGCGCTGAATTTTGTTTGCCAAAACTGTGGTCTGCTGCCGTCCGAACGGATTATCGAACTGTCCTGTGGAGAGATAAAACCGCTTACTTTTGATTTCTCCGGTCGATGTCGCGATTGGATGTGAAAAAACGAGTTGAAGCCGTCCATTAGAAGACTTGATTTGAACAGAACCCTTACCTGCTCTAGCTTGAGGTTTTTTAGCGTGCATCTTGGGAACTCCCTTTAGAGAAGTACAGATGCCCTAGATTTTTACCCCAAATTTACCCCAATGCAAGACCTAAACTCTGCGAAAAAGACCAAAATTGCCCCAACGCAAAAAAGGCTCAATCCCTTGAACCCTTTAGCTGAAAGCCTTATCAGCACTCAATTCTATTGATTTTATTAAGAAGGCGGCACCCAGATTCGAACTGGGGGTGGAGGTTTTGCAGACCTCTGCCTTACCACTTGGCGATGCCGCCAAATTGCATCAGAACCATCATATCACTTTGTGCCAAATAAGCGATCGCCCGCATCCCCCAATCCCGGAATAATATATCCGTGCTCATCAAGACCTTGATCGATCGCGGCTGTGAAAACCGGAACATCTGGATGCTGCTCCTGAAAATGGCTAATTCCTTCTGGCGCGGCTAGGATGCAGAGAAACTTGATCGACTTGGGATTGGTTTGCTTGAGGCGGTGAACGGCAGCAACGGCAGAATTTCCGGTTGCCATCATCGGATCGACAACAAGCATATCGCGGTCTTCGATGTCGTGAGGCACTTTGAAATAGTACTCGATCGGCACTAACGAATTCGGTTCGCGGTAAATGCCGACGTGTCCGACTCGTGCAGAAGGAATAAGCTGCAAAATTCCATCGAGAATGCCTTGTCCGGCTCGCATAATGGAAACAACTACAAGTTTTTTATCAGCAGCGACGATCGGCGCTTCCATCTCAGCCATTGGCGTTTGAATCGTTTCATATCGCAGTGGCAAATCGCGAGTCACTTCATACGCCAACAGCAAGCTGATTTCGGTCATAAGCGCGCGAAATTTTGCCGTACTGGTTTCAGCGCGACGCATTAAACTCAGCTTGTGCTGAATTAAAGGATGATTAATTACAGTCAGATTTGCAGCCATTAGAATACGGTTCCATCACTTTCGATTTGAATGGGGGGAATGCCGCCTGGTCTTAACTGAGCGGCGATTTTGCGTCCGGCTGTCCAGGTTCCGCCTTGTAGCACTTTGACGAGCGGAAGATCGGTTGCGCTGAGGTCGAGTCGAGTGCGGATCGTGTCAGCAATGCGATCGAGCAAGCACACGGTTAAAGCACGCCATTCGACGATCGCTTCTGAATCTGGCGTGTAGCGTTGATGATAAAGCTGTGAATCTTTTGCTTGTAACAATCCCAGATCTAAGCAAAGACCGCCGTTGCGATATTCAGGAAGTCCGGTCATTTGGTCTAAATCGACGATCGCAAATCCTAATTCTTGCAGGGGTTCAAGCAGCGAGTAGGTGAGCCATTGCGAGAGTTTATGAAACGGAACCAGTTGATCGCCCGACAATGCTGAATGTCGCCAAACATCACCGAGATTAACGCCATCGATTTTAAGGCGTCCTGACCAAATTTCTCCGAATCCTTCAAGAACGGCTTGAAATACCGTTGTAACAGATAAGCGATCGCCCTCTGATTGCTGCATCAAGTAATCAATTAAGTTACCCGGACGCGGACGCTTCGTGCCAAAAAATTCAGGATAGTGTTGCAGCGTTTGACCGAGTTTTTGCAAAAGCTGCGATCGTCCTGTTAGTCCAACAAGCGGATTGTCAGGCGAAACTTGAAATCCAACGCTTAGAACTTCGGGCGTAATCCTTTGTAGCCCTTTGGCATCGGTTTGATAAGCGTGATCTGAAAAGGCTCCTTGACAGAATAAGTCAAAGCTTGCCACTGCAAGACCTTCTGATCGTTGCCAGATTTGCCCGCTTGTCGCTTCGTGATAGCGCCAGCGATCGCCTGCGCCCGCATCGAGTAAAACGCTAGGAATCACTAAATCGAATTTGGCTTTGGCGCGATCGACCGGGGATAATTCCGCCAGTGCTCGATCGAGTTGAGCCAGTCGCGCCGTTCCTCCGACTTCAAAATGACGCCAGCGACTATGAAACGGAATGTTTAGATCCGGATACTGTTGGCGCATTACCTCGATCACGTAGTCCGCAACGCGATCGAGCTTGGCTAAATCAAGACGAAAGGATTGCAGTTTGTCTGATTGAGCCAGCGCAAACAGTTGCTCACACCGTTCTCGAATCGAGGAGGGCGATCGCAGATAAGAAATCAGAGATTGATTAGACATAAATCATGAAAGCGATGATTCTCGCCTGTTATTCGCTCAAGCTGCGTCCTTTGATTTCAGCAAGCTCTTCTTCGGTGAGAACTTTGTTTTCGCTGTAGTATCCTGCGGCTTTTTTAGCTTCGATTTCGACTTGGGCATCGGCGGGAATCAATTCTTCGGGAATAGGAACGCGGGTGACAATTTCAATGCCCGATCGCGTGATTGCGTTGTGCTTCATGTCGCTCATTGAGATAAAGCGATCGATGCGCGTAATTCCCAACCAGTGCAGCACATCGGGCATGAGTTCTTGGAAGCGCATATCTTGAACGCCTGCCACGCACTCGGTTCGAGCGAAATAAGCATCGGCACGATCGCCGCCTTCTTGTCGTTTGCGAGCGTTGTAAACCAAGAATTTTGTCACTTCGCCGAGGGCGCGTCCTTCTTTGCGCAAATACACGATTACGCCAACGCCGCCAGTTTGCGCGGTTTGCACGCATTCTTCAATGCCGTGAACCAGGTACGGGCGACAGGTACAAATATCCGAGCCGAACACGTCAGAGCCGTTACATTCATCGTGAACGCGAACGGTGAGGAGTTTTTCAGGATCGGTAATGGCGTTTGGATCGCCCACAATGTAAACGGTGATGCCGCCGATCGGGGGTAGAAAAACCTTCAGATCCGGGCGCGTGACGAGTTCTGGAAACATGCCGCCCGTTTGCTCGAATAGCGTTCGACGCAGCAAACTTTCTTCGACACCTAAGCGCTTTGCAATTCCAGTGAGATACCACACAGGCTCGATCGCGGCTTTGGTGACGACTAAATCGCCTCCTTTTTTCATGATCGTGCCGTCTTCGATCAAGCGTCCTTTGATCACCGCATCCTGCAATTCCGGCATATTAATATGCGCCTTTGTAATCGCGATCGTCGGGCGGATATCGTAGCCTTGTTCGTAGAATTGAGCAAAGACTTCACCGACGATCGCGCCAAACGGATCGATCGACACAATTTTTTCAGGATCAGCCCAAGCAGGATACGGCCCCAGGTGCGCCGCAGGCGATGTATTGGTTAAATCGGCGCGGTGATCGGCGTTGAGGCTTCCACTCGCAACCGCTAAAGCGCGATATAAGGCATACGAGCCAGAATGCGTTCCGATCACGTTGCGATGGGCAGAAGTTGTGACCGTGCCGATGATCGGGCCGCGTTTAAGCGGATCGCTTTCGCCCCAATGGAGCGCGATCGATTTTGAGTGTTTGGTCGGATGCGAGGTTAAAACAATCGGTTGAGCGGACGGGCGTTTCGGCTGACTAACCATGAAGCACTTCCTCGTGACACCAGATAGATGCGGATTGACGATCGTACCAATAGAATAGACACCGCGAGAGTGTCCTAAGCATCAGATTTTTTCAGCGCTTCAATGATTTGAAGATTTGCTTTAGGAAAAGGAAACTGTTCGAGGTCGTGGATCTCGACCCATCGTATTTCATCGCACTCGATCGGCTGCGGTTCGCCGCTTAAATGTTGGCAATGATGCACGTTTAGCGTGACGCGAAAATGCGTGTAGGTGTGATCGACCACGATCAAGCGATCGCCCACTGCAATCTCAATTCCCAATTCTTCTTTGATTTCACGCTGAATGCAGGCTTCGATCGTTTCATCGAGTTCGACTTTGCCACCGGGAAACTCCCACAAACCGCCCAGTAGACCTTCGGGCTTGCGTCGATCGATTAAAATTTGACCCAATTCATTCCAAATCACAGCCACTCCGATGATTTTGTGCGGCAGTGGCGCACGGGTTTCTGACATAGGCAACTGAGTTTGAATTCCTAGATTGTACGCCTGACAGTGCCTTTGCCACGGACAAATTAAACAAGCCGGATTGCGCGGGGTGCAGATCGTTGCGCCTAAATCCATAATGGCTTGATTGAAATCGCGTCCGTAATCCGGGTCAATCAGCGCTTCAGACAGCTCCCAAAGCTGAGGCAGTGCTTTACTCGGTGGAATTGGCAGCGCACTAATGCGGGCGAATACTCGTTTGACGTTGCCATCGAGAATCGGAATCGCTTGGTCAAACGCGGCTGACAAAATTCCACCTGCGGTGGTGCGCCCGATTCCGGGCAGTTTCAGAACCGTGTCTAAATCTTGAGGAAAAACGCCATTGTGCTCAGACACAATCTGATGGGCAGCGCGGTGTAGATTTCGAGCGCGGGCATAGTAGCCGAGTCCTTCCCAGAGTTTGAGAACGGTTTGCAAATCCGCAGTGGCAAGAGCGGCGATCGTGGGAAATTGCCGCATCCAGCGATCGAAGTACGGCATCACGGTTTTCACCTGGGTTTGCTGAAGCATAATTTCAGAAATCCAGATTGCATACGGATCGCGCGTTTGTCGCCAGGGTAAATCACGCCCCGATCGAGCATACCAATGCAGTAAATCTTGTCGAAGCTCAGAAATAGCAAAATTCGGCAGCGCAGAACTTCTGGCCGCCGAAACAGGGTTTATTTTAGAAAACTTATTCGGCATCCGAAACCGCAAGGGATTTCTCAAACGCTAAGCGCTGTTCGGCGTTGCGGAGAAAATAGCCGCTCATCATTGCCGAGGCGAGTAATCGTCCGAGCGCTTCACGACTCGTTGTAATCGTGACTTCAAAATCCTCAGACGGCAATCCACCCAGTAGCCCAATAATATTGCGCTCCATCGCCTTAAACACTTCCGGCGATGACGGCTTCGAGAGCTGCGCGATCGTCTCTGGACTCAGCGATTGAACGTATTGCCAGAAATGACCGAGTTCGCTGCCGCCCTGAACGAATTCTGGGACTTGATTCGATGTATCGTTCATGTGCTCTACCTCGTAACCGAGGACTGAATCATCTTTGTTAAGACTAATGTAACAAAGGATAGAGTCGCCGGAAGTCGGTAGAACCGTACCTTGATCGGGCGGATTTTTCGATTTATGCGACGACGGTTTCAGGGGTCTCGCTGGGAATCAAGACTTCAGAAAAATGGGATTTAACAGGCATCGATCGAGCATCTGCACTCAAGCCACCACTCCGACGAAAATCCGCCATGTCTCGAATTAGGGTGAGTTTTAAGCTGAGGTAGGTGTACAAGTTACAGACCTCTTCGCCTGTTAGTAACACCCGATAAGAGACTTGCTGCATCAGCATTGCAATCAGCGCTGTGTCTGAAAGCGTGAGCAAGTCTTGGCTGTGACTTTCTTCAATCACTGTCCACAATAACCGTAGCACCGTAGAATCTATCATCGTCCCGCTACCGCTAATCAACTTAATAATTTCTTCAACTTTGGCAGCAACAATAGAGAAGAGCAACTAGTCCAGGGATAGAGGATTGATTGCATCAACATCTGTAACGTACCGCTAAGTTAAGATGCGCTACTTTACGCTAAATTCAACAGCTTGATACAAAAATTTACTACATTTGGCTGAAGAATATAATTGGTTTTAGTGATAGAGCTTACGCTAGGGCGACATGCTTGGGGTGTTGTTCAATAGAATAGTTTCGCTCAAATTTGGAAAGCTTCCTAAATTCCCGCTCTTAGGCGACTTTGATAGAGAGTCAGCTTGAACTCTGAAAGGATGGTTGAGAAGTAGTCGTTTATCGCATTTGCGGGCGGATAAACACCGAAGCGAAGGATACTTCTCAAACAGCCTCTAAGTCTCTCAATCGGAGATAGCTAGTCTTTTGAAGAGAAAAAAGCCTTAACTCCTGTGCTTTAAAGATATCAAGATTGCTTTCATAGCTTTCTAAACGCAAGTGCAATAAACGTGTAATTCTTCTCATACCAAGACACCGTTGTTTCTGCACAAGCTGGAATTTCACAATGCTGATGCAAAATAAAACCGTGGGTTTTAGCGATCGCAATTGCTTTCTCTATTTCAGCTTTAGAGAAAATACTCCACTGCAATCCAAACGGTTGAATTGAATCATCTATAGAAATTTTATCTTGCCAATAATCAGTGGTTACAAACAAAAATCCACCGGATTTAAGCAACCGATAAGTTTCTTCAAAAAACGCATCTAAATCGACACCGTGTTCGATAACGGAAATACTGATCGCAACCTCGAAAGATGCATCTGCAAATCCGGTTGCGGTCAAATCTCCCGCATACAATTGATACAAACGCGGCTGAGATGTCTTGAGCGTTAAATCAATTCCGTGCAAATCTTTAAAGCCAAGCGCGGCTAAAAAATCAAGCGTGCAGCAATCTCCACATCCTAAATCTAAAACCCGAATCGAAGATCGATCGCCCTGCGCTGAAGCTATTGTTTTTTGCAACACCTGACTCAGTAGCCACTGATCCCAATTTTTCTGAGGCGTAATATGAGTGGGTAAATTTTGGCTTTGTAGCGCTTGCGTCGCCGCTTCAACTTCTTGCAAACTTTGGAGCACTTCTATCACAAAAACATCCTTAAATCTATTCAACTTGAGATTGCAAGTTCCTTTGGAATCTCAACTTCCAAGCTGATCAATTATGATCAAAATCATGGATTCTCAAGCCTTCTTTAACAAAATATTCTTTATTTCTGAGCTAAATTATGCTTCAACAATCCCCGAAGCTCGATCGAACCCTGATTAACTTATTCGAGTACGAAGAAGTCGCGCAGCATTGCCTCACCCCGATGGCGTTTGATTATTATGCAAGCGGGGCTTGGGACGAAGCGACCTTGCGCGATAACCGCACCGCCTTTGAGCGCATCAAATTTGCGCCACGAGTTTTAGTCGATGTAAATCATCCGAATCTTTCAACCACTGTTCTCGGACAGCCGCTTGAAATGCCGCTTTTAATTGCACCGATGGCGTTGCAGTGTCTTGCGCATCCAGACGGTGAACTTGCCACCGTTCGAGCGGCGGCAGAGGTTGGCGTGGGAATGGTGCTGAGTACTTGCTCAACGCAAACAATCGAAGCCGTTGCCGAAGCGGTATCCGGTATCGATCGATTACGTTGGTTTCAGCTTTACATTCACCGCGATCGGAGTTTAACTCAAGAACTCGTCGAACGCGCTTATAAAGCTGGATATCAAGCGCTTTGCGTTACGGTTGACGCGCCAATTTTGGGAATCCGCGAGCGCGATAAGCGCAACCAATTAACGCTGCCCGATGGAATGACAATGGCAAATTTACAATTTGCTAAAGGATCGCTGTCTGGTTTGCGCCAGCTTGAAGCAGAATCTGGATTATTTGATTATTTTGCGCAGCAAATTGATGCTTCGCTCACTTGGGCAGATTTAGAGTGGGTTCAATCTTTAACGCCGTTGCCCGTTGTAGTGAAAGGAATTTTGCGCGGGGATGATGCCGACCGTGCGGTTCGGTGTGGCGTGAAAGCGATCGTTGTGTCGAATCATGGCGGCCGTCAGCTCGATGGAGCCGTTGCCTCGATCGAGGCTTTGCCTGAAGTTGTAACGGCGGTTGCGGGACGCGCTGAAGTTTTAGTAGATGGGGGAATTCGTCGAGGAACCGATGTCCTCAAAGCGCTGGCGCTTGGGGCAAGGGCAGTTTTGCTCGGTCGTCCGATTTTGTGGGGCCTTGCCGTGAATGGGCAGGCAGGCGTGGTGCAAGTGCTGCAACTGTTACGGGCTGAACTCGAAGCGGCAATGAAACTGAGTGGATGCGATCGTGTTTCAGCAATGAATGCAGATTTGCTGCATTCGGGGTCTCGGTCTTATTTTGGATAATGTAAGTTCTTGAGTCGCACAGGTTTTGTGATGTCCGCGTGTTGTGCCAAAGTCCGCAGTTAAGGGGACTTTGCACAGATCTTTTAACTTTCGAGCGGTTTTACCTTTACAGATAGATTGCTAACGCAACGTCAGTTGCGGTTGAGCGGGCGCGACTGAAGGGCGGCTGAACAGACAAAACCCGCTTAATTGCGGGTTGCTTGATCGAGTTGGCTGCTAGTGCGCGGGGAGGCGCACTTCGTTTGTGTAGCCGCGCCTTTAGTCGCCCAGCCTCTCTGACAACGACCCGCAATCCACACATTCAGGACACATTTAAACAACTTGTTATTCCAAACTCACGTTAGAAAAGAATAAAGTCGAATTGCAACTCGCTTCTAACCCCGCTCCATATTAGAAAAGCTAATCGGTGGGATGAAATTTGCGGTACAGCATTGCTTTAATCGGCTTACCGTTGATTAAATGACGAGACACGATCGCGTCTACTTCGTCGGGCAAAACTCGGCAGTACCAGATTTGCTCAGGCAAAACGAGCACCATTGCACCATTGCCACATTGACCGAAACAGCGAACCGACTCGATCGTGACCTCCGGAGGCGCTAAAGTTTGAAACGCTGCCAGCACTTTTGCTGCACCGAGTTTACGGCAGGAATTGTGCTGACAGATGCGAACGGTGCGAGGAGCGGAATGCATAACGCTTAATCTGGGAGTAATCCTTTTGATGCTAACCAATCGCGGTTAAACAGCTTTGATTGATATCGACTACCGCTATCGCAGAGAATCGTTGCGATCGTATGTCCGGGGCCGAGTTGCTTTGCTAGAGCGACCGCCGCTCCGACATTAATTCCCGATGAACCGCCGAGAAACAAGCCGTCTTTTTCGAGCAGTTGGTAAACAACGCGAATTGCTTCTTTGTCGTCGATGCGAATCGCGTCGTCGATCGACACGTCTTTCATGTTTGCCGTGACGCGACTGTTGCCGATGCCTTCGGTGATCGAACTGCCTTCAGAATGCGGTTCTCCGGTTTTGATGTAGCTATACAAACCGCTTCCCATCGGATCTGCCAAAATGCATTTGATAGCTGGGTTTTGCTCTTTGAAAAACAAAGCTGCACCTGCCAGCGTTCCGCCCGTTCCCGTTGATGTCACCCAAACATCGAGTTTTCCATCGGTTTGCGCCCAAATTTCAGGAGCCGTCGTTTCATAGTGAGCGCGACGATTGGCCAAATTATCAAACTGATTTGCCCAAATTGCGTTTTCAAGTTCAGACGCAATTCTGCCCGACAATCTCACATAGTTATTGGGATCTTTATAAGGAACGGCGGGAACGGTGCGAACTTCTGCGCCGAGCGTTCTGAGCAAATCAATTTTTTCTTGAGACTGCGTTTCTGGAATGATAATCAGGCATTTATAACCTTTGGCGTTGCAGATGTGCGCTAGTCCAATTCCAGTATTTCCGGCCGTTCCTTCAACAACGGTGCCACCGGGTTTGAGTAATCCTTTTTCTTCGGCTTCTTTAATAATATAGAGTGCTGCCCGATCTTTTACCGAGCCACCGGGATTGAGAAATTCTGCTTTGCCCAAAATCTCGCAGCCTGTTTCGTCGCTAAAGCTTTTAATGCGGATCAGGGGCGTGTTGCCGATCGTGCCGACAAATCCTTGTTTAATATCCATGCGTGCTCCTGCGTGTTTCCCTTTAACGATTCTGGCGTATTGCTGCGCTTCTCGTCAGAGAAATTTCGCAGGGCGCAAGAATTAAAAGTCTTCGTTGAAGACTTGCAGATCCCGAACGCGCTGGCGAGATAATCGATCAACGCAGTTCGAGTAAATCATCGGTGCCATCGATCCGCCTTTGAAGCGATCGCGCTCTACTGCGCAGTTTGCATCCCGAAACTTAATCCACGCCAGTTGCACATCAACAAGCTGATCGGCAATTTCACTGTTTTTGTACTTTGCTCGGATTTGCTGATAAACCTGATTCAAACGACGATCAGACGCTTGCGCACTTTGAGCTGCGCAACTATTCATCTCGGTTTGAGTCCGGGCATTTCGACAGTTGATTTGCGGTGCGGATTGCGCGGTTGCTGAGGTAGCAAGCGTCAAAAAACCAACGATCACAGGGGCTAAAAATCGTTTCGGATGCATAATGAAGTTTGAGTCAATTCTAATGATCAAAGCTACTTAGCAATCAGAGCGCATTACGGAACGGTTGCCAAACTTTGCATTAAGAATTGTGCTTGCTGTTGAATGCGGTTCCAGTCTTGAGCTTCGATCGATGCCGTTGGAAATAGTCCGCTCGAAATGCCCACCCCGATCGCGCCTGCTTTAATAAAGTCTTTGGCGTTTTGAATTGTAATCCCGCCCGTTGGAATCATCGGAATATGACCGAGTGGCGATTGTAGATTCTGAATGTAGCTTGCACCTCCGACCGACTGAACCGGAAACACTTTTATGCTGCTTGCGCCTGCCGTCCATGCAGTAACAATTTCAGTTGGCGTTAGCGCACCGCACACGATCGGAAGCTCAAACCGCCGCGCGATCGCGATTAAATCAAAATCCGTATGAGGCGTGAACACAAACTGAGCACCCGCCGCGATCGCGCTTTTGAGATCCGAGACGCTGAAAATGGTTCCAGTCCCGATCGTACAGTCGGGACAATCGGCGCGAAGCTGTTCGATGAGTTTTGCGGGTGATTCGCTATCCCAGGTAATTTCGATGAGTTTTAAGCTGTCTGAGACCGAGCGAGCAAGATTTTGTCCGATCGAGAAACTAGGAGCGCGAATCACGCCGATCGCACGATATTTCTTGATGAGCGTTAACCAATATTGAGAAGTCATAAACTAGAAACTATTTTTTCCTTAAGAACTAAGAAAACGTTCTGTTTCAAAAGTCTCATTTTAACCGAAGTCACTCGTCGGAAATAGACCATTATTCGGTCAAAGGAAAGAGGTAAATTCAATTTTTAATTCTTAGTCTGGTAAGTGTGCAAGGAATACGAGGAAACTGACATGGCATTATACAAAATTAAGGATTTCGATCCAGATTACCGCAACCATTTCGATGGTGACGATGTTAAAGATTTAGATCTTTATTCGGGCAACGAAAAGATCGGCTCGGTTGATGATGTATTGGTAGATGAAGACGGACGGTTCCGTTATCTCGTGATTAGCACGGGCGTATGGATCTTTGGCAAAAAAGTATTGCTTCCAGTGGGACGCGCTCAAATTGATTACAACGCACGCCGCGTTTATGCGAATGGTTTAACCAAAGAGCAAGTTGAGCAACTGCCTGAGTTCACCGACGCAATGAAGCTTGACTACCAAAACGAAGAGCAAGTTCGGGGTGTGTATCGCGGCAGCCAGGGCGCATACGCGGCTGAAGCTCCACTCGAAGCATCGGCTGGCTTAAACAGCCCGATTCCGGTCGAAGGTGAAGCGTACACGGGTGCTGCAATGGGCACAACCGCAGGTGCAAGCTACTCGGCAGATCGCCCGATCGTGGATGCAGATACAGTCTCGCCTGCAAGCACTGAACTCGCAGCCAACACGACGCCGGGAATGACTTACGACCAAACCAACTATAACTACGACACCCACGATCGCGATTTGTACAATCTGGATCGTCACGATGACAAAATCCGCTTGTATCAAGAGCGCTTGATCGCCAGCAAAACTCGCCAGAAAGCGGGTGAAGTGACGATCGGTAAGCACATCGAAACCGATATCGCTCAAGTGTCGGTGCCGATCGAAAAAGAGCGCGTAGTGATCGAGCGGACCGCCGTAAGCGGCACGGGCGCAACGGTCGCTCCGGGTGAAGCATTCCGCGAAGGCGAAGTAGCGCGTGTAGAAGTGTACGAAGAAACGCCGAACATTCAGAAAGAAGCGTTTGTGCGTGAAGAAGTGCGCGTGCAGAAGGTCGTTGACCAAGACACCGTGACCACTCAAGACCAAGTGCGTCGTGAAGAATTAGACATCGACACGCAGGGTCGTCCGGTGATTGACGATGCAAATCGCAGCATCGATGACACCAGCAAGCGCATCTAGAGGTATACGTCTTTAGGTCACGCTAGGGCAGAGCTATTACTGGCTCTGCCCGTTTATTTCTTGAAGTGAAAATCCGCTAAGTATGATGAGTAAACTTCCAACATCGCAATCGAATTCCCGCGAATTTGAGCGGCGATTAACCAATCTTAAACAAAAGTTAATCGGGTTTTCAATGATTACGAATCAGGGTGACTCGATCGGAACGATTAAAGATTTGATTGTTGACGTCGATCAGCGATTAACCGTTGTCGTTTCTACTGCAAACTCAGAATCTTTTTTTATTAAAAGTCGATCGATCGATCGCGTTCATCCTCGATCGCGCACGGTCGTTGTTAATTTGTCCGACCCTACACTGAACCAACTTATGAATTCTATGCCTGATCCGATCAATGCTTCGGAGCTTTTCAAAACAAATGAAATCGCTCGGTCTGAAGAAACGGTTGAGCACGTTGAGATGAATCCGGTTGATCAGCCGGATTCACCCAAAGCGATCGCGCAAGACGTGGTGCAAGAACAAACCATTCGCTTGATCGAAGAACGCTTAAAAATCAACACCGAAAAGCGCAAAATCGGCGAAGTGATCATTCGCAAAGAAGTAGAAACCGAATATATCCAGGTTCCAGTCCGGCGCGAAAAGCTGATTGTTGAGCAACTTAGCTCTGATGCCGAAGAAAGCTCGCTGGGCAATCGCCGCCAGCTTGCCGAAATCGATTTGGGTCACGGCGACTTGTCGCATGTGGAACTAATTCAGGGTGCGATTCGCGGCAGCGTTCCGACGCAGAACGTGATTCACGGCGAATTTGTTTCACCGCAGACCGTTGCTTGGTTGTTTGATGCGATCGCTCGTCAACCGAATCCGGGCTGTAAGCGAATTCGCATTGAATTAGAGCTAGACAACGCAAACCACGCTGAACTCTATCAAGGATGGTTTGAGCGATCAATTCATTCTAAAACCGAGCAGTAGAAGGAACCGCCGTTGTAGAACGCCGCAAAAAAAAGGTTGCCAGCACGATTCCGACGATCGCTAATCCCGCCGTTGGATAAAAGAAAAACGTGTAGCTGCCCAGCAGGTCTTTGACGCGACCTGCTAAAACGGTTCCCAGCACGGCACCCACTCCGTAAGCCGTAAACACAATGCCGTAGTTTTTCGCGTAGCCTTCGGTACCGAAAAATGCGGCAGTAGTTGTGGGCGCGATCGCAAGCCAACCCCCCAAGCACATCCAGAACAAACAAAACGCAATCAAGTAGATTGCTACTTGTCCAGCTTGCGCGTTGATCATCAAGATTGAAGCGATCAAAATGAGGACGTAAGACACGATCGCGGCGGTTTTGGGTGAAAAGCGATCGGAGAGCCAGCCAAACAACGGACGCCCGAAGCCGTTAAAAATCGCAAACAGCGAAACGGTAGCCGCAGCCGTTCCTTTATCGAGCTTGATGATTTCTTGGGCAACCGGACTGGAAATGCCGATCGCCGCGAGTCCGACAAAGGTTCCGATCGTGTAGCAACTCCACAATCCGTAGAAGCTTTGGCTGCTCGTCATCGAGGCATTTTGCGTTGCGGTTGTGACTCGCGCAGGCGGCGTCCATCCTTGAGGGGTCCAGCCCGCAGGCGGCATTTTGAGCAGCAGCGCGACCGCCACCGTGATTACGGTAAACGCAATGCCTAAAACTACGAACGTTTGCCGCACGCCGTAGCCGTCGATCAGATTTTTGGCGATCGGGGCCGTAATCAACGGAGATAGCCCAAAGCCAATGACCGTTGTTCCGATCGCAATGCCTTTTTTATCCGGGAACCATTTCGCCGCAACCGCCAACGGAACGCCGTAAGCGATGCCAATCCCTGCGCCTGCAATCACGCCGTAAGTAATAACCAGCGACGTAATATTTCCGTCAAGGCTCGATAAAACATAGCCCAGTCCGGTTACAACGCCGCCGATCGCGGTGACTAAGCGGGCACCAAAGCGATCAATATAAAATCCTGTAATTGGCATTAGCACGGCAAAGACAACCAGCAGCACCGTAAACGGCAGCAAGCTCTCAGTTGCACCGACTTTTAGCAACGTTTCCAACGGCTTGCGGAAAATACTCCACGAATACACCGTTCCCAAACACAGCAAAATGGCGATTCCTAATGGAATCAAAAACCAGCGACCTTTCTCGGCAGGCAAGCCGAACAGGGTGACATTATTCATGGTTGTTCCAAAAAATAAAATTGTCTGCGCCACGATCGTCGATCCGGGCAAAACGAGCGGAATAGACAATTTTTGAAGATTATTTGCACTTTATCAGGACAGTTACGCAGAAATTCAGCAGAAGCAATCACAAATTTAGATGAATGCAATAGAGCAGATTCTATCGATCGAATCCGATCGATCGAGCCGTTCCATCGTCTTGAAAACGCTGCTCTCCCACGCCAACGAGTTCAACAATGATTTCGCGATTCGGCGGTTGCCATTCTCCTTGTCGCGCTTCGATGTGAAGCGTTTGTTCAGAAACGCGAAAAGTGGTCGTGGCAGATTGACCGGATTGATATTCAAACGATCGTCCGTCATCTTCGTACAGCGTGAAGGTTCCTTCACCTGTCCAAACGCGAATGCGAAGCGGATCGATCGGGCGTTCATCCACGTATTGCACGATAGGTTGCATTGGAACGATCGACCCTGCTTTGACATAAATGGGCATTCGCTCGATCGGGGCATACGCCAGAATGTGAGTGTTCCCGTTGTAGCGTTCTCCGCTCCACCAATCAAACCAAGTTCCCTCGGGTAAATAAACGGCGCGATATTCAACACCGGGACGATAAATCGGAGCGGCCATAAAGCTCGATCCAAGTAACACTTGATCGTGAAGATTGTACGTTTTTGGATCGTTTGGATAGTCATACAGCAACGGACGCAGAATCGGAGCACCTGTATTTGTCGCTTGCCAAAATAGCGTGTAGAGATACGGTAAAAGCTGATAGCGCAGTTCGATGTATTCGCGACAGATGGCTTCGACGCGATCGCCGAATACCCACGGTTCATGTTGGGCTGTTGTTAAGGCAGAATGCCCACGCATAAACGGATACAGCATTCCCGCTTGCATCCATCGCGCAAACAGTTCAGCCGTTGCATTCCCCGCAAATCCTCCAATATCTGCCCCCACAAACGCCACGCCGGACAAGCTCATATTGCACAGCATCGGCAACGACATTTCGAGGTGTTCCCACAGCGATTGATTGTCGCCCATCCACACCGACGACCAACGCTGCACGCCCGCAAAGCCCGATCGCGTTAATACAAACGATCGTTCATTTGGTCTGAGCCGCTCTAATCCTTCATACGATGCCCGCGCCATGTTGTAGCCGTACAAATTATGCGTTTCTGCGTGGGTGCCATTTTCGTCCGGGTTGCCTTGCGGCGCGTCCATCGGAAAGAAAATATGCGTGCCTTCATCGCCGAACGGACGATCGGCAAGGCACGGTTCGTTCATATCGTTCCAAATTCCGGCAATTCCCACATCGGTTAAAACATGCTGCCAATCGCCCCACCAGTGCCGCACTTCTGAGCGCAGAAAATCAGGAAACACGGATTTATCAGGCCACACATAGCCAGAAACCAATTTGCCGTCAGCCGATCGCACAAAGCAATCTTTTTCTAATCCTTCGTGATAAACCGGATAATCGCCATCAGGTTCGTACTTCACGCCCGGATCAACGATCGTGACCGTTTTAAATCCATTTTGCTTGAGCTCCGCGATCAATTTTGCTGGGTCGCTAAAGCGCTTCGGGCCCCACGTAAACACCCGATAGCCGTGCATGTAATCGATGTCGAGATGAATCACATCGCAGGGAATGCGGCGCGATCGAAACTCCTGGGCAATGTTCCGCACGACTTCTTCAGATTCGTAGCTCCATCGACATTGATGATAGCCAAGTGCCCACTTTGGCGGCATCGGCATTCGTCCGGTTAGCGCCGTATAGGTTTCGAGAATTTCTGCCGGAGATTCGCCGTAAACCATAAAGTAATCGAGTTCATCGCTGCGGGCTTCGATTTGCAGCACACCGGGTTGAGTTGCACCAAGATCAAATCGGCTCCAGTGCGTGATGTTGAGAAACACACCGTAAACTAAACCCGGACGCAACGCGATAAAAAAGGGAATCGCTTGATACATCTCATCATCGATCGACGAATAATCCAGCGCATCAACCGTCCAATTAGTTTTAATCTCCGATCGCTTATCAAGCAATCCCGCCCGCTCGCCGAAGCCATAAAAATGTTCATCGGCTTCGATGTGTTTCCAGCAGGCGACTTGTCCGATGCGCCAACCGATGCCCATTTCGGTATCTTGCGCAAACGGCGTTCCGGATCGATTAAAAAATCGCACACGACACGGTGCACGATCGATTTCAACGCGAATGCGATCGGTGCTAATTTCAATACCGTCTTGATCTTGAACTTCAAACTGCACAGGTGCCCAGTCTTCATCGGGTCGATTAACTGCCCACGATCGACGCGGTAAAAAACTATCCGTTGGCGTGAAACGAACGCGAACTAAATTCGGAGCGAGAATACTCAATCGTAAATTAGCGTTATCGCATTTGAGATCAACGTTGCGATCATTTGTTTCAACGCTTTGCACATCACCCAGCGTTGCCCAGGGTTGGCGAGTGCTGGGAAGTTTTCCGAAGACTTGCGGCATAAGTAGAATTACCCGATTAACAAAGATTGACCACCATCGATCCAAACTTCAGTGCCAGTAATGTGGCTCGAAGCATCCGACGCGAGAAATAAAACCAGTTGCGCCACTTGCTCTGCGCTTCCCGATTGCCCATCGGTTAAGGGAATTTGACCCTCTGGATATTCGACGGGTTCTTTGACTGATTCAATATTTTTAGGCTGCGTATTATCTTTGATGTTCGTGCCGATCGCCCCCGGACAAATCACATTTGCCCGAATTTTGTGCTTCGCCAACTCTAACGCAATCATTTTGGTAAACGCAACTTGAGCCGCTTTAGTGCAAGAGTAAGCCGTTGCACCCGTGTTGCTAAAAACGCGAGTTCCATTGATCGAAGCTGTAACAATAATTGATCCGCCTTGCTTTTTCAAATAAGGAACGGCATATTTAACCGTGTAAAACGTTCCATTGAGATTAATGTCGATCGTTTGATTCCAATCTTGAGGTGAAAGCTCGTCGATCGGGGCCCAGACGCCATTGATTCCAGCGTTGGCAAACACAATATCAATGCGTCCAAACTCATTGGCGACTTGATCGATCGCAGCTTTTACTTGATTCGGTTGCGAAACATCCGCGATCGTCGAAATGGCTTTCCCGCCGTTTTGCTGAATTTTCTCAACGGTTGCTTGCGCTTCGTCGGAGGTGCGATCGACGCCTGCAACGATCGCGCCTTGTTGGGCAAACTCAAACGCTGCCGCCTGACCAATTCCCGATCCCATGCCTGAGATAACCGCGACTTTACCTGAAAGTTGCATAATTTCTTTCCAATAAAAGAGCCAAACAAAGAATCGTCAAGCTAAAAACGAGATGATTGCACTGCAAAGCTAAAAAATTTCAGCTTAAAATCCAAACGTTTCATTCTAAAACTGAACAATTTGAGTTTTGAACTAAATTGTTTCACCTTGAAACTCAAATTGTTCAGCTTAGAACTCGATCGCGTCGCTTTAAACCTCGATCATTCAAGTTCCGAGCTAAATCGGTTTACCTTAAAACTGAAACAGTTCAAAACTCAGCAATTCCACCTTCGCATCTTATAGATGACGATCGCTATTTAATTTGATGCACCTCTTTATTTTCTAATCCATCTTTACTGTGCTCTAGTTTCAATTCTCCTTCGGGTTCGCCACGCTTCCAAAACGGCGTTTGCTGCCCGACCGGACCTTTTGCAACCGTTACGCCACCATCAGCAAGCCACAGCGCACCCGTTACATAGCTTGCTTCATCCGAAGCGAGAAATGCATAAACGTTTGCCATTTCTTCGGGCGTTCCCCGTCGCGCCATCGGCGTACCTTGAATCAACATCTGCTCCATTTGTCGATCCATCGGGCCAGTTTCTTTGTGCGTCCAAGCGGTATCGATCGCCCCCGGACACACGCAGTTTGCTCGAATGCCATACTTCGCTTGCTCAACGGCAACGCCTTTTGTAAACGCATGAACCCAGCCTTTTGTGCCTCCGTAAACGTCGTTCATCGGCTGCCCGTTAAATCCAGCCTCAGATCCGGCGTTCACAATGTTGCCGTTGGTTTTCTGCAAATAAGGAATCGCAAATTTGGTCATCAAAAACATCGATCGCGTGTTGTTGCGCATGGTGCGATCGAAGTCTTCGATCGGATATTGATCGATTTCTGCGTTGGTTAAATAAACGCCTGCATTATTGACTAAGATATCGAGCTTTCCAAACGCCTGAATCGCGGCTTCTACGCAGCCTTTTGCATAGCTTTCTTCTGCCACATCACCCGGATACGCGATCGCCGTTCCGCCAGCTTGCTGAATTGCACGCGCCACATCCTCGATCGGATCGCTTTGCAGACCGCTTATTACAACTTTTGCGCCTTCTTTAGCAAACTTGTGCGCGATCGCTTCACCGATTCCGGTTCCCGCCCCGGTGACGATCGCCACTTTATTTTCGAGTCTTCCAGCCATAACCTTTATCCAGCTAGTATCTCCTCAACCTTCACGAAGCAAGATAGCTTCTACCTCTGTCTTCAGTCAGGTTCGCGAAGTCTGTCTTGCGTTAGTCGAAGCTGAAGTTCCCGTTTGTTAGTGTTTTGTGGTCGAATGGTAATTGTTTTATGACATATACAAGTTCTAATACAGAAAACGAGTTGGTTAGCGCGTTTCAAAGCCTTGATGCTGACGAACAACTCGCATTATTCTATTTTGTTTACAAGGAAATGGGCGATTCGGTCACGCCTGCCGCACCGGGTGCCAGCACCGTTTCGCCAGAAATTGCTGAAGGATTATTTAACCAAGTCAAAGAACTTCCTCAAGAAGAACAGCTTAACGTTCAGCGCGATCTCGTAAATCGCCGCAATACGCTATTCACGCGCGAATACGGTGCCCTTAGCGATACAACAAAGCTTTTATTCTGGTACCGTCTTGCGCAAGGCATGGACAACGCAACCATTATTCCGATGCCTCCGGGATACGAACTTGCAGAAAATTCTAAGCAAGTTCTCGAACAAATCAAGCAGCTCGAATTCGATAAGCAAATTACGCTCTTTCGCGATATCGTTGCGCCGATGGGCGTCGATCCAACCGTTGCTGAACACGATCCAGAAACTGGACTGTAATTAAAAGAGTCTAAAGGCGCGATCGCTTCCTTGTGCGGGTAGCGATCGCGCCTTTTTTGCGATACTTACTGACCTTGACTCATTTGCTGTCGAATCGCGGCTTCGAGCTTGATTTCAAAATCTGGATCACCAACCTTCGTGATCACGTTGAGAGATCGCTTTCTCCGTCGATCCAAATACATCTGTAACGCTACTTTGTCGTTTCGGTGTTCTAAAAAATAGCGTTTGAGTTGTTGGTCAGACATGGCATCATAATCAACTTGGCTCATTAGATCACCTCTCCATCTGGAATAATTTCAATCTCTTCGATGTCTCCTGCCAAAATGAAAAGATTTTGCGTTCGCTCATCGATACAAACAAGATGGATCGGTTGAAGCATCAAATAAGTCAGAAAATACGTTACGCGGTACAAGCCCTCTAATTGTTCAATTGTCGACATCTAAGCTTCAACCACTCTAGTCAGTCCATCACTTTTATACTGCTACTCCGAAGTTTTAACGCGCTTTCGAGTGCTCGTTGTCTTCTTTGCGGCAGCCGTCTTGGTCGTTGACTTCTTAGCCGTCGTCTTGGTCGTTGTCTTCTTTGCGGTTGTGCTTGATTTTCGAGTAGTTTTAGCCTTCGTGCCCTCGTCGGTGGATTTTGTTGATCGACTTTTACTCTTGGTGACTGCTTTTGCCGCCAACGCTTCAAGCGCCACATCCATTGTGATTGCTTCTACCGTCTGACCTTCAGGCAGCGAGGCATTCACCTTACCGTGCTTGATGTAAGCTCCATACGGGCCGTTGTAGAGGTTAACGGGTTCGCCGTCGCCTGGATGAGCACCAAGTTCACGAAGCGGGGTTGCGCTTCCCCGTTTGCCGCGTGCCGCTTTTGGCTCCGATAAAAGCTGTAAGGCTCGATCGAAGTCGATCGTCACCACATCATCTCCGGCTTTTAGCGATCGATAATCTTTTTTCGGTTTGCCGTCTTCGCCTTTGCCCAAATCATGCACAACATACGGCCCAAACGGGCCGATACTGGCTTGAACTTTGCGTCCGGTTTCAGGATGCACGCCCAACGTCCGAGGCAGCGATAACAGTCCGATCGCTTGAGCAAGCGTCACCGCTTCCGGCTTAACTCCTTTGGGAATCGAAACGTTCTTCGGCTTCGGGTTGGCATCAGTCTTGTCGCCAAGCTGTACGTAGTGACCGTATGGGCCTAATTTGATGTAAATCGGCTCTCCGGTTTCGGGATGCAAACCAAGCTTATTGGGCCCTTTTAGTAAGATGCCAACTTGCTCTGAATCGAGATCAGCAGGCGGCATATCCTTCGGTAAGTTAATATTGCCGTTTTCCGACTCGATATAAGCACCCGTTTTACTAATGCGAACCTTCGCATCTAGATCGTCTAAGCGAATCGTGCGGGCTTCTTTAGGATCGATGTTGCTGTCGCGCTCTTGGACTTGATGCTCAAGCCCATCATCGCCTAAATAAAACTGTCGCAAATACGGCAGCGAATCTACTTCGCCCGTCGCAATATCATCGAGTGCCTGCTCCATTTTCGAGGTGAAGCGCAAATCGACAATATCGGGAAAATGCCTTTCAAGCAAATCCACAACTGCAAACGCCGTAAATGTGGGAACTAAGGCATTTCCCACTAGCTGCGCATAGCCTTTGCGCTCATCGGTAATCGTGCTGATAATGCTGGCATAAGTACTCGGACGCCCGACGCCTTCACTTTCTAGCGTTTTGACCAGTGACGCTTCAGTAAATCGCGCAGGGGGTTGGGTTTCGTGCCCGATCGCTTCCAACTGTCGGCAGTTTGGACGATCGCCAACGCGCATGGTCGGCAAAATGATTTCCCGATCTTCGATCGCCGCATTCGGATCGTCTGATCCTTCAACATAAGCGCGGAAAAAGCCGGGAAAATCAATCCGCTTGCCGCTGGCTCGAAATCCAGCATCTTCAACCTGGATCTGCACCGTTACTTGAGTTTGCCGCGCTTCTGCCATTTGCGTTGCAACCGTCCGCTTCCAAATCAAATCGTACAGTTGAAACTCGCGGCCGTTTAATCCGGTTTGCTGCGGCGTGCGAAACGTGCTGCCTGCCGGACGAATCGCTTCGTGCGCTTCTTGAGCGCCTTTGCTTTTGGTGGTGTACTGTCGCGGCTGCGGACTGAGGTAAGTCTTGCCGTACATATCCTCGACGCAGCTTCGAGCCGCCGCGATCGCTTGCTGCGATAAATGCACCGAGTCGGTTCGCATGTACGTAATATAGCCTTGCTCGTACAGGCTTTGAGCCACCCGCATCGTATCGCGTGCCGAAAGCCCAAGCTTTCGGTTTGATTCTTGTTGCAGCGTTGACGTAGTAAACGGCGGTGACGGTTTGCGAACAACCGGACGTTCTTCGAGATCCGTGACGGTCCACGCTTTATCGGTTAGCCGCGCTTGCAGCGTTCTCGCTTCGTCTTCGCTGAGCAAAACAACGTTTCGACCTGCGGCAATTTGTCCGGTCGATTCATCAAAATCAGCCCCTGTTGCCAGCTTTCGACCTGCCAGCGTGACAAGCTTGGCTTCAAATTCAGGATTCTTAACGTCTGGAGCCGTAACCGCCAACAGCGCTTTAAGATCCCAATACGTGCCTTTACGAAACGCACGACGCTGGCGTTCGCGATTGACCAAGAGCCGAACCGCAACCGACTGCACCCGCCCTGCCGAAAGCCCGTAAGCGATTTTCTTCCACAGTAGCGGTGATAGCGTATAGCCTACTAAGCGATCGAGAATTCGCCGCGTTTCTTGTGCTCGCACCAGTCGTTCATCGATTTGGCGACAATTCTCGATCGCTTCGTGAATTGCGTCTTCGGTGATTTCGTGAAACACCATGCGCTTAACGGGCACTTTCGGCTTTAGAAGCTGCAATAAGTGCCAGCTAATGCTTTCGCCTTCGCGGTCTTCGTCAGTCGCCAGCACCAGTTCATCCGCGTCTTTTAGCGCGTCTTTTAGCGTTTTGACCACCTTTGCCTTGTCTTTTGGCACCAGGTAGATCGGCTCAAAACCCGCTTCAACATTGACTCCAAGCTCTCTTACCTTTTTATCGGTAATCGAATCCGGGACATCGCTGGTTGATTGCGGCAAATCGCGCACATGGCCCATTGATGCCTCAACGCGATAGCCGCGTGGCAGATAATTCCGGATTGTCCGGGCTTTGGTCGGAGATTCGACGATAACAAGGGTTGGCATGAGTTTCGCTAACTAAGAAAATCGCGGTTCAACACGGGAAAGATTGGGAGCGTATTTAATCAATAACACCAAATCGAATCGATCGCAGAGTGCGGGAAACCAATCTGAGCAGTGAAGATGTTTAGAATGACGCTATCGATACAAGGACGATGTGTTATTTCTAACTTATAACCTTACCCAACTGACTCACTGAATTCACTTTTCATTAAGAAGTGAAAATTTTGGAAAAGCGATCGCTCCGCCAATTCTGCTGCAAGTTCTAGACTTTAGAGCATAACCAAGCATTCGTCTATCGAATAGATGAAGCAGAACCCGCACGATTAATATAGATCAAACTAAATGGAAGCACCTATAGGATTCAATTACCTTTCGGGGTGAGAAGCGCAGATTTAACGAGAAGTGCGCAGGGTTGCACGTTAAAATCCGTAAAAGAGTGAGGTATCTGCTTCAGTCGAATAAAAGTACGTCTAGCATAACTTTTTCCTAATTCCTGCTCATTGGACTTTGGCTATGGATTTTGCTTCTCTCACGGCTCAGCTTAATGCCGGAACGATTTTCCCTGAAGGCATCGTCCTCACCACCCTTTTGATTGTGATGGTGGGTGATTTGATTGTCGGGCGACAAAGTTCCGTGAAGTGGACGCCCTACGTGGCGATCGGCGGTTTGCTCACTTCAGTGGGAGCGCTGTTTTATCAATGGGACGGCACCAACCCGATCGGCTTTTTGGGCGAATTTAACAGCGATGATTTAAGCATCGTATTTCGCGGCATCATCGCCTTATCTGCGGCGGTAACGATTTTGATGTCGGTGCGCTACGTCGAGCAGTCAGGAACAGCGCTGGCAGAGTTTCTCACCATTCTGCTCACGGCCACGCTGGGCGGTATGTTTTTATCGGGATCAGATGAATTTGTAGCGGTCTACGTGTCGCTAGAAACCCTGAGTATTGCGTCGTATCTGCTGACGGGCTACACCAAGCGCGATCCTCGATCGAACGAAGCCGCTCTGAAATACTTACTAATCGGGGCGTCAAGCTCAGCAATTTTTCTTTACGGTGCTTCGCTGCTGTACGGCTTATCCGGTGGCGAAACCAAACTCAGCACGATTTCTGAGCAGATCGCGATCGCAGGCTTGGATCAATCGATCGGGTTAGTCATTGCGCTAGTGTTTGTAATCGCCGGGATTGCGTTCAAAATCGCCGCCGTTCCGTTTCACCAGTGGACGCCGGACGTGTACGAAGGCTCTCCGACGCCTGTCGTTGCCTTTTTATCGGTGGGATCAAAAGCGGCAGGCTTTGCTTTGGCAATTCGCTTGCTCGTGACGGCGTTCCCGCTTGTGACCGAGCAGTGGCATTTAGTCATGACAACGCTGGCGATTTTGAGCATGGTGCTGGGTAATGTCGTGGCTCTAGCACAAACGAGCATGAAGCGACTGCTGGCGTATTCGTCGATCGGTCAAGCAGGCTTTGTAATGATCGGGTTAGTCATTGGTAGCGATGCTGGATACGCCAGCATGATTTTCTATCTGATGATTTACCTGTTTATGAACTTGGGCGCGTTTACCTGCATTATTCTGTTCTCGCTCAGAACCGGAACCGACCAAATCAGCGAGTATTCTGGCTTGTATCAGAAAGATCCGCTTTTAACGTTAGCGCTTAGCGTTTGCTTGCTGTCGCTCGGCGGAATTCCACCGCTTGCGGGCTTCTTCGGTAAGCTGTATCTGTTTTGGGCAGGTTGGCAAGCGGGCGCTTATCCGTTGGTGATTCTGGGTCTCATCACAAGCGTCATCTCGATTTACTACTACATTCGCGTGGTCAAGATGATGGTGGTGAAAGAGCCGCAGGAAATGTCGGATGCGGTGAAGAATTACCCTGAAACGAATTGGAGTCTACCGGGAATGCGTCCGTTGCAAGTCGGGCTTGTGTTGACGCTGGTGGCAACGTCGATCGCAGGCATTCTCTCAAATCCGCTTTTTACGCTGGCGAATGCGTCTGTTACTCAAACGCCGATGCTGCAAGCCGCTCAAACAACTCAACCGTTTGCAAGCTCGGTTCGGGAAGCAGTGATTTTGCGTCAGCTTAAGTCAAACTAAGGCAGACGGCTAGACAATCAAGCTTGAAATGGAATCGTTTGATCGCACGTGCGATCAAACGATTTTTTGTGACCAATCAAAGTGTTACGCTTCAACTAATTGATTCTCTTGCCGCAAATAAGCTTCGATAAACAAATCAATTTCTCCGTTCATCACATCTTGAATCGCAGTTGTTTCTAAATTCGTTCGTAAATCTTTTACCAACTGATACGGGTGAAACACGTAGTTACGAATTTGAGTTCCCCAAGCCGCCTCAACAATGTCGCCCCGAATTTCTGCAATTTCCTTTGCCCGTTGTTCTTCGGCAACGATTAGCAGCTTGGCTTTAAGAATCGCTAACGCTTTCTCTTTGTTTTGAAGCTGCGATCGTTCTTCGGTGCATCTCACCGCAATCCCGGTCGGCTTATGCACAATTCGCACGGCTGTTTCTACTTTGTTGACGTTTTGCCCGCCTTTACCGCCTGCTCGCGAAGTCGTGATTTCCAAATCTTTCTCGGGAATCTCTAAATTCACAGAGGTATCAATCAACGGCATGACTTCCACCCCTGCAAAGCTCGTTTGACGCTTGCCATTTGCGTTAAACGGTGAAATGCGCACCAGTCGATGCGTCCCTTTCTCGGATTTAAGATAGCCATAGGCGTACCGTCCATCGAGTTCTAGCGTGACAGACTTAACACCCGCTTCATCGCCTTCAGAAAGCTCCATTAAATGCACTTTATAACCGTGTGCCTCGCCCCAGCGCGTGTACATGCGCAACAGCATTTCTGCCCAGTCTTGCGCATCGGTTCCGCCTGCGCCTGCATTAATCGTTAGCACTGCGCCTTTTGCGTCGTAGGTGCCCGATAGCATTTGCTGAAGCTCCCATTGATCGAGGTCGCGCTGAAGCTGTGCCGTCTTCGTGCTGGCTTCTTCTAGCAGCGACGAATCTAGCTCTAGTTCAAGCAGCTCTAAACTTGCTTCAGCGTCTTCTAAATCAGTTTTCCACCGCTCAAACTGCTCGATGTGAGATTTGTAGTCGTTTAATTCTTGCAGCGTTTGTTGGGCTTTGGTTTGGTCGTCCCAAAAATCCGGTTGCGATGCGATTTGCTCTAAGTCTTGAATCTTTGCGGTTAAAGCCGGAACGTCAAAGATAGTCCTGGGTTTTACCCAGGCGCGAAGACAGCAATTCAACGTCGCGTTTTAGCTCTACAGTATCCATCAGATCGAGGGGTTCTCTTCAAACAGTGTTCATTATTGTAGCGAGATCTCGATCGACCTGACACGTCAATCCGCTTCACAACAAAAACCTTCTGCAATTGGGCTTGCAGAAGGTTTAGAAATTAGAACTTTAACTATTTGGTCTCAGAACCACCTTTATCGGCTTTGGTTGCCATTTTCTCAATTTTGTGGCTTGCCGAAATCAACGCTTTACCAATTTTGTGGGCCGGGCCTTTCACACCGCGTCCAGCTTCATCGCCGATCGCATTCGTTTGTTCGCCAAGCTTCGCCAAAACTTCCGCAATTTCACTAGCTTCAGACTTTTTGCCTTTGAGAAGCTTCTTGAGTTCCTTTAGGCTGGCAGACAATTCTTTGATGCCTTCTTCTTTATGACCTTTAAGGAAATCCACCCATTCATCGATCGAATCGATTGATTCATCAGATTCAACTTCGGTCACATCTCCGTGTAAGAAATCAACCAAAGATTCAGCATCCGGGGCATTATCGGTTTCAGATTCAGCCGTTTTATTGTCTTCTTTTTGAGCGGCTTTATGCTGCTTTTCTTCTTCAGAAAAAGAGCCTTCTTTTTGTGCTTTATTTTCGTTTTGAGTTGCCATAACCGTTACTTCCTTCTTAAAAATCAGAAAAGTCATACTCTACAAATTAAAAACTTCAACCTAGTTTTTCCTCCCTCTAAAGCACTGCATTAAATCACTCAAATGATAGAGGCAAATCACCCGTCAACATGACGCCGATCACTGTCTTAAAAGCTTGAAAATGCCTTCTATGCAAAGCTCTAAGGATCTGCGTGTTTGTGCCGAACTCCTACTGAAGACAGATCGATCAGTACCGTAAATCGACGATGGTTTCAAAAACTGTCTGTACAGAAAATAGGCTCATCGCTGATGTGAAAAATGACCTTGTGATAGATGATGGTTACTCAAACTTCTCTTCGTTCTCGTGGTATGGAATTGCTGGTTGCGTATCATCAGAACCCTTCGGTTCGGTTGCGAAATCAGTTGGTGCAAATGAATGCAGGTTTGGTTCGGAAAATTGCGCATCGGGTGAGCCATCAGTGTGCAGAACCGTATGAAGACTTGGAGCAAATTGGATATTTAGGGTTAATTCGGGCGATCGAGCGCTTTAATCCACATCAAGGCTGTGCATTTAGTTCGTTTGCGGTTCCGTATATTCGGGGTGAAATGCTGCATTTTCTGCGCGATCGTGCGGGAACGGTGAAAATTCCGCGCCGTTGGCAGCAGCTTAATAAAGAAGGGCAACGAGTCCGCGAACAGTTGGCAGAAGCCTTCGGACGCCAACCCAGCGATGAAGAGATTGCGGACGTGCTGAAAGTGTCGGTAAACGAATGGCGCGAAAGCAAGCTTGCAGCAAAAAATCGCCTTCCTTTAAGCTTGGATGCAACCGTGTGTCAGCAATTAGATTCTCCGATGACGCTTGGGGACACGTTGCCGGATGCCCGTTATCAAGCGCTGCAAGTGCTCGAAGAAGACCGTCAGCAGCTACAGCGTGCATTAAACCAGCTCGAAGACAAAACGCGCCAAGCGATCGAATACGTCTTTTTGCACGACCTTTCGCGCAAAGAAGTTGCCGAACAAATCGGGGTTAGCCCGATGACCGTCACTCGTCGAATTCATCGCGGCATTCAGCAAATGGTCGGATTGCTGCACCCGCAGGTTCTACAAACCGATCCTTAAGCTAAAGTTCTGGAACGCTCCATCTCTATCGAGTTCGCCGGATTGAGTTAATCTGTCCGGCGTTTCTTGTTGGTGAAATTAACGGGTTCTCATATCCCCGATCGCACTGCGGGCAACGCCTGCGATCGCGCTATCCGTCGCTTTAGGCAAGTGATAATATTTTCCGCCTGCCTGCTTTGCAAGTTCTTTAGCAAATCCGGTTGAAATAAATTTATTCTCAGTGTCGATTACCAAAAGCTGAATTCCCAACGCTCGAATTTTGCCTGCAATTTCTAGCAGTTCACCTTTAATGTCGGGTTTTTCACCATCGGGAATTGCTTCACCGAGCGATCGAGCCAGCGAAATATTGCCGCGCCCATCGGTAATTGCTACAATCACAACTTGCCCGATATCTCCAGATTGCTTAGCGTTCAAGCCAACCCGAACCGCTTGCGTCAATCCGTGCGCTAATGGAGAACCGCCGCCGCAGGGCAATCGATCGAGTCTACGCTTAGCGGCTTCGATCGATCTCGTAGGGGGCAAAAGAACTTCGGCTTGTTCACCCCGAAACGGAATCAACGACACCTGATCCCGGTTTTGGTAAGCTTCTGTAAGCAACCGCAGCACTGCACCTTTTGCCGAATTCATTCGATTTAGCGCCATCGATCCCGATGCGTCTACCACAAACACAATCAACGCGCCTGCTTTACGCGCCAGTCGCTTTGCGCGAATATCACTTTGTTCAACAAAGACTCGCTTGCGCCCGGGAGCGGTTTGATCTCCCCGTTGCCGACGCGATTTTTGATACGGTGCAGCAGCTCTTAGCGTAGCATCGACGGCAATTCGGCGCACTTTTCCTTTAGGAATCATGGGTTTGATGTAGCGACCGCGATCTTCTGAAAGCACGATCGTTCGACTCCCCGATTTTCCCTGCCGCGTTGCCATTTGTGCAAAGTACAGCACTTCGGGATCAAGAATCACGCCTTCGGGATCAAACACAAATTCTTCGGGAATGTTTGGTGTATCTTGATTTTGCTGATCTTCGTTTTCGGGTTCGTCTTTTTCCTCTTGCTCCTCTTGCTCCTGCTCGGATTGGTCTTGAGGCGGGGGAGGCGGCGGAGCTTCTTCGGGCGGAGTTTGGATAATCGTTGATCGCGGCACAATCACGAGTTCTACAGCTTTGCGTAAATCTTCTGCATTAACCTGAGTCCGCCCTTCTAAAGCAGCATGAGCTTTTGCTACACGCAGCGCAAACAGTTCAGCGCGGTGGCCTTGAACGCCCCCGCGAAGCGCTTCGGTCACTAAATATTCAATTTGATCCGACGTAACTTGTACATCGGTAAGCCATTCACGAGCCAGTATAATTTGCGTTCTCAGCGCGTCAAGGTCTTCGCTGTATTGCGCTAGAAAGGCTTGCGGTGAATCTGAATAGCGCGTCGCTTGCTCAACGGCTTGTACACGATCGTCAAGCCCCAGCACCATATCCGCCGAAAGGGAAATCGCGATACGATCGAGTAAATGTTCTCGCAGCGTACCTTCTTCGGGATTGTAGGTCGCAATCAGCAACGGTCTACACGGATGTTGAAAGCTGATGCCTTCCCGCTCGATTTGATTACGTCCCTCGGTGAGAACGGTTAGCAGCAGATTCGAGATTTGATCGTCGAGTAAATTAATTTCATCGACATACATCACGCCCCGATTTGCTTCGGCTAAGAGTCCAGGTTGAAAAACGGTTTCACCTTGCTTGATCGATTGGCTCACATCTACTGAGCCAAGAAGCCGATCTTCGGTAATGCCAAGCGGAATCTGCACAAACGGCGCACGAATAACCTGAGTTGGCACCGAATCAGATTGACCAAAGCGATCGATTCCGAAGGAAGCTTGCTGTGCAATCGTGAAATCGTCCCAGTCTTCAGGCGCATCGGGGGCGCAATTGCTGATCGAGTCTTGCACTACTTCGATCGGCGGCAAAAGTGCGTGAATTGCCCGCGCCATCACCGATTTCGCGGTTCCCCGGCGTCCGGCGATCACCACGCCGCCCAAACCGGGATCAACCGCAGCTAGTAAAAGGGCTAATTTAATCGCTTCTTGCCCGACAACGGCAGCAAGCGGAAACGTTGTAATCGAATCAATCGTGGCAGGCATGGAACGATCGCATAATGATCTAGAAGTCCAGCATACCAAGATTCACGACAGCGCCGATTGCAGTAGATTTGCGATCCCCAAAACTTTCTAAAAATGTCGTAAACTTTTGTTAATGAGATCGAGCTTTCAACTATGGCAAACGCTGGATTCGGGAAAAAAGTTCATAAAGAAAAAAAGGCTTCTACGGGCGCTGCAAAGCGGGAATCAGCCTCGAAGCAGTTTGATGAATTCAAATCGAAAGGCTCACCAGAATACGAAATTTACATTCGGATTCAGAATCAAAAGCAATGGTTCCCGGTAGGCGCGATCGCCGTTAAACGATCAAACCAAATTTGCGCGGCAATCTACGACAACGAAGAAGAACTGCAAAAAGGCGCGTTTCGCTTGTTCCCGATTCTTAAGAAGAATCAAGACAAGCTGGAATACGGCTATCGCTTAAAAGAATTTAAGGACGAACCGATCGAGCTTGCCATCCGTCCCCAACCCCAAAACGGAGTACAAAAAGGCATTAAGCAAGTTGGAGCCGCGATCGGCGCATTGTTCAAGCGCCAATCTTAAACAATGTTTGAGAAGTAAGCGTTCGTTGCGTTGACCCGCCCGCGAATGAATTGCGGGCTAATGAGAGCAAGTCCGTTGACACGGGCTAAAGACCTTAAGCCCCGCTTCCAGTCCACTTTAGTGGACTTTTTCGCGTTAGCCCGCAATTCATTCGCGGGCGGAACCGAATCGGAGCGAATCACCCTTTTATCCGTTTCAAACATCCTCTTAAACTAGAATTGAGCAGACTTCGCAAAGAGATGTGCAGCTACTTAATTGTCTAATTCTGCAACGAGGTCGCTGGGTTTGCCAGGATAAAAGCGATCGTCCAAAATTTCTGCAAGTCTATAAAGACAAGTTGGCGGAAAGGCACGGCGGGATAAATCTGTTTCGCCGATCGCGAGCTTGACACCTTTGAGGTACGATACATCGAGTGCTTCTTCGAGGTAGGGCTTCAGACTGGGATTGTCTTTCAGTAATGCAGCAATATCTAAGCGCTGTATGTCGATCGTCGCTAACCAACTACGGCTACGGCGCTGAGATTGATATTCCCATTTCAGTAGATGCCCGATTAACACCGCCAAACAATTGCGAAGTTCTTGGCGTTGCTGCTTGCCCAAAGACTCAATCTCCTCGACTAGATTTGGCACATCAATTTGGCTCCACTGCTGATTGCGAAGTAGCGATGCTTGCTCTTGTGTCCAAGCGTAAAAGTCAATGTCGTAAAGATTTAGTGCAGCGTTTGAATGGCTTGCTGTCTCAGAATTCGTTTCGGGTGCGTGCATCGGTTTGCTCCAGCCGCAGTTGTATTCACTCTAAACCGTTTACCACAAATAATTTTGAAACGCTCAAGCTTGATGCGCCTCGACTTCTAATCGAACCATGTGAACGTGAGCAAGCTGGTTTGAATCAAGTGGAATTCGGTCTAGGTAGGATTCGACAGAATCAGCGATAAATGAATCGCGTTGAGCTTCAGGAACACGATCGACAAACGGCATCCAAGCAGTCCGAATCCAACCTGCAAGCCCAGACGCGCCCGAATGCGTCATATCTTTGGGAATTAGTTCGAGTCGATCAATTCTAAATCCTGCTGCTTCGAGCCAGGGTTGGTAATCTTGATCGCTGTAAAACGCATAGGGATTGTGGAAATCATCGAAGTAAGGTTTCCACAGCTTACGAGCGATCACATCTGAGAAGACTTGCAAAACATCCGCAGCGTTACCTGCACCGCCACAAGAAATCATTAATCGACCGCCCGAACGCAGTGCTGCGCTTGCGCCTTTAAGAAAAGTTTGATGATCATCGAACCAGTGAAGGGCTGCGTTTGAAAAAATCAAATCGAATTCTGAGTTGAATTGGATCGATCGAGCATCCATGCAAGCAAACGAAAGATTTGGATAATCGATCGTTGAATAAGTGCGACTGGCATAAGAAATCATTTCCGACGAACTATCAATGCCAACCACTCGACTTTGCGGAGCGCTTTTTGCAAAATCTGCCGTAATTTTCCCGTCTCCACAACCCACATCCAAAATCGACTCGTCGCCGTTCAAATCAAGTCGTGCTCTTAGTTCACGCGCCCATTTCAACTGAGCATCTGAGTTTTTGGCGTAGTCTTCTGGATTCCACATCGCTTTTAATTAATAAAGTTGCAAGCGTTAATCAGACAGTTTTTATTAATTTTGCGGGTGATCGCTTTTTTGGGAATCATAATCGTTAAGACCGTGACCACAAAACGCTAAACGGCTCAAACACGATCGTATGAATCGAGAACATCCGCAATCAGAGTCCTCAAAGAAAAATGGAGCTTGGACACAAGCTTTTAACAAGGACGCAACACCGCAGCTACAATCCAATCTAACCGATAAACACGCTCGATCAAGCAGGTTTTTCGACTCTAAACTTCAAATCGGGTTTTGGTTTGTGTTGGTGTCTACGATCGCGCTCTCGATTCATAACGTGATTGTTCGAGTGGTTATCGGGCAGCCGATCAACTTGTTCGGTTTATTTTCGTTTGGCGGTTTTATCCAACCGAGTTTAGGCAATTCGCTCTTAATTCTCTGGATGCGAATGCTGGTCGTCGTTCCGCTTATGATGGGCATTTCTGGATTAATTTATCCGAACGTTTGGCAAGACATTCAACGGCTTTTGTTAAACCGCGATCGTCGTCCCTTATTCACGATTATTGCAAGCGGCGGATTTCTATTTTTGTCGCAGATTTTGATTTACACTGCGATCGCGCAAATTGGCCCGGGAATCGCCGTCACGATTTTGTTTATGTATCCACTCGTCACGGTGCCGTTGGCATGGTGGATTTTTGGCGATCAACCCACTCGGTTACGGCTTTCGGTGATGGTGGTGATTCTGCTAGGCGTTATTCTGACCGCAACACCCAGTCTAAAAACAGGGGCTGCAATGGGGAGCGGCGCGATCGTTGCAGCAATGTCGGGTGTGGCGTTTGCGCTTTATCTGATTTTGATGCAGATCGGTTTTAGTTTCGCTTCAGCTAAATCTAAAGCTATTCACCCCGTTCCGGTAAGCTTAGTTCAGTTTTTCACAATTTTAGTTTTATCGAGTTTGATTTTATCATCGCCGATCGAGCTTGGAGTCGCGATCGCGCCCAATAATCGAGCAGGGTTTTTCCTCGGTGCATTGATTTTAGGTGCATTAACGTTAGTCGGTTATCTGGCAAATAATTTTAGCGTTCGGCTAATCGGAGCCGCGCAGTCGTCGATCGTTGCATCGAGCGCTCCGGTGATCACAGCCGTATTAGCCGCGATCGTGCTGCAAACTCAGCTTCAATCAGTGCAGGCGATCGGGATATTGCTAGTGACGATCGGGGTTGTCGCACTCAGTTTTGAGCGAATGAGAAAAAGCGCTGCGAAGGTTGCTAAATAAACGTGAGTTCGGGTAACAGACTGCTTGAATGTAATCTAAATGAGTTGGCGGGTTGTTGCTACAAACGCGGGCGCGAATGCCATTAGCTTCGCAAGTGCCTTTGGCAACGCGGCTACACAGACAAAACCCGCCTGCGCGGGTTAAGAGTGAATCACAAAGACTAGCCCACGAAGGTGGACTTCGTTTGTGTAGCCGCGTTGCCGCTCGTCACTTGCGAAGCTAACTTATTCGCTAGGCATCCGTCGATTAAACCCGAACTCACATTAAATAAAAAAGGCTACCGATTGAATGGCAGCCTTTCTGAGCGTTAATTATTCGGGTAACAGACTTTCGTACCGCCTAGCCCACAATACCCGTTTGGATTTTTAGCAAGGTACTGTTGGTGATACGCTTCAGCGTAGTAAAACTCAGGCGCATCGAGAATTTCAGTTGAAATTTCACCGTAGCCGGATTGGGCCAGCGCTTGTTGATACGCTGCCTTCGACGCTTCGGCTTGTTGGCGCTGTTCGTCGGTATAGACGTAAATCCCCGATCGATACTGCGTGCCGACATCGTTTCCTTGACGCATTCCTTGAGTCGGATCGTGACTTTCCCAAAACACCTTTAGTAGCTGCTCGTAGCTAATCACGCTTGGATCATACGCCACTAACACAACTTCATTGTGTCCAGTCATGCCCGTACAAACTTCTTGATAAGTCGGGTTCAGAGTTGATCCAGCCGCATATCCAACAGCCGTTGTATAAACGCCAGGCTGCTGCCAAAATTTCCGTTCAGCACCCCAAAAGCAGCCAAGTCCAAAAACAGCCGTTTCGATTCCTGCCGGAAACGGCGGCTTTAACGGATGTCCGTTGACAAAGTGCTTTTCAGGAACAGGCATTTTCTCGGCACGTCCGGGAAGGGCCTGATCCGGAGTCGGCAACGATAACTTCTTTCCAAATCCAAATAGCACCATTGGCTTAATGCTGGTTACAGCTTGTTCTTTACGTTCCTTAATTTTAGCTTGATTGCTCTGGTTAAAGCGAGTCGAGCGAATACGGAGCGCCGAACGATTCCCGAACTTAATTCGCCCAATTTTTCGCCCAATCCAGCGTTTGATGAACAAGCTCGATCGTGGCCGCTTCACAATACAACCGCAGCACAGGTTCAGTTCCACTAAACCGAATCAAAAGCCAGCTTTGATCGCTGAGGTGAAACTTATAGCCGTCATCGGTTTGACAATCAATCACGGCTCTGCCTGCAATGTCTTGAGGTGGGGTATTCTGCAATTGCTGAAGCAATCGGGCGCGGACTTCCATGTTGGCAAGCGGTAAATCGATGCGATCGTACGCCGCCGTAAAATTCGTTTTTTCTTGCAGTTGGCGATACAGTTCACCCAGATCCGATCCGGTTTGTACGACCGTTTCAAGCAGATACAACGCCGCCAGTAACGCATCGCGTTCGGGAATGTGATGGCCGTAACCGATTCCACCAGATTCTTCGCCACCGAGTAAAACTTGCGTTTCGAGCATTCGATCGGCGATGTATTTATATCCGATCGGCGTTTCAAACACGGGTAAATTGTAGAGTTTTGCGACCTGCGCGATCAGTCCTAAACCGCTTACCGTTTTCACCACTTCACCTTTGAAACCTTTACGAGCCGCCAAATGCTCGATCAAAATCGGAATCAGAATTTGTGAACTGAGAAAATTGCCGTTTGCATCAACCGCACCGATGCGATCGGCGTCTCCATCAAACACCAATCCCACTGCTAAACGGTTATGGTCAGACGCTTTCACCGCTTGTAGCAGCTTCGTTAAATACTTAGGAAGCGGTTCCGGTGCGCCGTTCTCGAATAACGGATCGCGATCGCTGTTCAATTCCTGAATTTCGACGCCGAGCAGTTTTGCTAATCCACCCGCCGCCGCACCGTGCATCACGTCGGCAAAAACGGTCATTTTCCCGTGCTCGATCGCCGCCCGAATCGCGTCGATATCAACCAGCGATCGCAATCCCGCACAGTAACTTTCCCACGGATCAAAGCTTTCAAATGCTCCAGGGTGTTTAACCGCAGGCTGATGCGTTAGCCGCGCTTCGATTTTTTGCGTCACATCCGGCGGAACCGATCCCCCAAACGCACCTTTGACTTTTAATCCAGAATAAGCACCGGGGTTATGGCTTGCCGTGATCACGATCGCGCCTAACGCATTGCGTTGTTTCGCCGCCCAACTAAACGCAGGCGTCGGCGCAAACGACTCGGAAAACAGCACATCAAAGCCGATCGCTCGAATCGATTCTGCCGCAGTGCGGGCGAATTCTTCGGATAAAAAGCGGCGATCGTAGCCCACGATCACGGTGTTAGTTCCCGTCTCACCATACTCCTCAGCTAAAACCTGAGCCGCGATCGGGGCGACAAGCTGAATCCGCTCAAACGTAAAATCGGCTGCGATCACGCCGCGCCAGCCATCAGTGCCAAACTTAATCGGATTAATCGTCGTAATCGTCATCGGGGCGTGCGCCATGAATCCAAACTCCTGAACAGGGAACAAACGCAAAAAAGCATTCCCAGTCTAGCTAGGATGCACAGTCTGAAGCAGCGATTTTACGATCGCTACACCATTTCTTCACGCCTAAACCGACAAAGCCGCATCGGTTTGATTTGCACCGCTTGCGCCTGAATACACCAACCCACGCTGTACATCCAGCGTCACAATTTCGCCATCGCGAATCACACCCGTTGCATTTTTAACCCCCACCAGAACGGGAATGCCTAACCGCAAGCCAATCACGGCCGCATGACTGGTTAAACTGCTATCTTCGGTGACAACGCCCGCCGCTCGTCGAATCGCATCAATATGCGCTGCCGTTGTGCTCGGTGCCACCAAAATTTCACCGGAATTAAACGCGCTGACATCTTTTAGCGTGTGAGCTAATCGCGCCCGACCGCTCACCGATCCCTGCCCGATTCCCACACCTTTTCCGCGCACCGCCGTTACCACTTCAACCTTGATTAAATCGGTTGATCCCGCTACGCCTTGCTGCGTTCCTGCTGTAAGCACTACTAAATCGCCTTCAGACACCAATTCTTTTTCCTGAGCAACGTTAAGCGCAGCTTGAAAGGTTTGACCCGTAGACGGCAAATCGAGCACGAGCAACGGTTTAACGCCCCACACAAGCTGAAGCTGACGCGCTACGTCTACGTGCGGCGTAATCGCTAGAATCGGCGTTTTTGGACGGAATTTCGACACGTTGCGGGCAGTGGCTCCGGTTTTAGTCAGCGACATAATCGCGCTTGCACCAAGCTGCACGGCAATGTTACCCACCGCTTGAGAAATCGCATTGGGAATCGATCGACTCGTTTCCTCGCTGGTTCGCTTGGCGTGTTCCTGCTCGATTCTCACCGCGATCGTGGCCATCGTCGAAACAGCTTCGATCGGGTACTTTCCGACTGCCGTTTCATTCGAGAGCATTACGGCATCGGTGCCATCTAAAATTGCGTTTGCCACGTCAGAAATTTCTGCACGAGTCGGGCGCGGGCTGTGCACCATACTGTCGAGCATTTGCGTAGCGGTAATCACCGGAATGCCTAACCGATTCGAGGTATAAATCAAGCGTTTTTGCAGAATAGGCACATCTTCAGCCGGAAGCTCAACGCCTAAATCGCCGCGTGCCACCATCACGCCGTCTGAAATCGACAAAATCGCTTCCATTTGCTCGATCGCTTCGTGCTTTTCAATTTTGACCACAACCGGAACCGATTTTCCCGCACTGGAAATTAGCTCTTTGATTTCCAACACGTCTTGCGGATTGCGCACAAAGCTCAGCGCCACCCAATCCACACCTTGATCCAATCCGAACATCAAATCTTTGCGGTCTTTATCGGTCAGCGCTTTGATCGACAAATACACCCCCGGAAAGTTAACGCCTTTATTGTTCGATAACGGGCCGCCCACCACCACGCGACAGTGCAGCGCTTTAGCAGCCTGATCCACCGACTCGACTTTCATTTCAACTCGACCATCATCGAGCAGAATCGTTGCGCCTGCGGGCACTTCCTCAGACAAACGATCGTAGGTCACCGAACTCATGTCCTGCGTTCCGGTCATCGGATTGCTAGTCAGCGTGAAGCAATCGCCTTTATTGAGAATAATTGAGCCGTCCTCGAAGCGTCCCAGTCGGATTTTTGGCCCTTGCAGATCTTGCAAAATCCCCACGGGCTGATTTAGCTCAAACGAAATTTGGCGAATCAAGCGAATACTGCGCAAATGATCATCATGCGACCCGTGGGAAAAATTAAGGCGCAGCGTTGTGGCTCCCGCTTCGATTAATGAGCGTAATACTTCTGGGCTACTGGTTGCCGGGCCGATCGTGGCAACGATTTTTGTTCGACGCGGAGAAGAGTGCAGTGGCATGTACAAAATTGAACTGGTTAGAGGATCGGGTGTATCAACGCAAAATGCTGCCTCAATGAGAAACAGCGTGAATTTAAGCGCTGATGAAAGGCATCTGGGATACTACCATGTTTAGGCGCTTAGCAGAATTCCCCGCGTCTAAAGAATCGCGATGTCATCAAAGACCAAATGCAGCACTGAAATAAATTTAATCGTACTTTTCGGGTGAAATGCTGATGTGTCAAGAATTGAGAAAAACATTATTAAAGTAAAACAATCGAAATAAAAAAAGAGATAAAAAAGCTGGAAACTCCAGCATACGGAGCGGGTCGTCGTTAAAATAATGACGATCGATTTTAACTTTGTCCGATCCAAAAATCATCGTCTCTCTTCCCGATTCCTAAAGCTCTTTCTTTGTCCTTCTAAATAGCCTGACCGATGACCTCAGAACTGATTGAACTCGACGGTAAAAAATTTGTGCCTGCCGCTCAGTTGCCCATTCCGCACTGGGCTTCTGTTTTGAATGAGCGTCCTCAACCGATTTTGACGCTCAAAGACGATGACTTATTTTTGCTCACCGATACGTTTGGCAATATTGGCGGCTCTTCTAATGATGGTCGCAGTAGCGGGTTAGGCTTGTTTTGCCACGATACGCGCTTTCTCAATCGTTTAGAATTGCAGCTTGATGGACGCCCGCCAATTCTGCTCAGCAGTACAGCAGAAAAAGGCTTTGTGCTGTCGGTGCTGTGTACAAATCCTCGCTTAGGCGACGAAATCGAGGCAGAAACGATCGGGATCAAACGCGAACTCGTGCTTAATGGCGGTTTGTTTGAAGAAATCGAAGTCTCAAACTACAGCACTGAGCCGATCAAATTTGAGCTAAGTTTGAGCTTTGATGCAGATTTTATTGATTTGTTTGAAGTGCGGGGATTCGATCGCACTCAGCGCGGGGATTTGCTGCGTCGATTGCCGCACGAAGCAACCGAAAGCGAAGACATTGAATCGTTTATGGCGATCGATTCTGAATCGCGCCCAACCGAGTTAACGCTGTGCTATCGCGGTTTAGACGGTGCCATTCTCGAATCGCGCATTGATTTTGTGCACCGTCAACCAACCTTGCTCAAAGGCTACACTGCCTTGTGGCAACTTGAATTGCAGTCGCACGAAACGCAAAAACTCGGCTATCGGTTGCAGCCGCTCAGCAACGGTCGTCCGGTTTCGCGGGTTAGCGCACCGATGACGCTTCCGCAAGCCAAAGCCGCCGAATTTGCCGAAGAACAAAGCTGGCAGCAGCAAACCACGCAGATTCGATCCGATAAAACCGTGTTTAATCGAGTGATCGAACGCGCTGAGCAAGACATTTATTTATTGCGACAAACGTTTGGCAAAAATAAAGCGCTTTCGGCTGGCGTGCCCTGGTTTTCCACGCTGTTCGGGCGCGATTCGATTATTGCAGCATCGCAAACGCTTTTGCTTGATTCCCAAATTGCTCGCGAAACGCTGACGATTTTGGCGCATTATCAAGGCAAAACCGACGACGAATGGCGCGAAGAACAGCCTGGAAAAATTCTGCACGAAATTCGATTCGGAGAAATGGCGCGGTGTCAAGAAGTTCCGCATACCCCGTATTACGGAACCGTTGATGCAACGCCGCTTTGGTTGATGCTGTATGCCGAATATTTCTCTTGGACAGCCGATTATGAAACGCTCGATCGACTCTGGAACAACGCCCTTACTGCAATGGAGTGGATCGATCGCAACCTCAAAGAAACCGGATACCTCAGCTATCAGCGCATTTCTAAGCGCGGGTTAGATAATCAAGGCTGGAAAGACTCAAACAACTGCATTGTCGATCGCAAAGGCAAACTCGCTCAAGGTGCGATCACCCTGTGCGAAGTGCAAGGCTACGTTTACGCGGCAAAAGTGCGGCTGAGCCAAATCGCCCGCATGAAAAAGCGGATTGATTTAGCCGATCGCTGGGAAGAAGAAGCGCGAGATCTCAAAGTCCGCTTTAACCGCGATTTTTGGATGGACGATCAAGATTATTGTGCTTTAGCGCTCGATGGCGAAGGAAATCAAGTTGACAGCATTAGCTCGAATCCGGGCCATTGTTTGAGCTTGGGAATTTTTACGCCCGAAAAAGCCTACAGCGTGGCTGAACGATTGCGTGCTCCGGATATGTTTAACGGCTGGGGCATTCGCACCTTGAGCAGCTTATCGCCTGCCTATAATCCGATGGGGTATCACGTGGGATCGGTCTGGCCGCATGACAACGCGCTAACGGCGATCGGACTGCGATCGCTTGGTTTAATTGATCAAGCTCTAGAACTGTGTGAAGGACTGCTCGATATGACTCGTCATCAACCCTACGAGCGTCCGCCCGAACTGTTCTGCGGCTACGAACGCATGGATGATAACGAACCCGTGCAATATCCGGTCGCCTGCACGCCGCAAGCTTGGGCAACAGGCAGCATTTTTCAACTGATTCACATGATTGTAAATCTAGTTCCTGATGCGCCTGGAAATTACTTACGAATTATTGATCCAGCACTACCTGAATCGATTAATTATCTAGCGCTGAAAAATTTGCGGGTGGGGCCGACGCTGTTGGATTTGGAGTTTGAGCGATCGGGATCATCAACCTCGTGTCGCGTCTCGAAAAAGCGCGGCAATTTGCGCGTGGTGATCGAGGCGTAATCAAGTCGGGGTCAGACACGCGAGATTGTACTACAGTAAAAGAACAATTAAGAAGCAGCTATGGTGCAATCAATTCAAGCGGGTGAACTGACCCTACATGATCTAGAGGCAAAATTTGGACTGCGAGAAGCTCAAGATTCGTCATTCTTTTTAGAGTGGCAAAGTGCTTTACCGACCCTAACCGAAGAAGAATGTCGATCGCTCGATCAACTCAAATCAAATTTTCTCTATTTGCGTCAGTACCCGATGAGTGAAGAAGCCGTTAAGCTGGTAGTTCTCTCGCCCTTGTTGTCGATGGCAGGTTTTTTTAGTCCTCCGTTTCACCTTCGCACCGAAGCGTCGATTCAAATCGCTTTAGAAGACGAAGATCAAATTATACGGGGACGAATTGACGTATTAGTTTTGAAAGATCAATTTTGGGTGTTAGTGGTTGAAGCGAAGAAAAGAGGGTTTTCGCTGGATGACGCGATCGCACAAGCGCTTGCCTATATGATCGGTTCACCGAATCAACCTGCGTTCGGTTTTGCAACCAATGGCAGCGACTTCATTTTCTTAAAATCGACACAACAGCCCGAACCCCAGTTTTCACTGTCGGATCAGTTTGGATTACGGCGTCAGCAAAACGAGTTGTATTCGGTGCTTGGTGGTTTGAAACGCATTTGTGAAGCGCTTAAGTCGTAGAAGTCAACGTAATTCCCATCACGCCCCAAGCGCGAAAAAATTGGCGATACAGTTCTTGGCTCGCTTCACTAAGCTCGCCATCGTCTGAAATCTCTCCGCCTTCGATTAGCGTTCCTCGGTCGCTCATAAAACAAAGTCGATGCGCTCCCGCTTCATTCGTTTGAATAAACAACGATCCGGTTGCTAAGACTTGACCGGAACCGCTCGAAACCGTAAACCGCATTGCTAAAACTTGATTAACACTATTTCTATTGTCGCAGTGATCAGCCTTTTGGGAAGAACCCCAACGTTTAGCAAGCTACTATCAACCGGAGGCAGCCAATGACCGCTTTGATTCTGCAATTGAGTCCGACGATCGCGCTCACCGATGAGCAGTTTTTTCAACTGTGTCAGGATAATCGCGACCTTCGCCTTGAACTTACCGCTAACCGAGAATTGATCATTATGCCTCCGACTGGCTGGAAATCTGGAAATCGCAACTCTAAACTTACAGCGCGGCTCGAAATCTGGTCAGAGCGAGATGGAACTGGGCTGACGTTCGATTCTTCGACAGGATTTATATTGCCAAATGGAGCTAATCGTTCCCCGGATGCGGCGTGGGTAAAACAAGAACGACTCGAAGCCCTCAATCCTAATCTAAATCGATTCTTACCGTTAGCCCCAGATTTCGTCGTTGAATTACGCTCTGCCAGCGACGGCTTAGAAGATCTGCGGCGCAAAATGCAGGAATACATCGATTGCGGCGTGCGATTGGGATGGCTTATTGATCCCCAAAATCAACGAGTTGAAATTTATCGCCCGAATCGCTCAGTTGAAATCTTAGACGCTCCAACGCAGCTTTCTGGAGAAGATGTACTACCAGGATTTGTATTGAGCTTAAATCAGATTCTGACTTGAAACTCGGAAAGCGATGAAATTACAGGTTATCAAAAGCCAATTTTTCCAGACTCCTTACGTCTCAGTTCCTCTAAAAGTTCTTGGCAAGGTGATCCGGTAAACTCCTTGATCGCTCCGTCAGAATTGCTCACCGTTCTACTACTAATTTGCCTATCTGGAAAACTGAATTCTTTGAAGAGCGTACTGTTTCTCATCACAATAACCTTTCTTCTAGATTCATCAGCTTGAATTTCTAGCTTGCCTATCGCTCCAGCAGCAGCCTTTGAATTGATAAGGTAATTACCTTCCCACCCTATACCAGGTTTCTTTGAGTAAAGGGACATAACGTCTTGTTCCTCTTCAATTTCTTTAATAATGCAAAACGCTTGATTATTTGAAGTCTTTGCCGTTGCAACAAGCCAATACTTCATCCAAGAAGGTAAATAATAGGGAGCATAAGCCCAAAGCACCAACAGAAAAAACGCTACCCCGATCGACGCTATTGTAAAAATGAGAGTTTTAAGAAATAGTTTCACTATTCTTTCCGTTTGAAGCGCTCTTTTGCTTCTTTAAAGGATTCCCGCATTGCTGATTGAATTCGCTTTGGATCAGGTTTCTTACCGCCGATTAAATCGCCAAAATACACACAAGCCGCTTCACCTAACGACCAAGTGTAAGCACTCGCCCACGATGCCGCAATCACACTGCCAAAACCGGGAATAAACTTGATCAGTTCTCGCCCGATCGCTTGCGCCACAAATCCCCCCGCGATCGCGCTCACGACTCCGCCCGCTTGCTGTGGCGTCAACGTTTGCCCGTAAAGCTGCCCTAATGCCCCCACCATTGATCCCTGTAATGCTGTCAAAACGGGCATTGTGGCTAACGGTAACGGAATTGCGGCAACTGCGCCTGCCATAATCGAGAACGGCAGAATGTAGCGGCGTGCGGCATCGCGGTAAAGATCGCTGATTTGTTTTCCCGCGTCTCGTTCGGTTAATAATTCGGAAATCGATCGCGCTTCTGCTTCGGGCAGCAAATCTGATAAAGCATCGACGAGCGCTTCAAGACCGTAAAACATCGAATTGAATTCATCTTCTTCGAGCGTGAAATCGATTAAGACAGCACGATCGAACAATCCGTTAAAATCTTTTTTGATTTGGGCGAAGGCACGATCGAGATCTTCAACGCTCGGCGGATAAGTCGGGTGGTCGTTTAAACCTGTTGGGTAAATCTCATGCAAACACGTTACGGCTAACAGACAAGGAACTTCCGGATGCTGCTCTCGAATTCGTTTGGCAATTTGTCTCAGCGTATCGGTGGCAAAATCGTTAATCTTAACGGTGAGAATTAAAACTTTCGCGCTTTTGTTTTGTGTTTCGGGTTGCAGTTCACCGATTAATTCTCGAATCACTTCAGACGTTTCTTGAGTGCCATCGCCTAAGCCAACGGTATCGGTAAAAATCAAAAGCGGTAAATCGTCAGTGGGATAGCTGTAGCGCTCGGTGTATTGTGTGTGCGGGCGAAATCCTTGACCGATAATATCGGCTGAAACACCCGTTAAGCCGCGCACGATCGAGCTTTTTCCGGTTTGCGGTTTTCCCACTAGCAGCGCTTCGGTTGTGGGCAACTCCGATCGAACTTGCTTTAAGATTTCAGCAATGCGCGTTTCATCGACGCTAAACCAGCGCAGCAGCGATCCGGTAACTTGCTCAACGGGTAATGGTTTAGGAAGTCTGCTTCCAACTGCGTCGCGAGCTTGGTTAATCCAAGCAAACTTATTGTTATCAGTAGGCGTGCTCATAAAATTAATGCATAAGAAAACAAAAGACGCGAATCAATCCGCGCCTTTGCTAATTATTATGTCTTGAAGCTTTCAAATCTAGTCGTCGTCTTGCGGTGTGGATTCCCCACCCGGCGACGATTTGTAAATCGCATCTAACTGTTCGCGGGCATCTTCAACGGTCATCGATCGCATAACCAGCAACGGTTCATTGATCATTCTGCCATCTTCGTCGAGCAGTTCGGGGTGAGGAGCCGACGATCGCGATCGATAAGCAGAATCACCGCGCATCGGAGCGGATTGGCGCTGCGACTCAAGGCCTAGCGTCATGATGTTGCGAATCAAATTACCAACCGCCAGAAACGCAATAACCGTGAATGCCAAAATGTAAAGCAGGTGCAGCAGCATACGCCTCTCGCCAAACCACGTTAATAAAGGGGGACTTCATTTTAAGAAATTCTGAGCGTCGATAACTAATCGTTGCAGAGAATTATGAGAAGTTCTGTTTTCTTTGAGTCTATTCTCTCAGATTTTTCTCGATCGCGACATCCTTTCTGAGAGAGACTTGGGGATCAGCGTTTAGGCTTGCGGTTTCTCTGTCCGAAAGCGCATACTCACTTGCCAGCATTCTGTCACCAACTGATGCCAAACCATGAGAACCGAAGTATCAACGCCTGCTTGTCCGCCAGTCGCGTTTATTAAAGACTGAACCGCTCCAACTTCTTGTTGTGCTTGAATGACTCTCGCTAGGAGGTTGGCTTGCTGCTCGGTTCCGAGAAAGGCAATTTCTTCGGTTTCGAGAAGCGAGCGCGATCGCGAAAACCAGTACTGAAAATCATCAAGCAACGGCTCTAGAACGGTCTTAAGCAGATCCGGTTCAGGTAGGTTCGAGTTAAACATGAAGGGTAAACAACGCTTATTATTTGTCAGAAAATCCTAATGTTCGTTACATTTCGTAACTCCCATTCATCTTAGCTTGAAACAGTCAGATTTCGCACAGGATCGGTAAGATAGATGAACAGAACGCTTACGTCCCTCATTTTTTAGATTCATGTCTGTTGATCCTAACGAGCCAGAAAAAATCCACTTACCGAAAACCAGTGAATCGGTGACGCTGCAAAAAATTCGTCACACCGCTTCGCATGTAATGGCGATGGCCGTGCAAAAACTGTTTCCCAAAGCGCAGGTGACGATCGGTCCGTGGATTGAAAACGGCTTTTATTACGATTTTGATAGCCCGGAGCCGTTTACCGAAAAGGATCTTAAGGCAATCAAAAAAGAGATGACGAAAATCATCAAGCGCAAACTGCCTGTAGTTCGCGAAGAAGTCAGCCGCGAAGAAGCTGAACAGCGCATCAAAGCGATCGATGAGCCGTACAAGCTCGAAATTCTGCACGACATTAAATCAGAACCGATCACGATTTATCACTTGGGCGATCAGTGGTGGGATTTGTGCGGCGGCCCGCATATCGAAAACACCGCAGAATTAAACCCAGACGCGATCGAGCTTGAATCGGTTGCGGGTGCGTATTGGCGCGGCGATGAAACCAAAGCACAACTGCAACGAATTTATGCGACAGCGTGGGAAACTCCAGACCAGTTAGCCGAGTACAAACGTCGCAAAGAAGAAGCTCTAAAGCGCGATCACCGCAAGCTGGGTAAAGAGCTAGGATTATTTATTTTTTCGGATTTAGTCGGCCCCGGACTGCCACTATGGACGCCAAAAGGAACCGTGCTGCGATCGACGCTCGAAGACTTCTTAAAACAAGAACAGCTTAAGCGCGGTTATCTTCCGGTTGTGACGCCGCATATTGCTCGGGTTGATTTGTTCAAAACTTCTGGACACTGGCAGAAGTACAACGAAGATATGTTCCCGATGATGGCGGACGATGAGGAAGCCAAACAACAGGAACAAGGCTTTGTCTTAAAGCCGATGAACTGCCCGTTTCACATTCAGATTTATAAGAGTGAGTTGCGATCGTACCGCGAACTGCCAATGCGCTTAGCGGAGTTTGGCACGGTTTACCGCTACGAGCAATCCGGTGAATTAGGCGGTTTAACTCGCGTGCGTGGCTTTACGGTCGATGATTCTCACTTGTTTGTGACGCCGGAACAGCTTGATGACGAGTTTCTGAAAGTAACAGACTTAATTCTGTCGGTATTTAAGAGTTTGCAACTGAAGAATTTCCGCGCTCGATTAAGTTTTCGAGATCCCGAATCCGATAAATACATTGGATCGAATGAAGCTTGGGAAAAATCTCAAAGCGCGATTCGACGAGCGGTTGAAACGCTTGGACTACCGCACTTTGAGGGCATCGGAGAAGCGGCGTTTTACGGCCCGAAACTCGATTTTATTTTCCAAGATGCGCTCGATCGCGAATGGCAGCTTGGAACCGTTCAAGTTGATTACAACTTACCCGAACGCTTTGAGCTTGAATACGTGGCTGAAGACGGCACGCGCAAACGTCCGATTATGATTCACCGTGCGCCATTTGGATCATTAGAGCGACTGATCGGAATTTTGATCGAAGAATATGAGGGCGATTTTCCCGTGTGGCTTGCGCCTGAGCAAATTCGATTGCTTCCCGTGAGCGATGAATTTTTGCCGTTTGCAAAAGATATCGTCGTGCAAATGAACGCGATCGGGATTCGTGCCAAAGTCGATTTAAGCGGCGAACGATTGGGTAAGCAAATTCGCAACGCCGAAAAAGAGAAAATTCCGATTATGGCGATCGTCGGTGCTAAAGAAGTCGAATCGAATTCGATTAGTATTCGGACTCGTGCTTCTGGGGAGTTGGGCGCAATCGATGTTGGAGCGGTAATCGATCGACTCAAAGCCGCCAACGAAAACCACGGCAACTTCTAAAACACTGAATGGGTGGGTTTCGGCTCACTCATTTTTTTTGTCGTCGTCTTGGATGCCTAAACGCTCTCTGATCGCTTTTTCCGTTAATGCCTGTCCTTCTGGGGTTGTGGGAGACGGATAAACGATCGAGTTTGATTTAGAAGCTTTACAGCGATCGATGAACGTATAAAAGGCTTCTTGATCCTCAAAATGAGAAAGAACGTAGACCTCTAAATCTTTGAGATTCATTTGTTCAAACTCTGGCTTCATCGAACAAACTCCCATTTTCCAGTTTGATTAATTTCAATAATAATTTCGTTACCAGCAATCACAATAAGGTTATTCGATCGTCCGTCTATTCTCACAAGGTAGATAGGAATGTAGAATCTTGTCAATCTGCAACAAACATCGGTGCAAGCTACTGCCTGCGCTACATTCGGCAAAGTATTAATCCTCTATCACAGTAGGACTAAATTATAAATTAAGCGGATTGACAACGTGTAGATTTGAGCAAGAACGCAAGCAACCGTCTAGCTGGCGCGGCAATCCGCTCCAACCTAAAAAAGCTCACCCGGAGCTTGGGTGAGCATATCCAGCACTTAAAACTTCAACTAAAAGAGGGCTGCAAACGGATTGCCCTGTGCTTGAGCAATCAACCGATTTGCGATTTGCTGAGCACGATTAATCGGAATCGCAAATCCGATGCCTTGCGCCCCGCGAATAATAGCGGTATTCATGCCGATCACCTGTCCACGACCGTTAAGCAATGGGCCGCCCGAATTACCCGGATTAATCGCCGCATCGGTTTGGATATAACCTTGTCCGTTAGGCGCACCAAACGCACGACCCGATCGATCGGCACTGCTAATAATGCCCACGGTCACGGTATTATCTAAACCAAGCGGATTTCCAATCGCGATCGCCCATTCTCCCGGTTTAAGCTGATCGGAATTGCCTAAAGATACCGTGGGTAGATTCGACGCTTGAATTTGCACAACGGCGACATCGGCTTGGCGATCTTCACCCAACACCCGACCAGAGAATTCACGCCCGTCTTTTAGCGTTACGGTTACGCGATCGGCACCATCAACAACGTGAGCGTTGGTGAGAATCACGCCGTTCGATCGAATAATAAAGCCAGAACCCGTTCCGTAAGCACTTCTGCCGCTATCAGACACTTTTGCGGAATTAATTCGCACCACTGCGCCGCCCGTACGATCGACCGCCGCCGAAATAAAGTTTGCATTCGGATCGGTGGTAAGGGCGGGAACTTGGGCAGAAGCAGAATCAGGTTGAATAATCTGCGCGGGATTGATTTGAGTTCCGGCAACGGTTGCTGCCGCACCGAGGGAAACAAGCGATAAAGAAGTCAACAGCTTTTTCATGATTGGCAACACAAAAATCAAAGGATTGCTATAAGGAACGAGACATTACTTTCTTCACGCGATTAACACCGCAGCGATCGAGAAAATTAATAGAACTGAGCCGCAGAGAATAGTAAGAATCTGCCAACTTAAACACGCTGAATTACTGCTGATACAAGCAGTTTTCTCACATCTTGATATTGCAAAACCAAATAGATTAATCTGCGTATCGGTGATATTTATCAGTGTGGCACTCAAATATGACAAGAAAATGTCAGTTGGCTGTATTCTGTGTCGTTATTGGCAATTCAAGGCGAAACGTTGAACCATAACCGAGCTTGCTGGCTACGGTGATTCGTCCGCGATGCGCTTCGATAATTTGTTTCGCGATCGCCAGTCCCAACCCAAAGCCCCCTGTTTCTCGCGTCCGCATTGTATCTACCCGATAAAACCGCTCAAACACATGCGGTAGATCCGCTTCAGGAATGCCGATTCCGGTATCGCGCACTTCAACAACCGCACGAGTGGCTTGCGTAAACGAATGAATTTCAACGCTGCCACCCGCAGACGTGTATTTCAATGCATTGCTAACTAAATTGACGATCGCTTGCTTGATTAAATCGCGATCGGCTTTGATCAAAATCATCGATTTAGACGATTGCACCCGGATCTCAATCGATTGTCTGATCGCACTCGGCATCAATTCATCGACAATCGATTGCACCAACGCGACTAAATCGATCGCATCGAGCGATTCTAGATTGAGAGGGCGGTCTTGTCGCGACAGAAAGAGGAGTTGATCGATCAGCGATCGCATCGACTGTGCCGCCGTCACAATCTGATAAAGGCGCGATCGCATTTCCTCAATTTCTTCTGGGGGCATTAATGCAACTTGAGCTTGGCTCAAAATGCCTGCAACTGGCGTGCGTAACTCGTGCGAAGCGTCTGCTGTAAAGCGCTGCAACTGATCATAAGCACGACGCGACGGCTTGAGCGCAACGCCCGCAAGGTACCAGCCCACCGTACCAATAATTCCTAACGTAATCGGTAAGCTAATGCTGAGAAACAGTTGCGCTTGATGTAAACTTGCTTGCAACGGTGCTAGGGGAACCGCGACCTGCAAATAGCCGATTAATCGATCGCCTTGCTGTACAGGAACGGTTAACTGTCGAAGTGAAGCATCAGTTTTATCAGCGCTAATCGTTGTCCATCCGGGGACTTGATTCAAGGTTTCAGGTGCATCAGAATCGATCGCTTGAAGTAATTTTCGCGCTGGACTGTACCAACGCACATAAGAAAACTCCAGCGTTCCCGGCGGTGGCATTGCGGGTTGCATCGAAGAAAAGCGACGATTTTCCAGAATTGCCTGCGTTCGTTTGAGCAGATTTTGATCAAAGCTGCGGATTTGTTCGCGGACTGCAAACCAATATCCCACGCTGGTAAACAGCACTAGAATGCTGCCCATCGATAGCGTAAACCAATACGCCAAATTGCGCCGACTACGATCGAACATGCTGCTATTGTGGCTCACAATCAGTTCAACGGGTGCAAGCGATAGCCGATGCCGTAAATCGTTTCAAGCCAGTTTTTTGCGTTCACCACTTCTAGACGCTGACGCAATCGCCGCACTAGCGTTGTCACGGCATTACTTTCGGGTTGAGTGCCCCAACTCCACAAGGCTTGCTCTAGTCGATCGTGCGAAATCACTTGATTTGGATGGCGCATCAGGTATTCAAGCAGATGAAATTCTCGCCCGGATAGATTCACGCTGATGCCGTTGCGCTCTAGAATCAGCGTTTCGAGGTGCAACTGCAAATCGCCAACCGTCAGCGTGTTGCCTTGCCACTGCGGCGATCGACGCCTCAACGCTCGCACCCGCGCTAAAAGCTCGATTACATCCACGGGTTTGACTAAGTAATCATCGGCTCCGGCATCGAGTCCAGTGACTTTATCGATCGTGGTGTCTTTTGCCGTCAGCATCAAGATCGGAGCCATTTTTCCCGCTTGGCGAAACTGCTGAGCTAGAGCAATTCCGCTTATTTTAGGCAGCATCCAATCGAGAATTAATAAGTCGTAGTCTTTTTCCAGCATGATCGATTGCGCCGTTTCACCCTCGGCGATCGCGTCTACTAAATGCCCTGCTTTAGTCAACGCGGCCTGCAATGCTTCTAACTGAATCGGATCGTCTTCAACGAGTAGAATGAGCATACACGTTAGGATTCTTTGTTTTAGTGTAATCAGCAATGCGGCGATCGTTACTAAACAGCTTGGGGCTTGAATTTTGGTTGCCGTTGCCGATCGTGGGGCTGCTATTTTGGGCGGGAAGCGGTTGGATCAGCGATCGACAGCTTCAAACGTCGATCGAGAAACCTGAAACAGTTCAATTTAATCCATTACCGAAAAAACAATACGTCGGTAGCATTACGGCGATTACGATTAAAACTGGAACTCGATCATCAACGGTAATTGTTAATACAACGTCTGCCGCGCTTCAAACATTCACGCTAGAAGTTCCAGCTATTGATCACGATCGAGTTGAAATTGCGGTTAGTCAAGCTTTAGGACTCTCGATCGCTGAAGTACGAGCACTAAGCCAACCCGCGAAGTAGGATCTAGATTGCTAAGAAGAAGAATTTGCTACTGATTCGGATAACCGAATCAGTACAGAAAAGTATGCAAAGAATTCAACAAGAACAATCGATTTGACAGGATTGTGTCATAATTTGCGACCACAATAGAAATAAGACAAATTATTCGACACTTTGTGATGTCTTATTCTTCGCTTCAAACCATGCTCAAACGATCGTCTCAAGCGCTTGCAGTTGTTGGAAGCGTGTTTGCACTCCAGTTTGCTTTAACCAATCCGCTCCGCGCTGAATCACCGTATTCTGCACAAGTCGATCCGGTTCAAGACGTTGAGCCAGATTTCCGTAACGCTGTGGGTTGGGGAATTGGGGCGGCAGGTATTGGAATTGTGGGCTTAAGCGGGTACGCAAGTTGGCGATCGAGCCGATCGTCATCCTCACTCAATCGATCGGCTAAAGCAGATCTCGCTATGCGATCGCGGTCTCGGTTCTCCGAATCGACTTCGATTAATTTCAACCAGGCAAATCGCAAACTTCAGCGTGAACTTCTGCGGCTTTTACACGACGATGCTCAAGCTGCAAATCGGCTGGTCGCTCAGGTGAAGCGCCACCATCCAGAGCGATCAATCGATTGGTGTATTGAGAAAGTGATTTATGATTTAGGACGCGATCGACATTAAATCGATGCAAAAACTAAATTAACGTGAGTTCGGGTTAATTTATAAACGCGGGCGCGGTTTGAACCGCGCCTAGCCCCTGCGGGGACTTGACCATTCGCTCCTAACCCGCAGGGGGCGGGTTTTGTCCGTGTAGCCGCGCCCGCGTTTCGTGCAACAACCCGCTAATTCAATCATCAAAGGGATTGAAGCCATTGGGAATCCTAAACCCAGGTTAAACTAACGCACCGTTTCTTCAGAATCCTGCAAAGCAGTTCCTTCACTGCAACGGGTTGTGGCTCCCTCTTGCGGGTAATCGGTGCCAATTGCACCACCAAAGCCATTGTGAAAATCACAACCTAACTCGGCTGGATTCGACGCGATCGCGTCGATCCTAACCGGATCATCTTTCAACGGGCAGCTTGGATAAATCGGCAAATCAAACCAAAAGCGCGTTCCAACCCCGATCGTACTGTGTACCTGCAATTCTCCACCCAGCAGCCGAACATACTGCTGACTAATCGACAAGCCCAATCCGGTACCTTTTCCAGATTTGCGTCCCGCTTCGGTTTGCGCAAACGCCTTAAATAGCGATTGAATCTCGTAGGCGGCAATGCCCACGCCCGTATCTTCAATCTCAAAAGCCAATCTCGAAGATTCTGGCAACCACATCAGCCGAAGCACGATCGAGCCTTGCTGCGTGAATTTAATCGCATTGTTGAGCAAATTAATCAAAACCTGGCGCAGTTTACGTTCATCGGTTTGAATCAAACCAAAAACCTCAGCATTCCCGGTTGCGCTTAACGTTGTCAAATCATCGATACACAACAATAACCCTTTTTCGGCGGCTTCTGGATACAGCATTTCCACAATGTTTTGGAGCAAATCGGGCACATAAACTGGCTCAACGTTAATGGTTTCGGCATCGGCTTCGAGTTTGGCTAACTCCAACACGTTGTTAATCAAATCCAGCAAATGCTGCACGCTGTGATTAATCGTCGCTAAGCGCTCTTTTTGTTTAAGATTGAGCGTTCTGTCATAGCTCAATAGTTCGCTGGTGCTAAGAATAATCGATAACGGCGTGCGCAGTTCGTGATTCACATTTGCGAGAAATGCACTCTTGGCTCGATTAGCCGCTTGCGCTTCTTGCGTAGTTTGAGCCAGAATTTGATTTTGCTGCATCAGCGCTTGAGTGCGTGCCTGCACTTTATGTTCGAGCGTTTCTGCATAGCGCTGTAACGCTTGATGCGATCGCTGCAACGTTCTCCAAATCAAATAGCTGCGGGAGCCACAAGCCGCGATCGCCAATCCGAAAATCGGTGCCACAATCGGCAACCACCACCCGATCAAAAATAAGCTGTATCCGCCGATCGCAACGCCAATCACAATCAGTAAGGCAAACGCGATCGCCCGCCTTGACGATCGCACCCGCCATCCCACCAGCGTTCCAAGACCAGCGCAAACAAAAATCACGCTAAGTTTGATCGACTCTGGCGCACCGCTCAAAAGCGGTCTGCCGTCGATCGCGGCGCTAATTAATTGACTGGCTAAATCAGCATGAATTTCAACACCTGCTGAAACCGACTGCAAATTGATCGTGTACGGCGTGAAAAAGCGATCGTTGAGACTATCGGCAGTAGAACCAATCAACACAATGCGATCGCGAAAGACTTGACTTGGAATGCTGCCTTGCAAAATGTCGGTGATCGACACCGAGGCAAATTTGCGCTGTAAATTCCGAAAATTCGAGAGAATTTGAAATCCACCAATATCCCCGTGAACGTAGCCTCCGGCATTCCGACTCAGGGGAATCAAGCGGGCGCGACCGAGTTGATACGCATCGTGACTGCGTTTTTTAGGCGTGATGTTTTCAAGTTTGAGATACTCTAACGCCAAGCGAGTTCCCAACGTGTCGATCGTGCGCTCCTGGGAATTATCGGCCGAGCTAACCCGCAGCGACAGCAAACTTCGACGCAGCCGCCCATCGGAATCGAGCACTAAATCACTAGCGGACACTTGATTGCGATCGCGCAAAATCAACGGCGGCTCGACCGATGGAGTGGTGGTTGTGCTCAACGTTTTTTCAATGCCGATCAAGTTTGGGGTCGTTGCGTACACTTGACGCAGCGCTTCATGCCCCGGTGGAATGGGCAAGTTGCGATACAAATCTAACCCGATCACACGCGGCTGCTGTTGGCGAATTTTTTTGAGCAGCGTTGCCAAAATTTCGTCAGAAAGCGGGTATTGCCCAATCAGCGTGAGATCTGACTCGCGCACGGTCACTAACACAATGCGATCGTCGATAGATTCACTCGGTCGCCAGCGAAATCCTTGATCAAGCATCGACAGTTCTAGCAGTTGCAGCGAACCCGTAAGCTGTACGCAAAACACAGCACCAGTCGCCGCGATCGTGCCAACGGCGATCCAGGCCCATTCTCGAATTTGTAGTCGCCACCTTGCCATCAAGCGGTGCAGTACCCTAGATGCTGCTTTTCATCATTAGCAACTTTAAGACAGTCCGAAGGGCATTGTCTAGCAAGTCGGGCGTAATGACTCTGTTTGCAGCAAAGTTAGTGGCGTTAATTGGCTTAACGACAGGCGATAAATTAAGCGATACTTAGCTCAGTGTCCTCGATCGTGCACCGCCTCCTACGGTTCCGCTAGGTGCGCCAGAGCCAGGAGCGGGATCAAACGAGCCTGCGCATCGATGGTCGGGTACGATCGTGAATGCAACGATCGAAGTGAGCCATAGCCCAGCGAGAAAGAATCTAAAAGAGAAGTTCATCGTTGCCATAGTGAAGAATAAGGGATGTAGAAACACAAACGCTTCAGAAACTTGAGATGGATTATTAAGCCATTCAACCCTTTTGAAAGGCGCTAAAGCGCTGACATGTTTCCGCCAGATTGCGAATTGATTCCCCTCTTTTTGAATCAAAGAGGCGATCGTGATTGAAAATCAATGCCATCGAAACCAAATCTTCGGAGCGGGATGGCATTAAAGTTACTATGAGTTTCTATTTGTATATTGAGTGAATCTACGGAGATTTGCTGTTCGTTATAACAAGATTTCTTGAAGCAATAATTCGGTTTATGTGAAGCCAGTTTGACACGACGACTCGAAGGGTTCAAACGCTGACGCTACAAGAAAAATATCTACGATTGAGTCGGATTTTATAATAGTTTTACTTACGTGACTCTAAGTAGTAGCTTAGTAAATTTTGTATAAAATTATTCAACAAATGTTGAGATGAATAAAGCCATAATTTTATTCATCTCAACTAAATTTGCAATGGCTTTTAGACAGGGTGCAAAAAGTCGCGTTAGTCTGCAAAATCGTCGATCGACAGTAACACTTCACCGTAATCGGGCACCCAAGCCAGCCAATGACGATCGTCGCATTCACACAGTAACCAAGCTTCATCAAAGCTGTAGGCCGTTAAAGGCTGACGCAGCTTGACCCACGTTGACGGCGAAAATTGGCGTGCTTTCTGGGCGGTTGCCCTGAGTGCTTCCCGAACAAACGCCGTTGAATCAAGCGTAGACGGCAGCAATTGACAGGTTTGAGGCTCTGATTGAAACAGCATAATTCGATCCTTTTAGCGCAGCGTTGCACTCGGCAGAAGAATAACGAAAACGCAGCGTTAGCCGAGATGCAAAATCAATTTCTGTAGCTTATGTTACCGAATTTCAGCCAATCAAAGCGAATCTGTTGAAGAAATTAACAGAAATTGCCACAAGCAGGTAGAACAGTGCGATCGACCCTGCGGCGATCGATTGTTTGATAGCAAGGCTTCAATTGTGAATCTGGAAAGCCTCTCGGCTGCGCTCAACTCACGAGAGGCGCGGGTTGAGCGCAGCCGAAACCCAGTCTTATGCACGAACAAAGGATGCTGGGTTAAGAGCTAGTTCACTTTTTGCACAAGCGATCGCCGATTTGATTGCTTACGCTGCATCAGCGCACCGACGCCGAGCGCTGCCGCAGATCCTAACAGCGTGAGCGGTTCAGGCACCGGAGCCAGCGTTGCCGTCACCGTATATTGTGAAACCGCAAGTCCGGGATCTAGCCGACTCACGCCGAGAATATAATTTCCCGCCGCTAAGCCAGACGTTAACCGAATCTCACTGCCGATCGTATTGGCAATTCCGGTTGCAATCGAAGTGCCACTTGACGTAAACAATTCGATCAGAGGTCTACCCGAACCGTGAGAACGGAACGTCGTTACGCCGCCATCGATCGCACCCGGCGGCGGCAACGTAATTTGAAAATAATCAAACAAATCTGACGCCACTAGCGAACCCGTAATCGTGTTAGTACCCGGAAAATACACTGCCGGATCTGAAATCACGGTAGGCGTAGCAATGTTATTTGAGGCATCTCCGGGCGTTTCGGTAAAGGTAAAAGCGTGAGCCGCTTCAACCGAAGCGCTGATCGCCAACGTTGCCGACGCGATCGCTAACGCAAACCGGGGAATCAGGCTGGAAAAATGCATAGGAAAATAGCTCCAATGGTGACAGTTGAGCAATCATGCAGATGAAGAAGCGATCGCTGCACGGTAGACAATGCAGCGATGAGCCGTCACTCGCGTAACATCACCCTGAGCGATTTAAAGTGCAACAAATCGAGCGCTTCACACCAGCGCTGAATCTGCAATATTTCAATAAAGCGTTTTGTGAAACGCCGTTTCTCAATGCTTGAATTCCGTAACCGTACTGAAACCTGTACTACAAACTCAAATCACGATCGCGCAGCGTGTACAGAGGCAAACTCGCTCAATGCTTTCCGAACCAAAACGGACAACGATCGAACTTCGCTTTCAAGTTGCCTTGACGGTCAAAATATAAAGCTCAGGTAAACGCACTAACCTGGTTCTTGAGGCTCCACTCTAACCTTTCTCAATTTCTCCTGATTCTAACGTTAAGAAATTGTATTAAAAGACCATTGGCACACTCGATCTTTTTGGATTTCATAAACATGGGTAGCCCCTCTAACACCGAATTAATTATCACCGCCGGAAGCGCTAAACAGCAATACTGGCGCGATTTGTGGCGCTATCGAGAATTGCTTTACTTTTTGGCCTGGCGCGATTTGCTTGTGCGCTATAAGCAAACTGCGCTGGGATTAGCGTGGGCATTGCTGCGACCCTTTCTGACAATGGTGGTTTTTACGGTGATTTTTAGCGGCGTTGCAAAACTGCCCTCAAACGGCGTTCCTTACCCAATTTTGGTGTATAGCGGCATGTTGCCCTGGCAGTTTTTCTCTAGTGCGCTCGGAGACTGTAGCAATAGCTTGTTAGGCAACTCGAACTTACTGTCAAAGGTTTATTTTCCGCGCTTGATCGTGCCGATCGCGTCGGTTGCCGTCAGCTTTGTGGATTTTATGATCGCGGGCATGATTTTGCTTGGCTTGATGGCTTGGTACAATTTTGTTCCGAGCTGGCGGATTTTGACGCTGCCGTTGTTTGTCGCGATCGCGATTGCTGCCGCAACCGGGGCGGGGTTATGGCTTGCCGCGCTCAACGTCAAGTATCGTGATTTGCGCTACATTGTGCCGTTTATTATGCAGTTTGGGTTGTACATTTCTCCGGTCGGGTTTCAAACAAGCGTTGTCCCGCAAGAATGGCGTCTTTTGTATTCGCTCAATCCAATGGTGAGTGTGATCGATGGATTTCGCTGGGCAATTTTAGGCAGAAACGCGACGATCGAGCCGATCGGGTTTGCATTATCGATCGTGTTGGTGCTCGTGTTGTTTCTCACAGGGCTGCACTATTTTCGCCAAGTGGAACGCACGTTTGTTGATATTTTATGATGCTTCAAGCAACGCTTTCGATATCAGAAGGCTAACCGCATTGACGATCGTTTGCAAATGAATTCGGGCTAGTGGGCAAAGTCTGCTAAAGCAGACTCACTGCCCCGTCAACCTTTAAATTCGCGGGCGGACTGGAAACGCAGCACAGAGGGTTAAAACAGGCTCTAGAACTTGCTGTGTTCAACGCGCTATGAATGAAACAAAGAATGAGCCAGTAAAGCCGCCTGAGTTCGATCGCGCAAATTCAGCCGACTCAAAATGTTCGTTACATAATTCTTCACTGTGTTTTCTGACAAAAACAACGCTTGAGCAATTTCCCGGTTATTCGCTCCCGAAGCGATCAATCGCAGAACTTCGAGTTCTCTGGGTGTAAGCTGCGCGAGTTCGGGCGGAGAAGCCGCAACCGGGGCAGGCGGGGGCGTCATTATCGCTTTTTCAAACAATCCCGGCCCCAACTGCGTGTGTCCTTTGTGGATCGATCGGATCGCCAGCGCTAATTCATCGGGTTCTGTGTCTTTGAGCAAATACCCTTTTGCACCCAGCCGCATTGCTTGCGACACGTATTCATCATCGTCAAACGTGGTTAAAACCAAAACTTTCGTATTTGGATACTGCTGAGCGATCGCCCCGGTTGCTGCAACGCCGTCCATAATCGGCATCCGAATATCCATTAATACAATATCCGGCTGCAACGCTGGAATTTGCTCGATCGCACGCTGTCCGTTTTCCGCTTCGCCGATCACCTGCATGTCAGCATTCGACTCTAACAGGCTCTTGAGACCCTGGCGAATAATGTGCTGATCATCGACAAGCAAAATCCGAATCATGGCAGTTTTGAACCGGGTAACGCAACGAAAACGCGGCAACCTTGACCGGGCTGACTCGCGATCGAAAACTGTCCGCCAAGCGCGATTGCTCGCTCTCGCATTCCTTGCAGCCCAAATCCGGTTGTGTTTTGGGTTGGATTAAATCCTTTGCCGTTATCGTCGATCGACAAATACGTTTGTCCGCCGTGCTGATGCAATCCTACACTCACCTGAGTAGAATCAGCGTGCTTGTGAATGTTGGTCAGCGATTCTTGCACAATGCGATACAGCGTCGTATTCACATCGGGCGCAAGCGGCGTTGGCAACTCGATCGATTGAGAAACCCTTATTCCGGTCATCTGCTGAAAGTTTTGCAGCAGCACCTCGATCGCCGTATCAAGCGATCGACCTTGCAACGGATTCGATCGCAGCACCGAAACCGATTTCCGAATTTCGAGCAGTGCATCTGAGCCAAGCTGCTTGGCTTGTTTAAGAAATGCCAATGCTTTTTCTTGGTCAGATTGCCAAAACACTAGCGCATTGTTCATTTGAATAGTTTGCGCGGCAAGCGTGTGTCCGAGACCGTCGTGAATTTCGCGGGCGATGCGGTTGCGTTCTTGCAGCGTGGCTTGATCTTCAATGCGCAACGCATAATGGCGCAATTGCTCTAACGTTGTTGCTAACTGATCGTGGGTGGTTTCAAGCTGTTCGCGACTTTGGCGCTCAGCAATCAACGCATTAATTAACAGCAACGCAAACACCAGCGTCAAGCTAAACAGCAACACATTACTTAATCGAGATTCCCAAACCATTGAAGCATATTTATCCGGCACGATCGGTCTAGACATCAGCAGCGACCCGTAAGACAGCATTGCTAAGCTCAAAACGATCACTTGTCCGGGTTGCCGAAAAATCAAACAACTGCGCAACAGCAAAACCAGAAACAGCAAAAAGTTTGATCGGCTCGTCAATCCTTCCTGCATCACGGGGAGCAGAATTAAGCCAAACTCTAGCGCTGTAAAAGCAATTTTTGAACTCAGGCGCACCGTGGGCAACCGCAGACCGAGCACGCCAAAAACCGCGATCGCTCCTAATCGCCAGATTAGCGCGATCGGCGCATGGTAAAGATGCAGCACTTCCATCAGCACGGCCGTTGCCAGCAGCAGCCATTCTAAATACAGCAGCAATCGAAACGATGGATAGGTCAGCCGAATCATAGAACTCTTTCCCATCAGGAACTGGAGCGGTAGAGAAGGAACTGACCTGATTTTAGAAGCGATCGAGGTGTCAAACAACATAGCAGCCCCCTTTGGGTGAGAGCATGACGGGCTTTGGAAAGCATACTTATGGTTTAACAAAATCAGGGCTGAGATCATAGAGTCGAATCGACTGGATTTTAATCGTACAAACTAGGAAAAAAGTCACACTCGTTGAGTAGTTTTTGACCAGTGAGGTTAGGAATCCTGTCTGATGTAGCGATCGAGTTCCTTTGATTAAGATAAGCGAACACAAAGAAGGTGAGTTTTATGAAAAAGCAAACCATTGCGGCTCTGTTGCTGGCCAGTGCATTAACGATCGGCGTGTCGGCGTGTGGTCAATCTAACTCGGCTCAAGCACCGCAACCCGACACAGCTTCGGCACAGCCAAACAATGCTCCTGCACCGGATCAAGCAGCACGGGCGCAAAAACGCGAGGAAATTCGCAAACAGGTTGAAGCCGTTTTAACGCCAGAGCAAAAGCAGCAGCTTCAAACGAAAGTGCAGAGCGGTGAAAAAATGCGGCAAGCGCTAAAAGAAATTAATTTGACGGCAGATCAAAAAACCAAGATTCAGACGATTCTCAAGAATGCCTATTCGCGTCCTGAAGGATCTGGACAAAAAGGCTAGATTGGCCGTTTCAGCACGCTTCTGAGAAGTTCAGGATCGACTTCCAGCAAATGTAGAGGGTTTTATGGTTAACGAAGTTTCTAATGAAAAGCCGGATCACGCTCCGAATCCTGTTTCTGATCAACCACAAAGCAGCCAATCGGTGCCAACCGTTTTATCAAAGCGGCGAATTGGCTTATTTCTTGGCGGCGTGCTGTTGCTTGGTGGATTGGGCGTGGTGGGAATGCGATCGATTGCCGCTAAGCCCGACAAATCCGCCGCCCGCAATGCTCGTCAGCAGGTGACGCCTGTGAGGGTGGCAACGGCGAGCCAAAAAACGGTTCCGGTGCAAATTAGCGCGATCGGCAACGTGCAAGCGAATTCCACGGTATCGGTGACGCCGCAAGCAAGCGGACGCATTACCGGGGTATTTTTCCAAAAAGGGCAAGACGTAAAGAAAGGGCAGCTTTTGTTTACGCTCGACGATCGCACGCAGCTTGCCGCAATTTCTCAAGCGCAAAGCGTGGTTGCCAAAGACCAAGCCCAAGTTCAGCAAGCGCAAGCGACGCTTAATAAAGATCTCGGAGCCGTCAGACAAGCGCAAGCCGTGCTCGCCAAAGATCAAGCGACGGCACAGTTCGCTCAAGCTCAGCAAACTCGCTACAACAATTTGTATCGTCAAGGGGCCATCAGCCAAGATCAAGCGCAGCAGTACACCGCCAATAGCAAAGTTTCTCAAGCGACGCTGCAATCTGATCAAGATGCCATTAATAACGCTCAAGCGGTTGTAGAAGGCGATAAAGCGGCAATTCAAAACGCGCAGGCCGTCGTCAACGCAGATCAGGCGGCGGTTGAAAATGCGCAGGTGCAGTTGTCTTACACCAAAATTTACGCGCCGATCGACGGTCGAACAGGTGATATTTTAGTCACCCCCGGTAACGTGGTGCAGGCAGGTAGCTCAAATGCGTTGGTCGCGATCGCGAAAATTCGCCCGATTCAGGTTTCGTTCTCGGTGCCTGAATCGAATTTGGCGGAAATCCAAAAGCACATGGACAACGGCAAGCTGAAGGTTTCGGTCACGTTTGCGGGCAACAATACGCCGATTCAAGGAACACTGGGGTTTGTCAACAATACGGTTGATCCCAATACGGGAACGATTCAACTCATCGGCAACTTTGACAATTCCGATGGCAAGCTATATCCGGGTCAGTTTGTGAATACAACGCTGACGCTGGCTGAAGAACCGAATGCAACCGTTGTTCCAGCGCAAGCAGTTCAAAACGGCCCAAACGGTCAGTTTGTGTTTGTGGTGAATCCCGAAGATAGTACGGTGAGCAACGTTCCGGTTGTGGCAAGCAGCACGATCGAAGGACTCGATGTGATTCAAAAAGGCGTGAATCCGGGGGATCAAGTCGTCACCGATGGACAAGCGAATTTAGTTGACGGTAGCCAAGTTCGCGTCAAGACCGCGTCAGATCAAAGCAACGGCGACGCGGCGGGTGGAGAGGCGAGCGGTAACACTGCCCAAAACGGAAATTTGACGCAATCGGGGCGTCATCCGGGCAACGGATCACGATCGGGGTCGCAAACCGCAGGAGGCAACTAATCGATGAACCTCTCAGAACTATTTATTCGTCGCCCGATCATGACGACGCTTGTAATGGTGGGGATCTTGATCTTCGGCTTTATGAGCTACCGCCAGTTGCCGATCAGCGATTTGCCCAACGTAGATTATCCCACGATTCAAATCACGGCATCGCGCCCCGGAGCCAGTCCCGAAACAATGGCGGCATCGGTGGCGCGTCCGTTAGAAAAGCAGTTTTCGGCGATCGCGGGCGTTGATACGCTGAACTCAACGAGCACGCTTGGATCAACGCAAATCACGCTGCAATTCGACCTCAGCCGCAACATTGATGATGCGGCGCAAGACGTTGAAGCGGCGATTTCGTCGGCTTCTGGTCAAATTCCCAACGATTTGCCGAATCCACCAACCTACAGCAAAGTGAATCCGGCGGATCAGCCGATTTTGTATCTGTACCTCGATTCTCCAACGCTGCCGTTATCGGAAGTGGATAATTACGCTGAAACGTACTTAGCGCAAAAGCTATCGACGATTAGCGGAGTCGCCCAAGTGCAGGTGTATGGATCGCAAAAATATGCCGCTCGAATTCAGCTTGATCCGCAGCAGTTAGCAACTCGGCAACTTGGACTTGATCAAGTGCAAACGGCAATTCAGCAAGGCAACGTGAATCTGCCAACCGGAAGCTTATCTGGCCCAAATAAAAGCTACACGGTGCAAACCAACGGACAGCTTCAAGACGCAGCCGCTTATAAATCGCTGATCGTTGCCTACAGAGATGGCGCTCCGGTTTATCTACAACAGCTTGGTCGCATTATCGATAGCGTTGAAAACGATCAGATTGCGAGTTGGTATAACAATACTCGTGCCATTATCCTCAGCATTCAGCGACAGCCTGGAACGAATACCGTTCAGGTCGTTGATACGATTAAAAAACAATTACCCAAGCTGAGCGATCAAATTCCAAAATCGGTACAAATCGGCATTCTTTATGATGCGTCGCAAGCGATTCGGGATTCGGTTAATGATGTGCGATTTACGTTGATTTTAACGATCGCGCTCGTTGTTTTGGTGATCTTTTTATTTCTACGCAATCTGTCTGCAACCGTGATTCCGAGCTTGGCGCTTCCGGTTTCGCTGATCGGCACGTTTGCCGTAATGTATCAGCTTCAGTTCTCGCTGGACAATTTATCGCTGATGGCGCTGACGCTTTCGGTCGGGTTTGTCGTCGATGATGCGATCGTCATGCTCGAAAACATCGTGCGTCACTTAGAAATGGGGGAACGTCCGCTCGAAGCGGCGCTTAATGGCTCACGCGAAATCAGCTTTACCATTTTGTCGATGACGCTATCGCTGGTTGCAGTATTCATCCCAATGCTATTTATGAATGGATTATTGGGGCGATTATTTCATGAATTTGCTGTGACGATCGCGGTTTCGATTTTGGTTTCTGGCTTCGTTTCATTATCGCTAACTCCGATGTTGTGCAGTCGATTTCTGCGTCCGGTCGATCATTCGCGCCAAAGTCGGCTGTATCGCGCTTCTGAACGAGTTTTTGATTGGTTTTTATCGCTTTATGAATGGAGCTTGAAGAAAGCTCTAAAATTCCATCGCACGACGATGATTTTGTCAGTTGCGATGTTTTTCGTTACGGTTGCTTTGCTGGCGGTGGTTCCCAAAGGCTTTATCCCGAGCGAAGATACCGGAAGAATCACGGGCGTGACGCAGGCCGCACAAGACGCTTCGTTTGACGCCTTAGTGCGGCACCAGCAGGAAGTTGTGAATGTGATTCGCCAAGACCCCAACGTGGATGCCGTCAACTCGAACATCGGCGGAGGCGCGAGTGCAACGGGCAGTGGTGGCGGCACACCGGGTAATATGGGCAGCTTGTTTGTTCGTCTCAAGCCTCGCGATCGGCGTTCTTTAACAGCAGATGAAGTTGTCCAAAACCTTCGTCCGAAACTTGCCACGATTCCAGGCATTCAGGTGTTTTTGCAAAATCCGCCTGCAATTCCGATCGGCACTCAGCAATCGACCGGACTGTATCAAATTGGACTCCAAAGCACCGATGTTCAAACGTTGCAGCAGTACGTGCCGCAGCTCATCAGCAAAATGAAGAACCTGTCGCAAATCCAGGATGTTAACAGCGATTTGCAAACAACCTCGCAGGTAAAGCTGAACATCGATCGAGATAAAGCGTCAGCATTAGGCATTACCGCACAGCAAATCGAAAACACGCTGAGAAATGCTTATGGCGGTTATCAAGTTTCGACGATTTACGCTGCCAGCAATGAGTATCAGGTAATTCTAGAACTCGAACCGCAGTATCAGCAAGATCCGAATGCGCTGATGCAGCTTTATGTTAGTGCAGGAAGCAGTTCGAGCACGGGTACGAGTAGTAGCGGCACATTCAGTAGCAGTTCAACCCCAAGTACGCCTGCGAATAATTCCACGAATACGGGGGCAGGTAACACCAGCAATAGTGGTGCAACTGCAACCGGAACGACCGCTAATAATTCAAGTGCTAAAGAAATACCGCTCGGCACGTTTGCAACGATTTCGACTGGTACGGCACCGTTAATGGTCAATCATGTCGGTCGCCTCAATGCCGCAACGATTTCTTACAACCTGACGCCTGGTGCATCGCTTGGTGAAGCAAACCAGGAGATTAAAAGCTTGATTCAAAGCGTAATTCCAACCACGATCGCGACGGACTTTCAAGGTGCAAGCCAAGTGTTTCAAAGTTCGTTGCCGGATCTGTTGCTGTTGCTGTTGATTGCAATTCTCGTGATTTATTTGATTCTCGGTATCTTATACGAGGACTTTATTCACCCGATCACGATTCTTTCGGGACTGCCGTCGGCGGGATTCGGTGCATTGCTAACGCTGTTAATTTTCCACGTTGAACTCAACGTTTACTCGTTTATCGGCATTATGCTGCTGGTGGGCATTGTGAAGAAAAACGGCATTATGATGGTGGATTTTGCCATCGAAGCGCAGCGCGACGAAGGCAAAAAACCGTCTGAAGCGATTTATCAAGCGTGTTTGGTGCGCTTTCGCCCGATTATGATGACGACGATGGCGGCGCTGATGGGCACGTTACCGATCGCCATTGGCTTCGGGGCAGGTTCTGAATCGCGTCGCCCGCTTGGAATTGCGGTTGTCGGCGGTTTGATTTTCTCGCAAATCTTGACGCTGTACGTCACTCCGGTTTTTTATGTCTATATGGAAGCCTGGCGCAAGAAACTTGTGCACGCTAAATTCGCTCGGTTTTTATCGATCGGGCGTCAACCGACCGCTAACAACCCTCAGCCCTGATTATGCCTTCACAGCCTCAAAACCGATTCTTGCACTGGCTTCGTCGAAATCCGCTCACCGTCACTCCGTGGATTGTGTGCTGGATTGCGATCGGGGCCGTGTGCGGATTGTTTGCAGGGCTGTATTGGAGCGTGCTGGAGTGGCTAACGCATTACGGGCGATCGTTTCAAGGTGCGTCGCTGCTAATCGGGATGCCGATCGCGGGCTTTGGGATTGGATCGATTATTCACAAGCTTGGAAATCCCGGTGAAATTAGCTTGATTGTCGATAACATTCATTCGCAAGGCGGACGAATTGAAACGCGAAACAATCCCGCAATGATTCTCACGTCGCTGGTGAGCATTTCTGCGGGCGGAAGCTTGGGGCCGGAAGCGCCAATGGTACAAGTCACAGGATCGATCGGGACGTGGCTTGCCGATCGCCTGCATCTTACTGGGGAACAAGTCCGATCGCTCAGTCTAGCAGGCATGGCGGCAGGATTCACGGCCCTGTTTGGCGCACCGTTGGGCGGAGCGTTTTTTGCACTAGAAATTCTGCATCATCAAAACGTTGTCGAATATTATGAAGCGATTTTGCCTGCGATCGTATCAAGCTGTTCGAGCTATTTGGTTTTTGCGGTAATCACACATTTAGGGATTGCACCAACTTGGGAGTTTCCGCAGTATCACATTAACAATGTCGATGACTTTTTACTGGCGAGCGGATATGGAATCATCGGCGCGATCGCGGCTTGGTTGTTTATTGCGATCTTCAAAGCGTTCGCCGCTTGGTTTGAATGCATCGCTCTGCCGATTTACATTCGCACTACGATCGCAGGATTCATTCTGGCGGTTCTAGCATTGCCATTACCGTTAACGCGCTATTTCGGACACGAAGAGTTAAATTACATTGTTCAAAATGATATGGGTGCGATCGCCTTGATTGGATTAGCTGTTGCAAAAATGATTGCAATCTCGGTCACAGTCAACGGAGAATGGCGCGGTGGATATATTATTCCGCTCTTTTTCACCGGGGCGTGTTTGGGAAAAGCGATCGCACAGTTTATTGAACATGATCCTGTGTTAGCAATGCTGGCGGTAATGGCTTCACTCAATGCAGCCGTCACGCGCACGCCGATTAGCACCACACTGCTGCTGACAAAGCTCACCGGATTTACGCCATTTACACCGATTTTATTCGCCAGCTTAGTCGGATTCTTTTTATCGCCCAAAATCCCGTTAATTCGAGCGCAGCTTCGATCGCCAAACGCCTTTGCGCCTAAATAATTCAATTTTGAGTAATTCCATTTTGATTACCGCTTTACGATTCGCAATTTTTCTGGGAGACCGCTTCTCATGAACCTTTCAGAACTCTTTATTCGCCGCCCAGTCATGACAACTCTAGTCATGCTGGGAATTCTCATCTTCGGTTTGATGAGCTACGTGCTGCTGCCGATCAGCGCATTGCCAAACGTCGATTATCCGTTTATCTCTGTTTCTGCAAGTCTTCCTGGTGCCACACCCGAAACAATGGCATCCTCGGTCGCAGCACCGTTAGAGCGGCAGTTTACCGAGATTGCAGGGCTAAATTCGTTTAACTCGACAAGTTCTACCGGAAGTACAAACATCTCGTTACAGTTCGACTTTAGCCGCAACGTGGCGGCGGCTGCCAAAGACGTGCAGGCCGCGATTTCAGCCGCCGCCGGAGAACTGCCTGCGGGAATGCCACATCCGCCGACCTACCGCAAAGTAAATCCCTCGGTTTCTCCGATTTTGTTTTTGTATTTGTACTCTAAAACGCTGCCGATCGCGGCTGTTGATGAAGCGGCTGAAATTACGGTTGCAGAGCCAATTTCAATGATTAACGGCGTGGCGCAAGTCTCAGTTTACGGTCAAAAGCAGTATGCGGTTCGGATTCAGTTTGATCCAACTCAACTGGCAACGCGAGGATTGAGCATCAACCAAGTTAAAACGGCAGTTCAGCAAGGCAACGTAGAGCTACCCACCGGAAGTTTGTCGGGGCCAGATAAAAGCTACCTGATTCAAGCAAACGGGCAGATCACAGATGCCGCCGGATATCGATCGCTGATTATTGCCGACAAAAACGGGGCAGTCGTGCGCTTAGGCGATATCGCAACCGTGATCGACGATGTGCAAAACAACAAAGTCACCAACCGCTTTTACGATAAAAACATCGCCAATCAACCGTCGATCGTGCTTGCCGTGCAGCCGCAACCCGGAGCGAATACGGTTAGCATCGTTGATGCAATCAAAGAAATGATGCCGTCGCTGCGAGCGCAGGTTCCGGGCGCGATCGAAATGGGCATTTTGTACGATCGATCGCAGTCGATTCGCGCTTCGGTTAACGACGTGAAGTTTACCCTGGTGCTGTCGATCGCGCTGGTAGTGCTCGTGATCTTTTTGTTTCTGCGCAATCTTCCCGCAACGATTATTCCAAGCTTGGCGCTCCCGATCGCGATCATCGGCACGTTTGCCGCGATGTATTTGCTCGGCTACTCGCTCGATAACTTGTCGCTGATGGCGTTAACGCTTTCGGTTGGCTTTGTCGTCGATGATGCGATCGTGGTGCTCGAAAACATCGTGCGACATCAAGAACTCGGTGAAACTCCGCTCGATGCCGCGTTTATCGGATCGCGAGAAATTGGCTTTACGATTTTATCAATGACGCTATCGTTGGTTGCTGTATTCATTCCGATTATTTTTATGGGAGGATTAATCGGGCGATTATTTCATGAATTTGCAATCACGATTAGTATTGCGATTTTAGTTTCCGGATTTGTTTCATTGAGTTTAACGCCGATGTTGTGCAGTCGGTTTCTCACTTCATCGCACGGGCATTCCCAAAACCGTGTTTATCGCCTTTCAGAAAGAGCGTTTGATGCGGTGCTGCGTGCGTATGAATGGACACTTAGACCTGTATTGAGATTCCGATCGCTAACGCTGATCGTCTCGATTATCATCTTGATAATGACGGGCTATTTATTTACGCTCGTTCCTAAAGGCTTTATTCCCACTGAAGATACCGGACAGCTTATGGGCAACACCAAAGCCGCGCAAGATATTTCCTACGATGATATGCTGCGGCACCAGCAAGCGGTAATTGACGTTATTCGCCAAGATCCCAACGTAGACGCAATTAGTTCAACCGTGGGCGCAAGCGGCCCTAACGCATCGGTGAATAGCGGGCGCATCAACGTTCGATTAAAACCACGCGGACAACGCAAACTAAGCGCCGACGAAATTATTCAAGAACTCACGCCAAAGCTGCGACGAGTCACGGGCATTCAAGCGTTTTTACGATCGCCTCCTGCAATCCCGATCGGCGGTCAGCAAACTAATTCTACTTATCAATTCACGCTGCAAAGCCTAGATTTACAAGCGCTGCGTCAATCGATTCCACCTTTGCTTGAAAAAGTGAAAACGCTTTCTGGCTTGCGCGGCGTGGATACTGATTTGCAGCTCAGTACGCCACAAGTCCAAGTCCAAGTCGATCACGATAAAGCGGCAACGTTTGGCATTACGGCTCAACAAGTCGAAAGTACACTCGGTGCTGCATACGGTTCTGGACAAATTTCGACGATTTATACGCCTAACGATCAGTTTTTTGTGATTTCAGAACTCAAGCCAGAATTTCAAACGGATCCCAGTGCGCTATCGAGGCTGTACATTCAATCGAGCAAAGGACAAACAATTCCGCTTAACGCCGTCGCCACGATTTCCGAAGGAGTGAGTCCTTTAACCGTGAATCACTTATCGGGTTTACCATCCGCCACGATTTCGTTTGATACGCTTCCCGGTACGTCGCTGAGTCAAGCCACCGAAGCGATTCAAAAAGTCGCGCAGGAAGTTTTGCCGTCAACGGTGACTGCGAGTTTTCAAGGCTCCAGTCAAGTGTTTCAGCAGTCGTTTAATGATTTAGGCTGGCTATTGCTCGTGTCGATCGTCGTCATCTACCTAATTCTCGGCATTTTGTACGAAGACTTTATCCACCCGCTCACGATTCTTTCCGGGCTACCCTCGGCGGGATTTGGAGCCTTGTTAACGCTGCTGATTTTTCAAGTTGAGCTCAATCTCTATTCGTTTATCGGCATTATTCTGCTGGTCGGCATCGTGAAGAAAAACGGCATTATGCTCGTGGATTTTGCGATCGAAAAGCAGCGCAACGAAGGCAAGCTTCCGTATGATGCGATTTACGAAGCCTGTATCGTGCGATTTCGTCCGATTATGATGACCACGATGGCGGCTTTAGTGGGAACGTTGCCGATCGCGCTTGGCGTCGGGACAGGTTCAGAATCGCGCCGCCCGTTGGGAATTGCGATCGTCGGTGGTTTGCTATTTTCGCAAATTCTGACGCTGTATCTCACTCCGGTATTTTTCACCTACATGGAAGCGCTGCGCAAACGGCTCGGACATCCGCAATTTAAGCTACCCCGATTCTTTTACCGTCCGAAGGCTAGAGCGTAACGGTGCAAAAGAATAATGTAACCGGAGTTCTAGATTAAAAGCCTAACCCGCCTGGCGACTGCTACTAAGTCGATGAACAGCATGTTTGACCGCCGCGCTTCGACTCCGCTCAACGCTCAAGACCTTTATCTTCACGGGTTGAGCGCAGTCGAAACCCAAACCTCACGATGAAGTTAAGTTGCTTCACCGACTGCGCGGCACAAAAGACGAGCGGCTAATCGAAGCCAGTCCGCAATCAAACCGACACCCAGAATTTGTCGCGAGGGAACCCGTGGGTGGTTTTGTCTGTGTAGCCGCGCCTTCAGTCGCGCCCGCTTAACCGAAACGAACGTCAATGTAGTTGTCGAGATCTAAGAGAAACATTCCAATGAAGTGTCTTAACAAAAAGTGACGACAATAGGCCCCCTAGATCCTTCACTTGTAAAAGATCTAAGAGGCATCAAATCGCCCACAACGCAAGGAAAAACCGCACAACGAACCCGATCGATCCTCCTACGCGCTAATCGTCTCTGTGGTCGGTTTGTACATCATTTCGCGCACTTTCACCATCGCAGCCACCAAGCAATCCATTTCCTCGCGGGTGTGCAGCGCATTCACCGTAATCCGAATCCTCGGTTTTGCAATAAACCAAATCGGAGACACCCAAACGCCAAAATCCAGCATTTCCCGCGCAAACGTTTTAGGATTCAATTCCGTTGGCAACAGAACCGGAATCACGTTTGTCTCGCCGATCGTTTCAAATCCATTCACTTCTAAACGCGATCGCAGATATTTCGTACTCTCCTGCAATCGAGTCACCAATTCTGGATTTTCCTGCACGGTGCGAAAACTCTGCAACGCGGCCGCCGCCAAAGGAGGCGCTAACGAACACGTCCCGATCGACGTGGGTGAACAATTCAGCAACGGAATTAATTCGGGCACGTGAGTGCTAATCGCTGCCCCAACCGACGCCCCAAATTTTGCAAACGTGGACATAATCAACGGATTCACACCTTGATCGATCGCGTCTTGCGGCTTGAGTCCAAAATGCTCGTAAATCCCGCGCCCGGTTGCGCCGATCGCGCCCGTCGCGTGCGCTTCATCCATTAGCAGCACGCTATCAGGATAATGCGACAAAATCTCGATCATGCGCGGCAAGGGTGCTAAATCGCCATCCATCGAAAAGACCGCATCCGACACCACCATAATGCGATCGCTTGGCTGTGCATACCGCTTTAATTTCCGCGCCAAATCATCTGCGTCACAGTGACGAAACGCCTTGACCCGCACGCGGGGACTATACCCGAACAATTTTCCCGATCGCGTTCCTGCATGAGTCAAAGCCGACACAATACACCCGTGATTTAGCACGTCGGTCATAATCAGCGTTTCGCGAGTGTGCTCAAATCCAGGAACCGGAATCGCCAAATGGCAAAACGCATCCATTAGCGCCTGCATTGCCATCCACGCATTGAGAAAAAGCTGCGTATGCGGAAGATGCTTGAATCTCGACACTTCAATTTCAAGCTGACGATGCAAATCAATGCGACCGCTCAAAACCGACGTTGAACTATTCGAGGTGCCGTATTGAAAAATCGCATCGATCGCCGCTTGCCTGACCGATTCATTTTGCGTCAGCCCTAGCACATCGTTCGTACAAAAGGTAAGAACACTGCGTCGATCGCTGGTTTCTGCTTCCTCGATTTCGACCAAATTCCCTTCACGGCTATGGCAGATGTACTCATCCGGGTCGAGTCCACTTTCATACCAACGCCGCACGTACTCCTTAACAACTTGCACAGTAAACTCCTCTCACCTGTTTGACGTTCGCAATCCGCATCTGACTCAACAGTATATTTGCAGTGTGAATTTTTCGCTATTTGACTAGACACAACATCGGCTCGATCGACAAAGATAGTTCTCACACGAACAAGCAGTGATAACAGCTTATCAGGACTGTTCGCTTCCGTTTCAAAAGACATCGGCGATCGTGCTCAGGAGCGCGCGATCGCCGATGCAATATGAGTCAATTTAATCTAGAGTTCTGCGACCGCTCGTTCAATTAGACGCCGCGCCAGCGTTTGCGTTCCCGTGTGCGTGTAATATTTCACCGCTACATCAAGAAATGCGCCCACATAATCGAGCTTATCGGCAGAAACATCAACCACGCCTCGAACGCGATCGAGCAGGCTTTGCTGAGTCAAATTCCGCGACGACACAAAATCACCCATCCAGCCTTTAACCGAATCAAAACTCTGCGTGATAAAGCCGTGCTGACCTTCAGGCGATCCGCCCGGAATCAGATCCTTGACGCTGTTAAAAGTTTGATTGCGTTGCAGTTCCTTCGGGCTAGTTTGCGAAATTGTGGAAAGTCCTTTTTGAATAAAGTCTCCGCCCAACGGAATCAAGCCGTCAAACGACACCAGCGCCGCCATGCGCATCAGCGATTCGCCACTGTAATCGCCCAGCGCTGCTAAAAAGTCGCCGATGCTGTCGCCCGGAATGCCGTTGATTTGACAAAACGCAACGAGTTCGACGACCAGCTTGACGCAAAGATCAAGGCTTTGAATTTTTTCTGGTTTGGGCGTGAGCTTATTGAGAAAGCCCAAAAACGAAATGTCTTGTCCAACTTTATTGGCAAGGGCGGCGGCTCCGAGTGCTCCAGCACCAGAGTCCACGGTTTGATACAGCCACATTGCACGCTGATAGCCTTGCGATTTGTCGTTGTACAAATACACGGCCCGATCGCCGATCGCTTGAATCATCGCGTCGTCGGTTTCACCCGTCACGGCGCGAATTGTATTCGTGAATCCGGTCAAGTTTTGCCATTGTCCAGGCACCACAAAATCAAGGGCGTTCAGTGCCTTTACGGTCGTGCCTCCGGTGGGAAGTTCATCGACCAATTCATAAATCGGTTTACTCATGAAAAAATTCCTGAATTAATGAGTTCTGGTTAAGAAGCGGGCTGAAGAACTGGAATTTTTGGAGCGGGATTCGGCGCGATCGCCGCTTGTTTATCCAATCGTGCCAATCCTCTGAGGTCAAACCGAGAAATTAACTGTTCACGGTCTTCTTTGCTAAATGCGGGATCGCGACTCAGCACTTTAACTTGGTACTTACCGACTAAAACGCTGGTTTGCGTGTTGCCCATTGTCATTGCCGGATAGCCCCCGATTTTCTCGGTGCTGTTTTGATATTTAGCGGCGGCGGCAGGCAAACTGCTTGTATCCGAAATCGACAGCATCGCGACGTCTTTACCGTCTTTTTTCAGCTTGGCTTCAGAAAAGCCTTTCTTTTCTTGGGTGTAAACGCGCTCGTAGCCCGCAGTCGGTTTGGGAAAGAACTTGTTAAACTGACTGCCTTGCGTCGCATCTTTCGCAACAGCGTTTACACCCGATTTGCTGCTTTCTTGCTGCGCTTGAGAAAACTGCGACGGTGCTTTTTGCTGACATCCGGTTATAAATAGCGCGATCGCCAGCGTGAAGGCCACGATTCCTCGTCGCCAATCGGTGAATGCTGAGTGTTTCATAGTTGTGTGCTCCCAATAGTACTTTGATCGATTTACCGTGACTTCAAGCACGCAACAACTAACGCAAGAGAGATTTTGCTGCAAACGATACAAAGATATCCGTTGTTAAGGCGGCGAGATTCTCTGAATCGCAGAATTAATGTTTTCTAGAAGATTGTGAATGATTTTGAGCGGTGAGAAACTGATCGTACTGTCGCATCATTAAGCGCTGCACGGCGACGATCGCTGGATTAACCTCGACATATCGCCGTTGCGGGTCTTTCAAGTAGTTTTCCTGTTCGCTTTCAATCATTTCGATGTCTTGGCGCAGAAATTTCATAAATAGAAAGTGCAGAATCGCAGGCTGCAAAATCGGCCGAATCGGGTTGAGTAGCCAGTTTGGAATGCGCACTTTGAGGAAAAATAAAGCATACGATCGACTTTCTACGGGTGAAATCGGCTGCCGCATCAAATACAGCGCGGATACATTCTCTAGCGTGCTGAAATAATTCGGGTAACGGTAGCTCACCGAAATCGTTTTAGTCGTCACGCCGCCATCTTCGCTAAATCCGAGAAATTTCGTCAGCGCTCCTTTGTAAGACACGTTGTAATCAGCCGTAATCGAGTTCTCGGTTTCGCGCAGCTTGAGCAGAACTGGATCAAACCAGCCTTGTAGATTCTGGTGCAAATAGCCGTGAAACACATCCATTGTGTTTTCATTGCAAATCGTGAAGTGCGCCTTAAACTGCGCTCCCAACGGCACCATTAGCCATTCAGGTTGATCAAATTCGGGAATATCGGGAATCGATTCGATTTGAGAGTGCTCTATAGTTCCAGGAAACAGCCAGATAATGCCGTATCTCTCTTGCACCGCATAGCTGCGCATTCGAGCGCAAGGCAATTTTTGATTCGCGTTCCAATAAGGAATGCCGACGCATTCGCCTTGTCCGTTAAATTCCCAACCGTGATAGCCGCAGACGATCGCATCGCCGTTGATTTTGCCTTTGTCCATCGCCACGCCTTTGTGAGGACAAACATTTTCAACGGCTTGAATTTGATTTTGACGATCGCGAAAAAGAGCAATCGACTGCTGCCAAAGCATCACAGGCAAAATAGCTTGCGGCTTCACGTCTTTGGCCCAAGCGACTGCATACCAATGATTCGGATTGATTCCAATTTCTCGAATTCGATTTTGAACCGTTTGACTTTGCAGCGTTGTTTCTAGCTCAGTTCCGGGATGCGGAGCGCTAACCATCGATCGTTCCTCTGGGACATTGTGAGAATCATACAAAACCAAAAACAGCGACGCAATTGAATCAACCGATTAGAATCGGCAAAATCAAGTGCGATCGCTGTTGGGTAGATGCTTTGTTTAGATTTAGATGCCGCCCCTAGCGCTGCCCGCCATGGTCATGACGGCAACTCGGAGGACAATGTTTGCCACGATCGCGCCCGTCCAAATCAGCATAATTTGTTGAAGATTGTACTGATCTTTGTTTTGCCAACCCCAAATAAACGTATAAATGCCACAGAAAATGCCAAAAATTCCCCAGCCCACTCCTTTATCTGGAAAGAGTTTGAGCAATACCAGCACCAGACAAACCACGCTCACGATCGAGGCAACTAACGACACAATTCCTAACAAAGCCATTCTTTTTTTCTCACGCTCATCGTTAGCTACTAAAGCACATTACATCACCAAGCGGTAGAGATCGTTAGTAAAAAATAATAGCCGCACCATCCAATAGCCCAAGAAACTACCGATGAAAATTGAGCTAATCTTCGTTTGCCGTTCAATCGATTCAATCAATTGAACCAAACGTCGCCGATCGCGCTCTTGAAGTAGCATTGCGAACACCAGCAGCATTCCAACGCCGATTGTGATCGGAGCAAAAGCGTGAATCTCGATCGCGTGCTGCCAATGTCCACGAAACAATTCTCGAATCGCCCGCGATAATCCACATCCTGGACACGGAACCCCGATTCCCGCTCGAATCGGACAAATCCAACTCGGAATGCCCAACATCACCAGCGTTAAATGAACGCCGACAAACCCCAGAATGGCAAAACAAAGGTTTCGTTGTTTAATCAGTGTGGATAGAAATAACATTGAGTTGCGCTTGAGAAGTCGCAGCAGGAACAATAAGATAGCCAGAAGCTTGATCGCCCAACACCCAGTTTTTCTGTGCTCCCCAGTACCACCAGTGTGCAGCAACATAAGCGCAAATCAAACTGTCAAGCTGATCTTCAAGCGCTTTGAGTTCGGTTCCTTTGCTCGGAATCGGGGGTAGCGCTGTCAAGTTCAAGCTTGGCGTTAAATTCGGTAGATGCTCTAAAATAAGCTGCCGCAATCGATCGAGTTCTACACTGCGAGCGGCAAGCGGGCCTTTTTTGTATTTCAGAATTTGATTTAATCCAAACAAGTGAATCATCGCCGGATGTGGAAACACCTCGATCTGATAGCGTCCAGGCTGTTGCGGATTGATCGACGGTGCGTGATTAAATCCCCGTTGCTCTAAACTCAAACCCAGCCCTACGGTACGCTCAGCAAACGGACGCCCTAGATTTGCTGGATAACACCCCGCATGATATCGTCCAAAAAATTGATGCGCTAATCGATCGGGAACTCGCATTCCGGTTTGATTCGGAATTAAGGTCGGCGCATCTACCGCGACCATGCCCGCATCCGGAATCTGTCGATCGACCCATAACAGAATATCCTCGATCGACGTTTCCCGGCGCAAATCACACAGCTCTAGCTTGTCATCGCGCCAGTCAAGGCAGCATAAACCGCTCGGACTCGAACTCCAGCCAAAATCAATTCCTAAAAATTTCATCGGCGAATCACGGCTGTTGATTCTCCTCGCTTCTAAGCCGCTCTAGTTCTGCTCGAATTGCAGCTAACTGCGCGGTTAACTCTTGCAGTTCTAACTGAACTTCTGGCGGCGTCGGCGGCACGGTTGTAGTCGTGGTTGTCACGGTTGGCGGAGCTTGAGACGCTTGACGCTCAGCCATAAAACGATCAACATAGCTGCGAGCTTCTTGCTCGGTCACAGCGCCTTTTTCTGCCCATTCCTGCGTAAGCTGATCTAACTCCGTTCTCAGCCGCGTTAAATTAATATCCCGCTTGTAGGGATCTTGCAGCATTTCGACGAGTGAAGCCGTTGCACCAAGCGTAACGCGAAATCCTTTTTGCAATAATCGAACGACAGTATCAGAATTCATAGGACGATACCAACGTAATGCTTTGACTTGATCTTACTTCATCGCTCTAAAAATGCTGGGTTGACATCGGCTTCTGCGGCGTCGATCGCGCTATCCCCTATTTCGATTTCTACCGATCCAAGCGCTAAAATACGTAACCTGCACCGCTTTCTAAGCTAAAACCGTAAATCTAAAAATGGGTATTCTCGCTTCAATACCGAAGTGCTACATCATACAAATTTCTTCCTTTGGCGTATCTCACTTGAGGGAGGTAAAGCAGTTTACCGTAGCTCTATTCTTAGGAGTTCTTGACAACAAAAAACAATGAAGCTTTTTTTGAAACCTTTTGCAGCAACGGTAAGCGTTTTAGGTTTTAGCGCTGCGCTAATTTTTCCATCGCTGGCACAAAGCAGCTTCACACCCGGCTCAGCAAGCCCTGCTAACAGTACCGATCAACTGCCTGCTGGCTCAAATCGGGAAACTGGCAGTCTTTCACAAAACATGCCAAATAATACCCCTGCCCCTTCAAGCCGCGATACGGGTGTTCCTTCAACCAATAGCAATCAGCCTGACAGTGTAAACACGCCCGCAAACCGCCCGATCAACCCGAATCAGACTCCGGATCAAAACAGCGCTCCTTCAAGCCGCGATACGGGTGTTCCTCCAACCAATAGCAATCAATCGCCCAATGGCGTAAATACGCCTGCAAATCGTCCAATCAATCCGAATCAGACTCCGGATCAAAACAGCGCCCCTTCAAACCGCGATACGGGTGTTCCTCCAACCAACAGCAATCAGCCCGATAGTGTAAACACGCCTGCAAATCGTCCAATCAACCCGAATCAGCCAGGGTTTTCCTCTTCAGCAAACACGAGTTCAGAAACGATCGATCAAATTGTTCGCACCAATCCTTCGTTTGAACTGTTCAACGCTTTGCTGCGCGTAGCAAACTCCGAAGGTATCTTGACCACTCAACTCGCAGGCGGCAGCAACTATACGGTGTTTGCGCCAACCGACGAAGCATTGGCACAAATTCCGGCAGCCACCTTCAAAGCGCTGGTGCAGCCTGAAAACCGCGATTTATTAGCGCGGGTGCTCGAAAACCACATTGTGCAAGGCAAAGTTAGCTCAACCGATCTTGCCTCGAAGCAATACCGATCGCTCGGTGGAACCGAATTGCAACTGCAAGGCGGCGCGATCGGCAATGCTCGCGTGATTGCTCCAGATATTCAAGCCAGCAACGGCGTTATTCACGTCGTGAATCAACCGATTATTCCGGCAGATGTACAATCGCGCTTAGTCGGCTTCGATTCGCAATCGGGAACAATCAATCAAAGCACGCGATAACGCTGAAATTGAGTCGCGTTTATTAGGAATAAGCCCCGTTGATTAATCAACGGGGCGTTTATGAGATCGATCAAATTCTAAAGCGTTAATGACGCTGCGTTCGTTTCGATCAGCTTGGCTAAATCCTGCAAAAATGCAGCCGCATCAGCACCGTAAATAATCCGGTGATCGCAGGTAATATTCGCCTGCATTTGACGCCGCACTCCAAACAGTCCATCTTCGGTGGCAACCATTTGAGCACGCGACGCTCCGATCGCTAAAATCGCGCCTTGTCCCGGCGGCAAAATCGCATCGAACTGATCGACACCAAACATGCCTAAGTTTGATACGGTAAACGTTCCAGAATTATATTCTTCGGGCTGAAGCTGTTTAGTGCGGGCCCGATCGACTAAATCTTTCCAACTGCGCGACAGCGAGTAGAGATCTTGCTGATCGGCACTTCTTAATACAGGCGTGATCAATCCGCCGCCTTCCATTGCAACCGCAACCGCAACGTTAATGGCAGCATTATAGCGAATGCCTTGATCCACATAGCTTGCATACAGCAATGGATGTTTCTGCAACGTTACTGCAACCGCTTTTGCAATAAGCGCCGTCATCGTGACGCCTTTCGACTTGACTTGTTTGTACAGCTTATCTAACGCATCGGTTGTAATCGTATAGCTCACCCGAAAAACCGGAACCGCTAAACTCGCCATCATATTGCTGACGACGGCTTTTTGCAGCGTGTTCATCGGCTGAGTTTGACCAGGCTGAACCGGAATCGCAACTGGAGCGGGTGCGGTTGGACGCGGAGCAGGCGCAACGGCGGCAACCGGAGCCACAGGCGGCACGACGGGCGCAACCGTCGGAACGACTGGCGCAGTCGCTGTTTTGCCTGCTGCTGCTTCTACATCTTCGGCCACAATTCGACCGTGCGGCCCACTGCCCGTTAGCGTTGATAAATCAATTTTCAATTCTTTCGCCATCTTTCGCGCCCGTGGCGACACGATCGTGCGTCCATTTTCTCGAACGCTCGGCGTGCTGCCATTTGTGGGTGTAGCGGCAACGGCGACAGGTTCAACCGGAGCCGCTTTTGGTTCTGCCTGTCCGTTTGCTTGCTGCTTAGCGGCGGCGATTTCGGCTTCGGTTTCGGCAAGCAGCGCGATCGCCGCTCCGACCGGAGCCGATTCACCTGCTGGGGTCACGATCGTCGCTAAAAAGCCTTCATAAAAAGACTCCACATCCATATCCGCTTTATCGGATTCCACGATGACGACGGTTTCGCCTTTTTCAACTTTGTCGCCCGGAGATTTCACCCAAGAAACAATCTTTCCTTCGGTCATCGTGGAACTCAAAGCGGGCATGAAAATTTCGTGAATCATGATAGTTAGGGATGAAGGGCGTTGCTTGCGCGAGGATAGATAAATCAATGCAATACTGTGCAAATCAGATTTTATCGGATATTGTCGGCACAATCGGCGTCTTTTATCGGGGTCTTCTTTTCATTCCTTAAATGATGCCGCGAATTTCTTCGACAATGCCATCGCGCAGCAAAATCTCGACGTTCATCTTTTCAACTAAATTATCGCCAGGCTCGATGCGAAAAACGCTGCCGATCTGACCTTGCTGAACTTCCTGATCTAGATCGAGCATTTGAACTTGCTGAAGCTGCTGCAACGTTTGGTTTTTTTGTTCGAGCAGTTCGCTTTTGCGTTGGTTAAACTGCATCCGAATGCCTTCCATTTGCTGCTGCGCTTCGGGGCCGGGCGGCTGAAGCGTTTGCCGTTGTACTTCTGTTAAAACCTGCTGCATCTGCATTTCAAGCTGCTGCAACTGAGTATCCGTTTGATTTAATTGCGCTTGCAAAGTTTGTTGCGCTTCTTCTTTCCACCTGGGGGTCACGATCGCTTTGACGTTGACGTTGCGCTGCAACAACAAATGAGACTTCGAGATTTCCATAATTGCATAAGGGAGTAGGGGCGGGTGTCAAGAAAATAAAGGGCTGAAACCCGTTGATTTTCTTAGGATGCAAACATTTCGTTAATCATACCCTGGTAGTGATCCATCACTACGTTGCGCCGAATTTTCAGCGTTTGGGTGAGAAATCCATTCTCGATCGTAAACGGTTCGCTCAACAATCGAAAAATGCCAATGCGCTCATCGGGTCGATAACCGGGACGCCCTTTGACAAATTGATTCAATTCTTGACGAAACAAATCTTGCACGGATCGATCGTTGAAATCAACGTCGCCGCCCGCCCACTTTTCTAAAGCTTCACGATTGGGCACGATCAACGCCCCTAAAACTTTTTGATCTTGTCCGACCAGCATGATCTGGTCAATATACGGACTGCGCAAACAAGCATCTTCTACAGGTTGCGGATCAATATTTTCGCCGTTGGTAAGCACGATCGTATCTTTAGCGCGTCCGGTGATAATCAAATCGTTGTAGGGCGTCACCAGTCCTAAATCTCCGGTATTAAACCAGCCTTCGGCATCGATCGCGCTTTTTGTCGCTTCAGGATTGTTGTAATACCCTTGCATCACTTGATTGCCGCGAAGCAAAATCAAACCTTGCTTGCCAATGGGCAAATCTTGCCGAGTTTCTGGATCGACAATGCGCGTTTCGGTGTGTGGAAGCGGTTCTCCGTCTGCGCCGCGCACATTGCGCCACGGGCGGCGTACATGAGTAATCGGCGAAGTTTCCGTCAGTCCATACCCGCCTAAAATCGTGATGCCAACAATTTCAAAAAAGTCTTCGAGGTGTTCGGCGATCGAGCCGCCACCGCTTACGAGAAAATCAATGTGTCCGCCAGTACCGGCCCGAATTTTTTCGTATACGAGTCGATCGCCGAGTTGGTGAATTGGCCACAGCGAAGCGGCTTTGAGTTTGGCGTTGAATCGCGCGATCGCGGACGGATTGAGGTTTGCTAGATTTAGATTGTCAGCCGTGCGTCGCGCTTCGATGTATTGATGACTCTGTTTAAGAAAGAACTGCACCAGCTTTTGCTTGCTTTCTGGCTGTTCGCGAAACTGCTTTTGAATGCCTTCGTAAATCGATTCCCACAAGCGCGGAACGCCAACCATATATTGAGGCTGAAACGCTTTGATATCTTTTTTGACCGATCGAATATTCGTATAAATTTGCGTACAGCCGTTCGAGAAAACAAAGTACTCAAACGCTCGTTCGTAAGCGTGCCAAATCGGAAGAATGCTCAATACGCGCTCTCCGGCTTTGGGTTGCGCGACGGCAAAAGCTCCGTTGACCTGAGACATTAAATTTCCGTGACTCAGCATCACGCCTTTTGGCTGTCCTCCGGTTCCAGAGGTATACATCAACGTTGCTAACGTATCGCGAGTTTGAGTCACAGGCTGCAACGAATGCGTTTTACCCAATGCCAAAACTTGAGTCAATGTTAGAACTTTAATCGAATCTTCGGGCGATGCTTCGTTGCTTAGCAAAATCACAAACTGAATCGGCAAGTCGGCGAATCGAGGCCGCAGCTTTTTGAATAATTCCAAATCTTGCAAAATAACGCCGATCGCGCCGCTATTTTGCAAAATAAACTGTAGCTCGCTAGGGTCTGCTTGAGCACCGCGCACCACGTCGATCGCGCCTGCTCGCATCACGCCTTGATCGGCAATTAACCACTGTGAACCGTTATCTGAAAATAAGGCAATTCGAGGCGGCACTTCTTCTAAATCTTGCCGAATTCCCAACGCCTGCAATCCACTTGCGAACTGCTGCATCTGCTCGTATAGTTGCGCATACGTCAGCTTGACTTGGGGCTGAGCGTGCGGATCGTGAACCGCCACGATCGAGCCAAATCGCTGATTCGCGATCGCCCACATCTCAGGCAGCGTCTGAACATCGCGATACACAAACTGATCGATCGTGGGAGGGCGATGGGCGCGGCTCATGAGTAAGACTCCTAAAGTGGGGCGATTCTCTAACTGTATTTTGGGCTGGATTGATTCAACCGATCATCGCAGACAGAATTCATTTTGGCTGATGAAAGGTGCGATCTCAAGCAGATATCTGCTTGCCTCAAATCATTCCATCTTTGTTTCGGGTTTCTTCGGTGTTTTCTTCAGTCTTTTGTGAAGCGATCGTTGAAAACCCAAAAAATTCAGTGAATTCTCGTCGGAGTTGCCTATTTTTCTTGTGTTAGGTTCAACACAAGTTCTGTTAGGGTTGCATCTATCAGTTCGCTTAATCTACCTGTTGCTAATTAATCTGTGACGGCAGCAATCAAGGGAGTCCAAAGCCGCATTGATCAGGTGCTTTATGAAGTCTAATCGTAATCAACTTGGGTTAGTTGCTGTAGCCTGTTTAACGATCGCCATCGTAGGCGTGTTGTGCAGCTACTCCGCTTCTTCTAATGAACGAAGAGCGTGCGAAGCAAGTGAAGTGTTTCGGAGCGATCAAACGTGCTATGTCCCACAAGGCGAGTAATATCGCGAGAGTTGCAGAACAATACAAGGTTCGTTAGGCTTTGGGGGTAGTTTTTTACGAAACGAACCTATGCCGAGAGCCATTTGGAACGGGGCAGTATTAGCCGAAAGCGATCGATGCGAAGTGGTCGAAGGCAATCAGTATTTTCCCCCTGATGCGATCAAACGCGAGTATTTTCAAGAAAGCAGTACGCACACCACTTGCCCGTGGAAAGGAGTTGCAAGCTACTACACGATCGTAGTGGACGGACAAACGAATAAAGATGCCGCTTGGTATTATCCAACCACCAAAGACGCTGCAAAAAATATCACAGGTTATGTTGCATTCTGGCGCGGCGTGAAAGTGGAAGTTTAGCGAAGGAACGCGATCGGGCTGGCGCGTGCTTTAAAGCTTTGCGCTGCGTTTCCAGTCCGCCCGCAATTCATTTGCGGGCTAATCGGCAAAGTCTGCTAAAGCAGATTGAACTGAATCGCTTAACCTGTTTTAACAGGTTTTATCGGTTAGCCCGCAATTCATTTGCGGGCGGATCAGCAATTCACGATCTGTTTCAATCGGTTTTATCAGTTAGCCCACTTCAACAAGTTTCATCCGTTAGCCCGCAACTTGTTTGCGGACGGGGCTTTTACTGATTCGATCGACCTCAATCTTCTTGAGCAGCGCAATAATACGGAGCTGCACCCTGATCAAGAATGTAAAGCTCGTATGAAACCAGCGAACGTAACATAAGGATTTTGTTGGAATCTTTCATCCGGAAGTATTTACGCAAAGAAAGGTCAGTACAATCTGGGAGGAACTACGGGAAAGCTCGTAGACTCCAAACGAATGCTAAAGTAACTCTGTGTCAAACGCATTAGAGCTGCAACGTTGAAGCAGACTAACCGTTCTGAATCAACATTACAGCTCTAGCTAAGACGCAATTCCTGCTTTTGAATTCGCGCCTCAAGCAATATCACTCGGGATATTGGATTGAGGCCTTGCATCTGCCTGATCTTGCCAAAACTCGTGAATGAGCGCTTCTAGCTCCGATCGTTGAACCTCAGTTCCAATCGTTGCATTACCTGGTGTTTCAAAAAAAATCGTGCTGAGATTTGGGTGCATCGACAGCATTTGAAACAAAATGTGAATTACCGGAACGGGTAGGGCGATTAAATTTGGATCTGAGAGATTATATGAACTTGAGGACACGTCCTTGAGGCTTGGAAACGCATAAATCACGTTTTTCTCTTCTTGTGTGTTGGTACGATTAGCGAGGGTCAGCATTACCCAACGTTGGTCGAGCGTTTGCACGATGTAATACTGCGAATGTCGCAACCGTTGCGCAACTAACTTGAGCACGGGCGCGATCGATTCAACGAGTTGCGGAGTAGAGCCGTCTTGGGGGGCGTTATCAATCAACGATCGCAGTTGTTGATCTAAATCCGGTTGATCTAAGTCCATGCCGTGCCTTCCGTTTGCAAATAATCAGGGATTTCATTACCTCTATTGTGATCTAGGCATCACAAAAAAGTCCTACCAAAACAGCGAGAGTAATCCATTGATTTGCACGACACTAGACATTGTGGGGGAAATCTGCCAGAGCGTGGAGGCAATTTTTCAACTACTGCTTGACGAACTCAAACAAGCCACCACTGCTTCTGAGCACCATTGCCGCAGCGTTGCCGATCGACTCACTCAAGAAGTCGTTCGCATCTGCTCGGAAAGTAAGCGCATTCAAGCGTCCGGAGAAATCCAAACTTGGGCAACAACGCTGGCGAAGCATCGGCTTCAGCAGTGCTTACAGTATTATCGGCTCGGTTCTCGGCGCGGACGCACCGAGATGCACAGCAATCTTTCTGCGGTGATTTACCGCTACATCACGCCGCCGCAAACGCAAGCAAGCTATCAAGCGCGATTGGTGCTGATCGAAGATTTTCTGCAAGGCTTTTATATGGAGGCGCTCAACGCCTTTCGCCGCGAATCTCAACTGGGTACAAGCTACACGCCACAGTCGCCGTTGGAATTAGCAGAATATATGGCGTTTGTGGAGCGCTACGGAAAACGCCGAATTCCGCTTCCTGGCCATCGCAGTCAGCAGTTGATTATTCTACGAGCGCAAACCTTTTCGCAGCAGCAGCCAAGCGAAACGCTCGTCGATCTCGAACAAGCCGCCGAAGGCACGATGGTTGAAGCCGAGAACCCCTGGAATATTGCTTCGATTCAGCAAGTCCGCGAACAAATGGTTGCACAAGAACCCGAACTCGCGGAAGACACACTCAGGCAGTCGGTGGTCAAAGAACTAATCGCTTACCTCGAAGAGCGCAAGCAGCACGACTGCATCGATTACTTTACGCTGCGGCTGCAAGATTTGCCCGCCAACGAAATCGAAGCGATTTTGGGGTTGACGCCGCGTCAACGGGATTATTTACAGCAGCGATTTAAATATCATTTGATTCGCTTTTCGTTTTCGCACCATTGGGAATTAGTGCATCAATGGCTCGAAGCGGATCTCGATCGCAATCTTGGACTTTCCAATCGGCAGTGGCAACTGCTACACGAACGCGCGACCGACGCGCAAGCCAAATTACTCAAGCTCAAGCAAAAAAAGCTACCCGACAGCGCGATCGCGCAGCGTCTCGGTTGCACTCCGAACCAAGTTCAGAAACAATGGTTTAAACTGCTTGAACAAGCCTGGGAAATTCGCAATGAGCAAGATTCCGGAGGACGTACCGCTACAGATGAATAGGGATATATCACATGAATTATGACGAGGCGAGAAAAGTTCACCTTCTCAAATTGCTACAACGGTTTGGATTAGTTGATCAGTTTGATCCCGCGATCGAGACGTTACAGCATCCAAGTCATGATTCGGTGACAAGCGGTATGCCGCTTGATTCAGTAGCGGATTCATTGTCTAAACCGGGAGAGATACCTGCTGTGCAAGATCGTTTTCATGCGCTGCTAAAACGTCGTCTTCTGATCGAAGCTCAACAAAAACCGCCGCTTTTTCCCTGGGAGAAAGAAGGCGTGGAGTATGACCCTGAGCCAGCTCGATCAGAGGAGTTGGATGGAGAATTAGCAGCGTCTGTGTGGATAGCTCAAGTTCGTCAGCTTCAGTTGCCTGTGTCGATGCCGGAATCGGTTTTAACCGAACTGCTGGCCCGATGTCAGGCGGTTTTATTTTCACCGTTACGCGAAGGAGCCAAGCTGGTTCGGGCGGTTGATGCGTTGTTTGAAGGGCAAGCCCAACTGCTCAACGATATCGCTCGGTATGTGGTGGTCTCCCCTGCCCGATCGTCGCTCACGCTGCAAGATTTAGTCACGGCGGCGGGGTCGGAAATGCCCGACTCCTACGACGGCGCGATCAAAACGCAGCAAATGGCGCTGTCGCTTTTGGCGGCTCGTGAAATTCTGAGCACGTTATCGCTTACGGTTTCGCAAACGCAGTCGATTCAGCGCGACTGGATCACCGAGTTGGGAGCCGTGGTGATTCAGCTTCAGTTTGACGGAACTCGGCTTAAGATTAATGCTGAGCTACCGTGCGGTGGCAGTCTACAGGTTCAGGGAAATCAAGTTCGATCGAGCGTCGATCGCAACGATGCAGGTCGGTTGAGCTTAGAGATTCCAGAAGTGACACCCAACTCCGTCTACCCGTTAGAAGTCCGGCTAGGCGAACAGGATTTATTGACATTCGCAATCTACCCACAAGATTGAATTCACGGATCACAAGCTAGAAATCTGGAGATAGAACAATGCAATTGTTCTAGGTAGCTGCTGGTCTTGTCAGGGTACCATGAGACCAATTTCTCCCTTGTTTCTAGCTTCCGTTTGTGAAGTCTTGGTGGCAACTCATCCACATTCATTTAATCCCGGCGGTAGAGAAGATTTCTTTTTGGTTCGCAAGCTAACGCAGGGGTAGATGAGTGTGGATTTCAGCAATGATTGGGGTGAGTATTTGTATGAGGGCTTCGGCCATTTCTTGGCTAAGTTTGATAAAAGGGGTTTGCTTCAATGGTGAATTTGGCAAGCTGTCTCAATTCCTCACGAGTGGGGAAATTGAGACAGCTTGCCGCTTAGAACGAAGCAAAGAACGTATATCAAGTGCGATCGCCGCGATTAGAATGCAATCTACTTCCCGATTAAAGCAAAATGTCCCAATCGAATTTTACTCAACCGCCACCGGATGCGAAGCCGAAGGACGTCGATCGTAGATCTGATCGATCAAACCGTAATCTTTCGCTTCGTCGGCTGACATAAAGAAATCGCGCTCGGTGTCTTCTTCGATGCGCTCAAGCGGTTGTCCGGTATGATCCGCCAGCAAGCCGTTTAAACGACGCTTGAGATACAGAATTTCTTTAGCTTGAATTTCGATATCCGTCGCTTGACCTTGAGCACCGCCTAGCGGCTGGTGAATCATAATCCGCGAGTGCGGCAAGCTCATGCGTTTGCCTTTGGCACCACCGCTTAGCAAAAAGGCACCCATCGACGCGGCAAACCCGACGCAAATCGTTGAAACATCGGGGCGAATTTGCTGCATCGTGTCGTAAATGCCCATTCCGGCAGACACCGAACCCCCCGGAGAATTGATGTAGAGATAAATGTCTTTTTCGGGATCGTCGGCTTCAAGAAACAGCAACTGCGCCACGACGAGATTCGCTACATCTGAATCGATCGCGCTTCCCAAAAAAACAATCCGTTCGCGCAACAGCCGCGAGTAAATGTCGAAGGCGCGTTCGCCACGACCGGAAGTTTCAATAACGGTAGGAACCATGGTAGCTCTGTGCTCATTAATTTCTTTTATTTTAGCGAAGACGATCGAAACTGGGGCTTGTTTGCACCTCGGAACACGGATTGCAGTTTTACCTTCAAGATCATAAATTAACGAACAGATTCTCAGATCAACGACTTGAGGTAGCTGTGAAAAAATCTAGTTTTTTGTTTCTTTTGATTGTGTTAGGAATGGTCGGCGGCGCGGCTTCAGCGATGTATTATTTCTGGTCTCAGCTAACCGCATTGCCAGAGTGGTACCGCAGCGATCGAGCCGATTCTCGCAGCGTTGCTGAAATTCAAAAATCAAGTGCCACTGTGGTGCAAAAAATTCAGGCCCAAACCCAGGCAGTACCGCAGAAAAAGAATTCTAACGTGCAGGTTGCGCTGAATTCGCAAGAGCTAAACGATTTGTTGGTCACAAAAATGGCAGAAAAAAACGCTGCTAAGCCTATTCTAAATTCGGTAAAAGGAATGCAGACAACTGTGCAAAATGACACCTTGAAAACTGGCGGAATGGTTGATGTGAATGCGCTGAAAACCAGCAATTTAGGAGCAAAAGAAAAACAGCTTTTATCTGAATTTACCGAGAAGATTCCAGCAGGCGATCGTCGTCTTTACATTGGTGTGGAAGGCAAACCTAAAATTCAAAACGGAACGCTAAAATTCACGCCAGATACAAAAATTCGGGTGGGAAATATGCGTTTTACGCTGACCGAAGCGGCGGCACGAATGGGGGTTCCCGTCGAACAACTGCAAGAACAGCTTAATCTCGAACTCAAGCTTGGCAGCGTCAAAGATATTGATTTCCAGAACGATACCGCAGTTTTAAAAGGTGCAGCCGAGACGCTCCAACCCTAGAAGGATGAGCGATCGACGATGAGCACCGAAAGTAAGAGCAGAGTGAGCCGCATTTTTTATGCCTAACCGTCTTGCTGACGCACAAAGTTTGTATCTCAGAAAGCACGCCGAAAATCCGATCGATTGGTGGACGTGGAGCGACGCCGCGATCGAAACGGCTCGGCGTGAAAACAAGATTATCTTTTTGTCGGTGGGATATTCAAGCTGTCACTGGTGCACGGTGATGGAAGGCGAGGCGTTTTCAGATCCGGAGATTGCCGCTTATCTCAACGCGCATTACTTGCCGATCAAAGTCGATCGCGAAGAACGACCCGATCTCGATAGCATCTACATGCAAGCGCTGCAAATGATGACCGGACAAGGGGGATGGCCCTTAAACATTTTTCTTGCTCCGGATGATTTGGTGCCGTTTTATGGCGGGACGTACTTCCCGATCGAAGAAAAATACGGTCGCGTTGGCTTTTTGCAAATTCTCAAAACCCTGCGGCGACTGTACGATCAAGACCGCGCCAAAATCGATTCGGTGAAAGGGGAAATTCTCACCAATCTACAAAATTCGGTGCTATTGTCTCCAACGCAAACGCTGAGCAGCGAACTGCTCAAAAACGGTTTAGAATACAGCACCGGAATTTTATCGGCGCAAATGCCGGGAACGCGATTTCCGATGATTCCGTATGCAGATGCCGCACTGCGAGCAACGCGATTTGAATTTAATCGGTACGACGCGCAAGAAGTCACAACTCAGCGCGGAATCGATTTAGCGCTAGGCGGAATTTTCGATCACGTTGCCGGGGGCTTTCATCGGTACACGGTTGATCCGCATTGGACGGTGCCGCACTTTGAGAAAATGCTGTACGACAACGGGCAAATCGTGGAGTATTTGGCGAATTTGTGGGCGGCGGGCGTGCAGGAACCCGCGTTTGAACGGGCGATCGCAAAAACCGTCGAATGGCTTAAGCGCGAAATGCTTGCCCCCGAAAGCTATTTCTACGCCGCTCAAGATGCCGATAGCTTTGAAACGCCAAACGCTGCTGAACCCGAAGAAGGCGCGTTTTATGTGTGGAGCTACCGCGACCTGCAAATTTTCACATCAGACGAATTATCCGAACTAACCGAGCAGTTCGATATCACCGAACAAGGCAATTTTGAAGGCAAAATCGTGCTTCAACGTCAGCACACCGGAACGCTTTCACTCAAGATCGAAACCGCATTAAAAAAATTATTCGCGGCGCGGTACGGTGCAGACATGGATGATTTATTTCCGCCTGCTCGAAATGCCGACGACGCGAGAACGATTGCTTGGTCGGGTCGCATTCCGCCCGTTACAGATACAAAGATGATCGTTGCTTGGAATAGCTTGATGATTTCGGGATTAGCTCGATCGTATGCCGTGTTTCGCGAATTAGAATATCTCGAACTTGCAAGCCAAGCGGCAGAATTTATTTTGCAAAATCAATGGATCAACGATCGCTTTTATCGCGTGAATTACGACGGCAAAATCGAAGTTTTAGCGCAGTCCGAAGATTTTGCTTTATTTATTAAAGCGTTATTAGATCTACATCAAGTCACGCGCAGCATCGGATCGATCGCACCGGAAAATCAAACCGATTGGTTAAGTCATGCCGTTCGCCTTCAAGCCGAATTCGATCAATATCTCTGGAGTGTAGAGCTTGGTGGCTACTACAATACCGCTAAAGATGCAAGTCAGGAACTCTTGGTGCGCGAGCGCAGTTATCTAGACAATGCCACGCCTTCAGCGAACGGCGTTGCGATCGCGAATCTGATCCGGTTATTTCTGCTCACCGAGGATTTCGATTACTTCGATCGAGCCGAGCAAACTTTACAAGCGTTTGGATCGGTGATGGAGCAAACGCCTTCTGCTTGTCCGAGTTTGTTTGTTGCCCTTGATTGGTTTCGCAATCAAACGCTGATTCGCACGTCGATCGATCAAATTGCTCAGCTTGAAACGCAGTATCTACCAACGGTTGCATTCAAAATCGCTCAACTGCCAGAAGGCTCGATCGCGCTAGTGTGTCAAGGTTTAAGCTGCAAAGAACCTGCTCAAAACCAAGAGCAGTTGCAAACTCAACTTCAGCAAAGCTTAGTTAGAAGCGTGTAGGAAAAAGAATTTGGAAATCGATCGCAATATCGGGAAACGCGATCGTGACCAGCGTCGCGCTTGCTTCAAACACTTGTTCTGACTGATAAGTTCCGGTTTGAGGTTGACGAAAAACAAATACTTTTTGAGTTTTAACATCAAGTATCCAATACTCCAAAATGTTCGCTCTGGCGTGAATTTGGGCTTTTTTACTGCGGTCTTTGCTCAGTGTTGAATCTGCTTCAATAAGTAAATATCTTCTGGGTGTGGGTGTCGATCAAAGTAACGCCGCTCGTCGAATCGACGATCGCGATATCTGGCTCAGAGTCTGGTGGAATCGTCACCGGAAGCTGCGATCGTACCCAAGCTTTACCCGCTAAAATAGGCAAATCGTTACTGAACGAAGCGGTAATCGACGCATGGGGCGGATTTTGTGGAGCCATTTCGATAATTTGTCCTTCAAGCAGTTCAACTTTATCGCCGATCGTTAAAATTCCCGCCGCGATCATGCGGTGATATTCGTCGATCGTATTACCGCTTCAGAGAAAGCTCGGTTTGCATACGTTCTCCGCCTTTTCTCAAGTTTACTGCGGGGTTGGCGTTGCTCCAGCGTCCGGTTGACTCGGTGGAATTTTATCAACGGTAATCAACGCTTCGATCACCGACTTTACGATCGGCGCGGCGACCGTTGAGCCAAACGCATCTTCGCCTTTCGGCTCATCGATTACCGCAGCCACGATGTAGCGCGGCGCTTCCACCGGAAAAATGCTCACAAAGCTCGTGATTTTTGCGCCGTCAATGTAGCCGCCACCGCCGCCTGCTTTTTGCGCCGTTCCTGTTTTTCCGGCGATTCGATAGCCGGAAACTTGAGCCGCTTTGCCGCTTCCGTTTTTCACCACTGATTCCATCATGCGCAGCACGGTTTGCGTCGTTTGCGGTGAAAAGATTTGCTTGGGAGCCTTTTGCGGCGGTTGCCACTGCGGTTGTCCGGTTTCGTCGTACAAGCCCTCGACAACGTGCGGCGTTAAGAGTTTGCCGCCGCTTGCTAGAATGCCGTGCAGTTGAACAAGTTGCAGCGCGGTGAGCGAAAAGCCTTGACCAAAAGCGGTCGTTGCTACATCAACCGCAGAATCAACAAACGTTTTGCGCTCTTTAAGCTGTCCGGCAATTTCAAACGGTAAATCCGTTCCCGTTGTTTGTCCGAGTCCAATTTTTTGCAGCCAAGCGTAATAAAGCGATCGCGGCAGTTGCTGCACAATTCGCACCATGCCCACGTTGCTAGAGTGCTCTAAAATCTCGGTGATTGTGCTTGGTCCGCGTGCGCCTGCTGTCGAGTAATCAAAGTTTTGAATCGGCCAGCCATCAATTTGAATCGAGCCTTCATCGTTAAAGATTTGCGTGGGTTTAATCGCACCTGTTTCAAGGGCGATCGCAACATTGAGCGGCTTAAACGTTGATCCGGGTTCGTACAAATCGGTTAATGCCCAATTTTTGAACCGCTCGACTTTGGCTTTGTAATATTCATTCGGATCGTATGATGGCTCAGAAATCAGCGATCGCAGCGCTCCATCTTTGACATCCATCACGAGCACAACGCCGCGCTTGGCCCCGTACTTTTTGAGTTGCTGCTGAAGCGGAATCAAGGCGGCTCGCTGAATGCGGCTATCAACGGTAAGCTGCAAATGAAAATTATCGGTGTGCAGAAATCCACCGGGCAGGCGATCGGGCATCATTAATCCTGATCCGGTTCGACTGAGCCGAACGGATTTCACCGATCGCTCTAATAAATCTTTGTGGCTGTATTCCACGCCTGCCTGCCCGATGCGATCGAGATCCAAATATCCGACCACATCTGCCGTGAGATTTTGCTGCGGATAAAGGCGCTGCTGCTGTTGAGCAAGCTCTAATCCGTCAAGCTGCATTGTTTGAATGCGATCGGCGATCGCTTCAGAAACGGCATACTCTAAGCGAATGCCGCTTTCAGCCGTGTTTAGCTTGCCAAGAATTTCTCCCGCAGGTTTGGCAAGCAGCGCAGAAAGCTTGGTTGCCATTTCGGTTTTCGGAATCTTAAACGCGATCGGATGCGCGTAAAGCGTGTAAACCGGACGATCGATCGCGAGAACGTTTCCGGTGCGATCCACGATCGGGCGACGTGGCACAAACGGACGCAAAAATGTAGTTTGCTGCGCACGAGCTTGTTTGAGCAGATCCGACGCTTGAAAAACTTGCAGCCGAAGCAAATTGAGCATCAGCAGCAGTATTCCAACCATTAACACTGCCCATACGATAAATAAGCGCCGAACCGTCGGCTTCGCGTGGGCGGTGCGAACTCGATCGACGAAATTGTTTACGACTTGAGCGCGATAATCTCGATTTCGCAGCAAGCGATCGATCGAATCGCCAACATTGGCAAAATTTTGTTTTAGCAGCGATGACGCCTGAGAAGAACGCAGCACCCCCGGACGCTCTGGTGTGCGACGGTGCGAGTTTGATCCTTTTTCACGTCTCATCAGCGCCAATCCTCTTAATAACCCAACGGTGGAATTGGAGATGCTTGCGGTGCAGGAGCGATCGCAGTGCCTGAACGAGCAGGCGCGGGCTTCAAAAAGACTAAACTATCCGGAGACTGAGGCACCATTGCGGCACCCGGACGCTCGGCTTGTTTAACGATTTGATTTTTCAAAACTTCGCTGTTGGTCGTGAACTGCCGTTCACTGCGGCGCAGATTTTCGAGCTTTTGATACTCTTTGCCCCAAAGCTGCTGCGAATAAACCGTCCAGCCGTACACGACTAAAACAGAACCCGCTAAAACAAACGTGGCCACCACCGACGCTTGTTGAATAAGCAGCAGCGATCGTAACCACTGCGGCGGACGATCTTGAACGGGAAGCTGACGCACCGGATTCGGGCGGGCGGGCTTTGCAGAGCGATTCGTTCGTTTAGAAGACTTTAACGCAGCAGCCATCAGGCAATCCTCACAGTCGCGCCAACAACAAGAAATCAACGTCTCGACAAGCGAAGACGCCATTCATTGTATCGGGTGTTCGGGGTTGCAGAAACGAAACCATTAGAAATTCCGTGATTTTACCCGATCGGCAGCACAATTCGACTCATGATGCGTCCGTCGCTCAGTTTGTAAAGATTAAATTCGCATCCCATTTGCTGCATCAAAGATTGACAAATCGCTAAATGCAGTCCAGGCGGTTTGTCGAGCATAGTAGGAGCAAGCAAATCGACCGCACGGCCAGCTTCGAGGTCTTCGATTAAGCGGGGTTCGATCGTGCCGTCGTCGGTAATGGCGATTTCGATCCAGTGCGAATCGAGCGGGCGACACCAAAGGTCAATTCGTCCGCCCGGCTGCGATCGCGATCCGGCAATCAAGAGCAATTCGTACAGCACAAGTTCGATTTTGGTCACATCTCCGCGAATCATCGGATTCGTTTCGTGATGCACCTGTGACCAGAGTTGACGCTGTTTGATTAACGGCTCGACGCGATCGAGCGATCGACGCACAATGCTTAACATCGGAACGGTTTCAGTTCTTACGGTAAGCTGCCATTGCTCATCGCGCACCACTTGACGAATTGGCTCGATCGCGTCGCTTATTTGTTGCAAGATTTGTGGCTGTCGCCCGTCGGGGGCAATTTCTGTTAATCGAGTCACGCCCGTTTTGACCGTGCGAAAGACATCTTCAAGACGGCGATGCTTGTACCACGACAAGCGCTCTAGGCGATCGCGATCGCGCTTCAGCATCTCGGACAGCATCAAATATCGACGCGACCAAGCGAATTGAGTCACGAGCGTTGTCACAGCAACAAGATGGCGATCGATCCAGTGGCGCTCTAAATCATCCGCGACGATTAAAATTCCAGTGGGTTCGTGTTCTGGTGCGGTTCTCAGCACCATCACGAGCAGTTGACCGATCGCGGGTGCGTTGAGCCATTGGCGCGTTTCGATCGACACGTCATCGATCGACAGCGTGAGGCGGCCGTCGTGGGTTAACGCACGCTGCATTAAGGAATCGGTTTCGATCGAAACTTTAGTCGCGGCGTTGCAGCTAAAGCGCGGATCGCCGTCTGAAGCTTGCGTTATGCGTCCAATGCGACGACCCGGACTCCAAGCCACCAAAACCGCTAAAGGAGCTTGCAGCATTTGGGCGATGTACTGCAACGCCGATTTTTCAAGCAAATCGAGCTGCTGACTTTGCACAATCGTGCTCAAGCCCCACTGAATCGTTTGCTCGATTTTCTGCTGCTGCTCGGTGATCGCTTGAAGCTGCCACTGCCGCAGCACAACGCCAATCTGCTGGGCCACGCTTTGAATCAGTTCGGTTTCGGCATGGCTCCAAACGCGGGGCGCGTGGTGCGCCAGCACGAGAACTCCTGCTGCGGGCTGTCCGAGTGCCGTATTGCAGGCGATCAGCGATCGCACGCCCGATTCCAGCATCGGGGATCGCCAAGCGGCAAGGCGTAGATCTCCCTCAAACGATTCGATCGCGCACAGTTGACGCTGAAGCATTTGTCGATCGATCGGGCTGAGGGTTCCAAGCGCCGACAAAAGAGCGCGGCGATTTTTTGGCTGAGTTTGATAACACACCTGAAAAACTTGGCGATCGTCATCAAACAGCAGCACAATAAATCGATCGACGTTAAGCCGACGATAAATCAAGTCTGCCGCTTGTTTTAAAGTGGATTGCCAATCTTGAGTACTGTATACGGCGCGAGCAACTTCGCTGGTTAAAGCTTGATCGCGCTTGGTTTGCTCGATCGTACTGTCCATTGTTTCAAGCGGCGACACTAAAGCAGCGAGTTGAGCCGCCGCGCGAACGAAATTTTTCTCTTCGTCTTTCCACAATCGCGGCTCGCTGCCTTCACACATCAAAAATCCGAGCAATTCAGTTTGATACAAAATCGGAGCCGCCAGCAGCGATCGGGCTCGAATCAGCTTGATGAGTCGCCCGCCTAAGTCGGCTTTCAGCGATCCCATCGATTCGCCGATCGACACAAGCTGATCCGAAACAAGCGCTTGATAAAAACCGTTAAGCTCCTGCACGCTCAAGGTTGAAGTTGCTGGCTCGATGCGATTGATTGATTTCTGATGCGTGACTTTGCGCCAAAAGCAGCGCTCTTGCCGATCGAACCAATAAATACTCGTGCGCGTCGGCTGGACAAACTGCTGAGTTTGCTCGACGATCGCCTCGAATCGATGCGTTAAATTTGGCAGCGATTCAGAGGCGCTTTGCGGTGCGAATCGCAGTTGACTCAGCAAGTCCAGCATCGGACGATCAATCTGCTTGACTTGCTGACGTTGGCGCTCGGTTTCGGCGCGATCAATCACGGAGGCAAGCTCACCGAGCACGATCGTCAAAATCACTCGTTCTTCGGGTTTAGGAAAATTCGCCCATAGCCGCGATCCTAGTAGCACCGCTCCGTAGCAGCGATCTTTAAACGAAATAGGCAGCGCGATCGTGCCTTGAATGTTGGCGCTTTGGGCAAGTTTTCGCCAGAATTGCGCTCTTTGTTCTTCACGCAAATCGGGAATTGTTACCGGAACTTGCTGAATCACGACTTGTTCGAGCACATCGCCTGCCGCGATCGCAAGTCGTTGTTTGAGTGCCGTGTCTCCTAAAGGGCTTTTCCCGCCTTTGCCGATAAACCGATGCTCGATGCGATCGTAAACACCAAGCCACACCAAATCGTACGCAAACTGAGTTTTGAGGTACGCCAACACCGACTCGATCGGCGTGTCGCTTGCTTCGCGCAGCGTTTGCAGCACTCGCTTGAGGGCAGCTAAAGGTTCATCGGGATTTAGGTCTTTTGACTGGCTCATGCAACAAGCTAGGGCGGGCATTGTACAAGACACACTGACTCGTGTTTTAAGAGTGCCCGGAGTCTGCGAGGTTTTCACGATCGTCGAAAGGCACATCCAGCGCTCAGCAATCAACGCTCGGTCGTCATAGCCGTCACTGCGCAAATGCGCTATCGTAAAATCTGCTCACTACGCCTATTTCTCGTGGCAGACCTTTATCAAGCGATTCTGCGTCCGGTGCTGTTTTCCGGATTGAATGCAGATCCAGAATGGCTTCATCAACAAACGCTGCGATCGCTCGATTGGCTCAATTCTCCAGCCCCGATTCAGCAGTGGGTGCGATCGCGGTTGGATCAAGCCTACGGTTTCGCTGATCAGCGAACGAGTCAAACGCTGTGGGGGTTGCAGTTTCCGAACGCGATCGGGCTTGCGGCGGGGTTTGATAAAGATGGTCGAGCGGCGAATTTGTGGTCGCATTTTGGCTTTGGGTTTGCGGAACTTGGAACCGTGACGCTTTATGCGCAACCGGGAAATCCGCGTCCGAGATTGTTTCGCTTAAGCGACGATCAAGCCGCACTGAATCGGATGGGATTTAATAACGACGGAGCGGCAGCGTTGGCAGTGCGATTGAACCAACGGAAAACAGAAATTCCGATCGGCGTTAATCTAGGTAAATCAAAAATCACGCCGCTCGATTGCGCCGCCGAAGATTATTTAGAAAGTTTTCGCTTGCTGAAACCATTCGGGGATTATTTTGTTGTGAATGTGAGTTCACCGAATACACCGGGACTGCGATCGCTGCAAGCGGTTGATCAGCTAGAGCCGATTTTCTCAGCGCTTCAAACTGAGAATCAATCTGAGAAACCGATCTTGGTCAAGATCGCTCCGGATTTAGCGTGGGAAGACATCGCCGCAATTCTAAATCTCGCCAAACAGTACCAATTAGCCGGAATTATCGCGACAAACACCACGATTCGACGCGACGGATTAAAGACACAAACGATTCGATCGACTGGAAACCCAATCACAGAAGAAGCAGGCGGAATTAGCGGTGCTCCGGTCAGAGATCGATCAACTGAAGTAATTCGCTTTATTTGGCAACAAACAAACGGAGAATTGCCGATCGTCGGCGTGGGTGGCGTTTTTAATGCAGACGACGCTTGGGAGAAAATTACCGCAGGCGCAAGCTTGGTGCAGGTTTACACAGGATGGATTTATGAAGGGCCGGGAATGGTGCGGCGAATTTTGCAGGGCTTGTTGCAGAAATTAAACGAACACGGCATGACTGAGATCAAAGACGCGATCGGCTCGGCTAACTAACGTGACGTCAGTTCCGGTTAAGCAGTAGAGAGTAAGTTGTCGTTGATATGATTGAGGGCTTCTTCGGTTGATGGCAGTAAACAATCAAGCCACAGACCAAATTGACCAAGCAATCTGAGTTCCGAATAAGCATCTCAACCTGCCTGGCGACTGAAGGCGCGGCTAGACAGACAAAACCCGCGATTCGGCGGGTTGCTCTATCCGATTGGCTGTTAGTGCGCGGAGGCGCACTTCGTCTGTGTAGCCGCGCCTTTCGCCAGGCTTAACCCGAACTCACACCAACGAAATCCGATTGATTAACGTGACTTCCCACACAAGCTGCGGCTGCACGTAAGCCTGTAAATACTGCTTTGCTTTTTCTAACGCTTTTAGCCACGGCACATTTCGCGCTTCTGCCCAAGACACTTGCTGAAGATAATCGATCAGCCACAGTTGCGTTTCACCGTCTAGCGTTTTGGCGATCGACCGCGCAACCGTTAGCGCCGCTTGCAGTGATAAAATCGGCTGCTCGATCGCGTGCAACAATTCCGGTGGCATCGCCGCCAGCGTTTCGGCATGAGCGATCGCAGCTCCCGGACTGCCTTGAGCCAGGGCTAAAATTTGCGGCTGCGACAAAATCACGTCGTGTCCAGCCTGCTGCAACACTCGCGCCATTGATTCTGAATCTAATCGATAAAACGGAATGCGCTGACAGCGAGAGACCAACGTTGGCAAAATCGCCTCGACGCTCGGAGCCATTAAAATAATCGTGGCTCGTCCCGGTTCTTCAAGCGTTTTAAGCAAAGCATTGGCGGCAGATTCGGGCATGGTTTCAGCTTGATCAATGACCACGATCGATCGCGCGGCTTCAAGCGGTGGACGGCTTAAAAACTGGGTAATTTCGCGAATTTGCTCTAATCGGACGATCGGCGGCGTTTTGCGCTTGATTCCGGCAGCTTCGGCTTCGATCGCGCTCAGGCGTTTGCCTTGATGCAGGTAGGTTGGTTCTACCCAAAGCAAATCAGGATGATTGCGGATTTGCTGCCGCGTCGATGACAGCAAGGGTTGAATAAAGCACTCTGCCGCCAAACTTTTTCCGATACCCGGAGATCCAGCGAAAAGATAAGCCGGAGCGATGCGATTTTGGGCGATCGCACGTTCTAAAAGCTCAACGGCTTGCGGTTGTCCAATCAAAGCATCAAACATGAGATCGATTGTAAAAATTTAGTTTATCGTTCAGCCTGCAATCTGGCACGATCATCGCACCGATTCAGCCGAGCCAAGCGCCTTGAAAATCGGATCAAGCACATAAGAAATGGGTGCTCGCGATCCGATTTTCGATTTGATGCTAAGCGATGCTGTCATGCCTGGAGCTAAAGGAAGCTGTTTATCTCCGTGCTGAAGAAACGGTCGATCGAGCAACACCTCGATCGGAAAAACCGTTTGCCCGTTTTGCTGATTGCGGTCGATCGGAACCGCTTCGCTACCGACTCGACGAATCGACCCGCGAATCGCGCCGAACTCAGTATAAGGATAAGCGTCTAGCTTGACGTCGACGGGCATTCCAACCGATAGATTAGCCAAATCAGTGCTCGACACCTGCGCCTGCACGATCACCGACTCATCTGGTGTAACTTGTGCCAAAACTTGCCCGGGTTGAGCCACCGTTCCAGCAACCTGAGTCGCTAACTGAAACACTCGACCTGCAACCGGAGAAACAATGTTTTGCGGCTTGAGCTTCGCTTGAATCTGAGCCACTTGAGCATCAATGTCTGTGAGTTTCTGCTGGTCAGACTGGATAATGTCATCGAGCTTTTGATTCACGGCTGCAAGCTGCTCTTCCGCACCTCGAATCAAATCAGCCGCGTTTTTGTTGCTGTTGACTTGCGCTTGCAGTTGGCTTAATTGAAGCTGCTGCTGAGTCGCTACACTTTGATTTAATTGGCTACCAATTTGGTTAGTGGATTCGACTTGACGCAAATAATCGCGCTGTGAAATGCCGCCTTCTTTGGCAAGTCCACCTAACTTTGCCAATAGCTGCTGCTCAACGCGCAATCGGGCTGCGGTTTCTTGGCTTTGAGCTTGATTTCCGGTCGCTTGAGCTTGCAGCGTCGCAACTTCAAGCTGTTTGATCGTGTCTTGATTGCTCAACTGTGCGACAAACGATCGATACCGCGCCTGCTGATCGGCGTCGAGTCCGGCAGGATTGAGGCTAAGCTGTGCGGTGAACAACCGTTGAGACTGAATTTTGCTCACAAGTTCAGGAGCGAGGCCGCGAGTTTGACGCTCTGGAATCCATTGCCCTTGTCGTACCGCTCTTAAAACGCTGACTTCACGAGCGATCGGTTCTCGCTGCTTAATCAGTGCCGTAAGCTGATTAAAAAGCTGAGTTGTATCAAGCTGTGCATTGTTTAAGGTCATCAAGGTTTGACCCGCTTTCACCGTTGTTCCTGGACTAACTTGCACGGTCGTAATCACGCCGCCTGTTTGGGCTTGCACCGATTGCGATCCCGAAAACGGTTCAAGTTTGCCGCGAGCGGTGACAACCGAATCAATTCGCGCAAAAACCGACCACGCGATCGTGCCTGCCATCCCGCTCAACATCACAATCAGCGTCCATTTTGCCCAAATAGCAGGTTGCGGAAAATCTAATGCCGGATTGTCTTCAGTTCGAGGTTTCTTGGGCGTTGATCGATCCTCAAACCAGCGACGAGGAAAGTGCATCATTGAATTATGCTCCAAAACTAAAAAACTACATCATTGGATATAAATCATTCTTTCGATTGCTGACGATACAAACAGTAATAAAGCTGCTGCGCCGCCATTAGTTGCGTATGAGTGCCTTGCTCAGCTAAAACGCCAGCTTGAAGATACAAAATCCAATCGGCGCGGCGCAGGTTGGCTAATCGGTGCGTGATAAACAAAACGGTCGTATCGGCAAATCGGCGCATTAAGTTTTCCACTACGCGCCGTTCGGTGTCGTAATCAAGAGCGCTCGTGGCTTCGTCGAGAATCACTAATCGCGGCGACGACAGCACCATACTGGCGATCGCGATGCGTTGCCGTTGACCGCCTGAAAGTGAAGCTCCCCGCTCTCCGGTTGGGGTATTGTAGCCATCGGGAAGACCCATGATAAAGTCATGCGCCTCGGCAATGCGGGCGGCTTCGATGATTTGCGCGTCATCGACTTCTTGATCTCCGGCGATGTTATCGCGAATCGTGCCGTTAAACAGAATTGGCTCTTGCGGCACGATGCCGATTTGACTGCGCAGCGATCGCAGACTGACTTTACTGATATCGATGCCGTCGATGTAAATTCGTCCTGAATTCACGGTCTGCAAGCGCAGCAAAAGCTTCACCAGCGTACTTTTTCCCGATCCGCTTTGTCCGACGACGCCCACAAAGCAACCCGGAGTAATGCTGAAGTTGACCTCGCGAAGCTGCAACTGCTCTGGTCGAAAGCCGAAATTCACGGCTTCGTACTGCACCCGTCCCGTGATCGGCGGCAAGCTCATTTTCTGCGCGTCTTCGGGCGAGAATTCAGCCGGAACATCGGTAATGTCGCGCAAATGCTGCATTGATTGATCGGCTTCTTGGAAGTTCTGCCACAAGCGCGATAGCCGCACGAGCGGGGCTGTGACGTAGCCTGCCAAAATGCGAAACGCAATCAGTCCACCGAGCGTTAGCTGTCCGCTTAGCACCAACTGACCGCCCACAATCAGCACGAGCAAGCTGCTGATGTTGCTCACAAGCGTTGTGGCAGATTGATAGCCAGCGCTGAGCATCGCGGTTCTAAATCCAGTTCCCAAAAACCGCATGTACTGATCCCGCCAGGTCGCCTGCACGGTCGCTTCTTGGTTTTGCGCCTTGATGGTAAAAATACCGTTGAGTCGTTCGATCAGATACGCCTGCATTTGAGCGGATTGATCGGCGCGTTTGCGAATCAATTTCTGAAAGATGGGTGCTACTAAAAGCGTTGAGCCAATAATCACTGGCACGGCGATCAAAACGCACAGCGTCAGCCACACGCTGTAGATCGACATGACGCCGATGTAAATGACCGAAAATAAAACATCGATCGCGACCGTAAAAAACGTACCCGTCAAAAACTGCCGCACTTTTTCAAGTTCAAAAATCCGCGCTGAAACGTCGCCAACGGCTCGTTGACCAAAAAACGTGAGCGGCAAATTCATCAAGTGCCGCACAATTTGAGTGCCTAAGAGCAAATCAATGCGATTCGTGGAACTGTTGAGCAAATAGGTTCTCAAAATGCTCAGAATCGATTCGAGCACGGCAAATCCGAGAATCAAGGCGGCAAACACAGGCATGGCATCGCTGTTGCCTGCGATGATCACGCGATCGATAATCTGCTGAATCAAAAGGGGATTGGCGAGTCCCAGCAGTTGAATAAAAATCGAGGCGAGCACAACCTGAACTAAGATCGAGCGCTGTGACATCAAGGATTTTGCCAGCCAGCCCCAGCCAAACGGCTGTGCAGAATCTTCATTCAGTCGGCTGATTTGTAGGGCTTCGATGCACGGCACGCCCGCAATCGTAGCGGAAACCGTCAAGCAATTTGCCACCGTGCGAGCATCGAGATCAACTCGTCCTTCTCCGGGCGTCGCGATCGTAGCGCGGCGCGAGTTGACGTGATACAAAACGCAGAGCTGATCATCAACGAGAATAAGCGCTGGGGTTTGTAGTCGAGCAAGTCCGGCAATTGAGGCAGACGTTTTGATCGATCGCGCTTGCAGCCCAAAAATCGGGGCAATCCGAGGACACAGCACGATCGGCGCAACCGACAAAGCCGCAAACGACGGGTACCACGATCGTAACGCTTGCGGACGGTACGGAATATCCAAGTAGGTACAAAGGTTCCAGAAAGCAACGTTCACCGACTCGAGCACATCCCGGTTTTGAGCACGATGCGCTGGATACGTTTTTGATTTTGCCGATCGCGGATTGTCAACGGCGATCGGCGAGGGTTCCGGCTCAGGAGCAACGTCGATTCCAACGTCTTCAAGACTGGGAGCAGGTAAAATCTTGCTTAAAACCGAAGCTTCAATTCCAACTAACCGAATGCCGCGATCGGAACGTAAACGAGCGGGAAAAGCGGTTTGTGGATCGATCTTGGTTGCGATCGGCAAGGTCGATTCAGAGCTAACAAACCAAGCATAGCCTTGCGTAGCGGTTAATTTCGACCCGTCCCAGTGTTGAGCAACCAGCTTCGGTGCGGATTGATCGGCGTGCAGCAAGGGTTCAAGCTGTCGCATCGTTGATACAAACTCCGCTTTTGCGCCGATGTGCGGCAGATTGTTGAGCAGGTGCGTGAGCAAATCCGCAATTTCTAAAACGCTGACTCGTTGGCTTAACGCGCCCAGCAGCTTTGGCACCCAGCGCTCGAATTCGTCTGCGCTCAACGAAACGGTGCGAACTGGCTGCGTTGCTCGAACCGATCCATACGGTCTGCGTCGCAGCAAAGCATCCCATCCGATGACGGCTCCAGCACCGCATTTGCTCAAGGTAGGGCGCTGATTGTCGCAAGCCCCCAACAAGCGCACTTCTCCTTCGATCAAGCAGTGCAGCGCGATCGGGAGTTCTCCTTCGGTTTGCAGTTCTTCGCCAACGTTGAACGTAGAAATCGAAAGCTTTGGAATTAGTTGCTTTCGCGCTTCGATCGAGAGCGTTTGAAACGGAAACGATTCAAAAAATAATTTCAGAAACGGTTGGACGGCGAGATCGATCGTCATGCAATGCCTCCATACGCTGCAAAAAAGCAGGGCATCTAAAAAGTAGTGTTTGCAAGCTCACTCGATGAGCAAACAGAAATATCAAGGCGGAGATGAATCAGAAAGGGTCACTTGCTTATTCTGCACCAGCGATTTGATCCACCCGGAAAATAGCCATTCTCGAATTTCGCTGCGCACCGATTCAGTTAAATGCGCATCGATCGATTGCTCGAATCGAACAATCCAAACGCGATCGCCCTCGGCAATCGTGTGAATCTGCCCGACTGCACTAGATTGAAGCAATTGGGCAATTTGAGGCGGTAGTGTTGCAACCCGAACTGGGCCAATTCTACCGCCAACCGGACGATCGTGCATCAGTTCTGAATACTGCGCGGCAACGGCTGCAAACTCAACGCCATCATCTCGAATTTGAAACAAAAGTTCCTCTGCGATCGCAAAAGAATCAACTTGAATGCGTGAATAAATAACCTGCTCGAACCTGGCTTTGTGCTGCAAAAAAGCTGGCTCAATTTGCGGATCAATGTGAATTTGTTTTAACTTCTCAATGCGTTGACGCCGCAGCAGGACTTCGACTTGATGCGGCACAAGTTGATTCTGGTTCGCCCAGTGCGATAAAGCCTGCTGCGCATTAAAATCACTCGGCATTTGAGCCGCAGGTAAGCCAGTCATCCACTGAAACACGTCAGCTTCGGTTAACGGCGGCAAAACTCGATCTAAAGCAAGCTGTTCGAGAAAGGAATCGAGCAGTTCATAGTAAATGAGTTGCCGTAGAACTTGATCGCTCGTTAATAAAATGTCGTCAAAATTTAAGCAGACCATTGGCACGCACAATGTTTCTGGTAGGTTGGCAAAAATAGCTGATTCACTGTAGAGATATCAAGTAGGATAATAATAGGCGATCATCCGCTAGAATCGCTACGTAGCAGAAATACTTATCCAAAGCTACAGTCGTCATTGACACGACACAGCATTTACCGTCTTAATCGGTTAACCTTGATCAGGGTTTGCACAGAATCTGCCGCTCGGTAATCTTCTCACACAAAGGACATTTCCTTATGAACCGATGGCTACTCAGCGTTGGCGCAATCGCCCCCGTTGCGTTAACGGTTTATGCCGCAAACAAACCGAAGGCTACGTCCAACGCCGTACCCGAAGCACAGGAAAAAACTTATGCTCGATCGCTAGAGCAAGCACAAGACAGCGCTAAGCAAAATCAGCTCAATCACGCGATCGCCCAAATCGAGAAAATCCCCGAAAACAGCCGCTATTCGGCAACTGCGCAGCAGCTTGTCAGCGCTTGGACTCAAGATTTGATTCATCAAGCAACCGAAGCTTACCGACAAGGCGATGTCGCTAAAGCGCTTTCGTTGTTTCCGTCGGGATCATCTCCGAATCCCCAAGTTCAACAACTCAAAAAAGCCTGGAGCCAGGAAGCCGATAAGCTTGGGCAAATTCAAGCAGCAGGAAATCGGGGCGAATGGCAGCAGGTCTTAAAGTCGATCGAATCAATCAAAGATACCGGATTGTATGCCAATCCTAAAATTCAAGGATTGCTACAAGCGGCGATTAATGCCTCGCGTAGCGAAAACGTTGCCGAAGCTCCTCAACCCACTGCTGCACCTTCATTCAACGAAGCTGCAAAATCTTCTCAAGTTGTGCTCAAACCTGCATCACCCTTGCTTAAGCAGCCAGTTGTGAATGTTGCTCAAGCGATGCAAGTTTCTGAGCCGCGATCGATCGTTGGGCGACGATTGCTGATTGCCGTTGCTCAGCAACCCCGCGTTAAAGCAACTCCCCGCCCTAAAGCTCGAAGTCAGCAGCCTTTGGCACAGTCGGAAACGGTTGATCAAACCGTGGTTGCTTTGCAGAACATCGTCGATCGATGTGCCGCTCAGTCGGTGATAACGCCTCAAATGATGAGCTTCACGCCTGATTCTTCCCAAAAGCTTCAGGTTGGAGATCACTCCTCCAAAGTCATTGCGCTGGAACCTCCAAGAGCAAAATCAGGCGCGAAAGCAGCTTTCTTACCTGAAGAAGATTCTAGACGCTTAGATGCCTGTTTGAGCGGTACCACAACCGAGCAGCGTGACTCATCAGATTCGATGACTTCTTCAGAAGGTAGAAGCGGCGAAATCAAAGCAACGTTGTTTATTCGTCCTTCTACGAATGCCCTAGAGTTTAAGAGAACGGGTGCATGGTGAAGACCACGTAGAATTAACGGTTTAGAGCCAAGTTCACAAAGCTGGACTTGGCTTTAAACGACTAAGGATATTCCGGTTGCTGAGGATGTATAGCACGATCGGATCTGTAGAAATAGCGGGCTACGATCGCAAATCCGAGAAGCTTGCTAAATCCCAGCAAAAAACTTGTTGAACTAGCATGAATTTAAATTGTGAGTAGCTACCTCAATTCACCTGTACAAACAGGAATGGATTCAGGCAATCTCTCTGGGATTGCCTGAATCCAACTTTCTAGCAGCGAATTCACTTCGATCTGACGAACTGTCTTTTCGTTGGATCAATCTGAGTATCTTGGAGGCAAACAAGAGGCATGTTTCTGCCTCTGGATCAATCTGAGTATCTTGGAGGCAAACAAGAGGCAGAAACATGCCTCTTGTTTAGCAAAAAGAATCGAGCTAGTTTAAGCCCGACGCGCCATCACCCGACCAGGTATTTCCACTAAAGTTAATCCCATTCGTGAATTTTCCAACGTGACCTGGATCAGTCACTGGCTTTCCGGCTACGGTTTGCGTCACCGTGTTGTGGGTGAACGAACTGTTAGAATTGTTGCTGCCGTTGAAATCAACCACATCCCAGGTTCCACCCTTGAACGTGTTGCTGTCAACCGTGACGTTGTTCAAGTCGTCTCCAGCTAGGAAGTCAACAACGTTGTTTTCAACATCATTGTTTTTGATCGTAATGTTAGCAGCAGGATTGGATGCTTCGTAGCTTTCATTCGCGATCGCCATGCCGTAGCCCGGTCCTTGAGTGCCGTACAACTCCCGGAAATAAGTTGGATTTCCAGTCGTGTTGAGCGTGTTACGCTCAACATCGCCGTTGGTCGCATTGTCCATGTAGAGATTCACCGAGTAGTTGTCATGCGACACGTTATCAGTCGCGGTGAATCCTCGAACGAGCGCAAAATCAATGCCTTCGCCCTGATTTTCGTAAACGTTGTTGTGGGTGACAACGGCGTTGTCAGTGCGGGACATCATAATCGCCGACGCCCAAGTATTGTCGTGGTGGTTGTTCTTGGTTTCGTTGTGGTACACCGTATTGCCAGAAACCGTGTCGTTGGCAGACTCACCGTTCAGGGCATTTGGCGACAAGAATGCAATGCCACCCTCGTAGTTGTCGTGCACGATCGAGTTTGTCACCGTCGTATTTTGAGCGCCCCACCCTTGAATTCCGTAATTGCCGTTTTTAGTTTCAATGCCGTTGATGTCTACGTACTTAGCGTGATCAAGGGTAATGTTGCCGTTGAACCAGCCTTGAGGAATTCCAGAGCCATCGAGAATCGGATGAGCACCATCGGCGTTGGTAATCACGAGGTGCTGATTCTGAGTGCCACCGTGTGAGCTATCGATTTTGACGGCATCATTCAGCTTGTAGGTGCCATCTTCGAGGTAAATCGTTCCACCTTGGCCGTTTGCTGCGTTAACAGCCGATTGAATCGATTGAAACGCTTGACCCGCGCTCGTTCCCGAATTGCTATCGTTTCCGGTCGGTGAAACGTAGTAAGACGGCCCTGATGTGGTAGGAGCTGCAACGCTTCCGGCACCGACACCACTTGAAACAGGGGCAGGAGCAGGCGTAGACGAGCCACCCGATGAGCTACCTGAGTCCGGTGCCGAGGGCTGTGGATTGCTTGCGATCGGATCAGAACCTCCCGTTGATGGGGCAGGCGGCGGATTGTTCGCACTTGGATCAGAACCTCCCGTTGATGACGTAGGCGGCGGATTGTTCGCACTCGGATCAGGACCTCCCGTTGATGGGGCAGGTTGTGGATTGTTCGCACTCGGATCAGAACTTCCCGTTGATGACGTAGGCGGCGGATTGTTCGCACTTGGATCAGAACCTCCCGTTGATGACGTAGGCGGCGGGGGAGTTGGCTGAGACGGAGTTCCTGAAGACGATGGATCTGAAGGAGACTGAGAATGGTGATGCTGAGCGTACTCTCCATCTCTCCAAGTGTGGAAAGCCTGTTTTACATGCTGAAAGTCAAGCTGTCCTGATTGATTCAGTTGAGTCAATGCGACGAGCAATTGCTGTGATATTAAATCTGGAGCGCTGCCCGTAGAAGGAGCATTTGCCACTGTTTGTTGGCTTGTTGGAAGCGCCAGCGTGCTATCTGCGCTCATCGTTAAGTTGTTCTGCATACAAGTCATCCTTTTTCAATGGTTGAAACAATTCCCGGTCTGCATGTCTCTTGTAGAGCTTGTACAAGTATTTGGGAACTGTCTTTTTAACGATGCAATTGAGGTGCTAATTTGCTCTTGTTTAGAACATCAGCAGAGGTGTGGTAATCCTCGATCGTCGCGCGTTGATTTTTTGAAGTTGCGCGATCGGGTTTGGTAGATATTTTGAGATCCTTGCTGCAATCTTCATGTGGAAATTTCCGCGTGGGTGCTCGTTTTAATAGCTGAGCGGTTCAACAGCCTCCACGAGCACTATTAACTTAGATACCACGGGAAACCCTACACCAAGATCGACTAAAGTGTGTTGTCAGTTGTGAGAAAAGTAGTAAAGTTGCTTTCTGCTTTGGGTTCCAACTCGGATTGGTCTTGACGACTCTCGCAGATCGTAAATTGAACAATAAAGCTGGACATCGGGTGTCTGCACCTGCGAATTAACTATAACACTGGCAAGACAAAATGCAACGTGGAATTAGGCAAAATGCAAAAGACTTGGATTTTCTTTAGTTTTGGGCGCACATTCATCAGTAATTTCAAGTTGACTAGCGTGAATTTAGCTACTTTCTTGCCCAAAATATTCGTTAAAGCGCAATAAAGTATATCAATTGATATAGATTTCACTCCAGCATTGTGCAAATTAAACCCTTCCAGCTTTGGCACCGCTCTACTTTCTTTAGTTGCTTAATCCTTCTGAGGTTTAGGGTTGCAACCGTGAATGAGGAGTCGATTGTAAAATCACGGGTAGTATAAATGCTTCAATTGCGGCATCGGTTAAGGATGTAGCAAGAACGTTCAGGCGGTACACTGTATCAGCTACTAGAATCAACCCTGTCTTTTAACCGAGGAGAAAGAAATGGTCCGAGTGATGATTGTTGGAGCGGGAGGCGTCGGCCGAGTTGTGACCCACAAATGCGCAGCACAACCAGAATTTGAAGAAATTCTTTTAGCAAGTCGAACGATCGAGAAGTGCGATCGCATTGCTGACAGTCTTTCCTCAAAGCACATCAAAACCGCTCAGCTTGACGCTGATAATGTCGGTCAAACAGTTCAACTTCTCAAAGCGTTTCGTCCGGATGTTTTGATTAATGTCGCTCTACCGTATCAAAACCTAGCGCTAATGGATGCGTGCCTTGAAACGGGCGTGAATTACCTCGATACCGCAAACTACGAGCCTCCAGACATTCCCAAATTTGAATACAGTTGGCAGTGGCGGTATCACGATCGCTTTGTCGATGCTGGAATAACCGCCATTTTGGGATGCGGCTTTGATCCCGGCGTTACAGGTATTTTTACCGCTTATGCTTTGAAACATTATTTTGATGAAGTTCATTATTTAGACATCGTGGACTGCAATGCAGGCGATCATGGTCGAGCATTTGCAACTAATTTTAATCCTGAAATTAATATTCGTGAAATTACTCAAAACGGTCAGTATTATGAACACGGTCAATGGATTACCATTCCGCCGATGTCAATTCATCAACCGATCGAGTATCCAGATATCGGGGTGCGTGAGTCGTATTTGCTGTATCACGAAGAGCTTGAGTCGTTGGTAAAACACATTCCCACGCTAAAGCGGGCGCGATTTTGGATGACGTTTTCTAAGAGTTATTTGATGCATCTCGAAGTTTTGCAAAATTTAGGATTAACGCGCATTGATCCGGTAGATTACGAAGGCACAAAAATAATTCCGCTCAAGTTTCTCAAAGCGTTGCTGCCAGAACCGTCTTCGCTGGCGCAACATTACACCGGGCAAACGTCGATCGGGTGCTATCTACGCGGCATAAAAGACGGAAAAGAACGGCAGTACTACGTTTACAACAACTGCGATCACGCCAAAGCGTATCAAGAAGTTGGAGCGCAAGCCATTTCTTATACAACTGGGGTTCCCGCTTCGATCGGTGCTTTGATGATTGCCAATGGAACCTGGCAAAAACCAGGCGTGTTTAACGTCGAGCAGCTTGATCCTGATCCGTTTATGGCGTTACTCGGTTCGATGGGGCTGCCGTGGTGCGAAGTGTTTGATGGTGTTTCGCCGTTTGCGACTGCGTAAAGCAATTCGCTTTGAGGAGCGAAATCAAAAACCGGGGAGATGCTGTCTCCCCGATTGTCAGTCGATCGATGCGGATGAAAGGACTTGAACCTTCACTTCTTGCGAAACCAGAACCTAAATCTGGCGCGTCTACCAATTCCGCCACATCCGCTTGCGCTCTCTATAATAGCAAGGAAAAAGACAAAAGACGATGCAAAATTGAGGCGGGCAGCTTTTGTCTTTTTCCAACCAGTTCTAATCTAAACTGCCCAAGCTAAGCGGAATCAGATTGCCGTCGATCGTGAGTCCCAACAACATCGCGTCGCCGGATCGAATTAAATCTCCGGTAAGGGCGCAGCGATCGTCGGATTGTGCCGTAGCGGACAAGGTAGCGCGAATATCAGCCAGGGAAACGTCGGGCGTGTAGTCGCTCGATCGCTGCTGCACATAGTTCCACAAAATTTCGCGAATCAGGGCTTGATAGCCTTGATTGCCAGAAAGCGCTTTTAGTTGTTCCTTTAACTCACGTTCTAATCGAATGCTCGTAACTTCCATGTCGGTTGTGCTGGTGCGAGTTAAGGTATGCATTGCTCAGTCTCCTTTCAAAACAACAGTAGATTGATAATACAAGTGTAGTACGTCGATTCCAATTCGGTAAGAAGTTTTCTCAAGTTTGACCGAAGAAAGCCTGGCGAATCAATTCGCGGCTACACAAACAAAGTCCGCGCAGGCGGACTAACAGCCGTTGAGCAACGGCTCCAAAGAAAACTCTTCAACCCGTGAGTTCGTCTGTGTAGCCGCAGGCAATGTGCGCAGCTAATATCATTTGCCAGGCGTCTCAGCAATCTTTTGCGCGACGAGTTGACGAAGACGATCGACGTTTATTTTTCCTTGTGCGCTGCGGGGAATTTGATTGGTTTTAATCCAGTGCTTCGGCTGTTTGAATTTAACCAGTCGTGTGGAAAGCGCGATCGCGAGTTTTTCAACGGTGACGGTTTGATCAATCGGAACGTAAATCGCGCTAACACATTGACCCCAAACGGAATCATTCACGCCAATCACACAAACATCATTCACTAATTGAGTCGCCCGAATCGCCGCTTCGACTTCAGCCGGAAAAACATTTTCGCCTCCGGTAATAATTTTGTTGCTGTTGCGCCCGACGATGTGCAAGCGATCGCGATCGTCGAAATAACCTAAATCATCCGGGTCGTAGATCGAATCGGATAAGGTCGGATAATAACCGAGCATTAAAGACTTTGCGGCAACGGTCAGCTTTTGAGTTTGGGGATCGATGCTGACGGTTGCGTGAGGCAGAACAAAGCCGCAATTCTGCTCACCGCGTAGAAAATCAATCGGTTTGAGCGTGGCGATTTGCGAAGCGGTTTCAGTCATGCCGTAGGTTAGCGCGATCGGCAATCGATGCGATCGCGCCTCGATCAGCAAGTCATTCCAAGCAGGCGCACCTCCAAGCAAAATGGTCTTAAATCGCGATAACCATTGCCATTCGGGTTTTAAGCGCTGAAGCTGAGTTGGAACCAACGAGATAAAAAAGTCTTGCGGATCAAGGCTAGTGTTTAGATCTTTCCAAGACGCAAGGATCAATCGACCGTTTGAAATCAGCGATCGCACCGCCTGCATTAATCCGCTCACATGATAAAGCGGCAACACGCAAACCGAATTGATTTCATTCACCGCAAAATATTGCTGAAACCCGATCGCAGATGCCGTGAGTGTTTCCCAGGTATGCATCGCAAAGCGAATTTTTCCAGACGTTCCTCCGGTTGGAATCATGATCAAATTTGCAGGCAATTCTGATAGCGACGCTTGTGAACTGAGCGCGATCGCTGCCTCGCCCCAAATCAGCGTCGGTTTAACAAGTTCCGAAACTTGCTGCCATTCGCTTTCTGTCCAATCTGGATTGCCCAAAAATACGTGACACTCAGCCGAACACGCTGCAATAAAGCTTGCTAAAAACTGAATTGGATCGCGATCGACAATCAAAACTCTCGGCGTTTGATGCTGCAATAATTCCTGATAGCGTTGCTCAACTAGTTGAATCAAGTTTTGAATTTGAACACCCACGATCCAATCTTGGCGATCGCGACTTTTCAGAATCGTTAAAGGCTTTGCCATAGGGTCTCAAAATCATCGCTTTTTAGCGTATCAAACCAATGCGTTGTGCCATAGCCAGCCGCGCGACGAGAAAGATCAGCGCTTAGGTGCAGTCCGACTTGACGCGCGATCGCGGTTTCAAACACCGACGAAAACACGGCATCGATCTGATGCTGTTGGCAAAACTGCCGCACCCGTGACGGAAAGCCCGCGATCGCAGGTTTGATCACAAAAATTCCGCGCCAGCCTCGATCGTAGCAATGCTTCAGTTGAGACAGCGTTGCAACGGATTCATCAAGCGCGATCAGGGTTTTATATCGGTAGCTTAACTCCAGCATTGTTTCAAACTGATCGATCGGTAGTGGCTGCTCTAAAAATTCAACATTGGTATTATCACAAATTTCTAACCAACGCTGCGTTTCTGTTACGTTCAGTCCGGCATTCGCATCGAGTCTTAAGCGAACGTGATTCGGCAATTGCGTTAGCAATGTTTTTAGCGTTGACAGTTCCTCTTGAATCGCATTCACGCCAATTTTCAATTTAAAAGTTTGAAATCCCTGGTAGTACAAGTTTTCCCAAGCACTGCAAGCCGCCGCTCCCGTTGGCAGTAAGGCACATTGAGCCACACGACCGATCGACTGATTCGCATTCAAGGCGGATTCAAAGCCAAATTGACAAGCGGGTAAAAGATCGGGAATTTGGGCGATCGTATTAGCGTCAATTTCTGCGGGTAGGGATTGGCAAAACGCGATCGCGTCGTCGATCGTTTCCGAGCCAAACCACTCGATCGGCGCAATTTCTCCGTAACGAATTTGACCCGATGGATTCGTGAATCGAACGATAATTCCATCGCGCACGCACCACTGCCCATAATGAGTCTGCAACGGTTGCCGAAACGATCGACGATAGCAACGAAACTCAAACTTTAATGGAATCGTCACGACAATAGAAATCCTAACCCAAACAGCAAGCTGCTCCAGAAGTGAAACTTGACAGCAACTAATCTGCAATAGATTAACGTATGCGGCTGATCATGCTGTGAGCCAATCAAGCGACAAAGCTTTCTCGCAACCGGAAAGCTCAGCAGCGAAAACAGCGTCCAGATTGGGAATACCTTCAGCATCACAAATAAAACGGTGAATGCATAAACGCTGCTGCAAATCCACGGCAAAAGCGCCGCAGCGCGTTTTGTTCCTAATCGCACGATCGGCGATTTTTTCCCGAGCGCGGCATCATCTCGAACCTGATTAAAATGCGAGCAAAACAGAATCAAACACGTCGCAATTCCAACCCCGATCGACGCAGCAAAATTCGTGCTTGACCACGATCGCGTTTGGCTGTAATAAGCTGCCGCAAACGCCAACGGGCCAAACGCGACAAAGCACAAAGGTTCACCGAGTCCTTTGTAGCTCAGACGAAACGGCGGGCCTTGATAAACGTATCCGATCGCGCAGCACAGCAAAATTAAGCCGATCACCGTAAAATCTTGTTGAACCAGCGCGATCGACGCGATTCCCGTCAATCCTGACGCTAAACACGCATTGGCAATCCAAAAAACTAACGGTTTATTTCCGGTCAAGTTAACGACCGAATTTGCTTTATTGACATCAACGCCAGTTTCCGAATCAAACACGTCGTTGCTCAAGTTTTCCCACGCCAAAATCAGAATTGCCGACCCGAGGAACGTCAGAAAAATCTGAAAATTAAACAATTTTGTCTCAGCATACGCCACCGCAGAACCGACCCAAATTGGCATCACGGCAACGCTATACATCGGAGGCTTAATTGCGGCAAACCAAAGCTTTTTCTGGGTTGGCTCAACCATCCGCAGTGTCATCGATCGAACTCCTACTAACAGTCAAAATGCGCATTACAGCGACTGTTTTAGTGTCCCATTCTCGTTTGAGGAAGATTGCGATCGGTTATAGAAACGTTACATCTGGTCGAGATAGGGTTGATAACCTAATTCATTTAATTTCGCTTGTTTTTCTCGTACCGTGTCGGCTAAATTTTGCCGATACTGCTGAATTTTGCTAAATAAAGCTTGATCGTGACTGCCTAAAATTTGCACAGCTAGTAATCCCGCATTTCTGGCATTGCCGATCGCGACGGTTGCAACGGGAATTCCCGCAGGCATTTGCACGATCGAATAAAGCGAATCTACGCCTTGAAGCGTTTTTGTCTGCACCGGAACCCCGATCACCGGAAGCGCTGTCATTGCAGCAACCATTCCCGGCAAATGAGCCGCTCCGCCTGCGCCTGCAATAATCACTTTCAATCCTTTAGCGTGCGCCTGCTTCGCGTATTCCACCATGCGTTCTGGCGTGCGATGCGCGGATACGATTTCAACTGCATACGGCACCGCAAATTCTTCACACACCGCGATCGCCGCCTGCATCGTGGGTAAGTCCGAATCGCTGCCCATAATAATCCCGATCAATGGTTGACTCATAATGGTGATGTATCGCGTGTGAGGATCGCTTGTGACCGATCGCCTATTGATTATCAACGCTCAGGTACCGACTTTTGAGGGAATGCAGCAGATTTTGATTCAAAACGGAGTGATTGAGAAAATTGCGCCCGTGATTGAAAGCGATGCGCCAAAAATGGACGTTACCGGAGACTGGATTTCCCTCGGTGGCGTTGATTTACAAATTAATGGTGCGTTAGGACTGGCGTTTCCGGATTTAAATTCTCAAAACGGCGACAAACTCAAATCGATCGCTGACTTTCTTTGGAATCAAGGTGTAGATGCATTCTTGCCGACGATCGTTACAACGTCGATCGAGAACATCCAGCGATCGCTCTCTACGGTTGCCGCGCATTCAAGCGATCAAATTCCCGGCGTTCATCTCGAAGGCCCGTTTTTGAATCCGCAAAAGCGCGGAGCGCATCCCCAAGAATTCCTGCTGCCGCTCACGGTCGAAACCGTGAAGCGAGTTTTAGGCGATTATGCGTCGATCGTCAAAATCATCACGCTCGCGCCCGAACTCGATGCGACCGGAGACGCGATCGACTATCTCAAATCTCTCGGCATTACGATTAGTTTGGGACATTCTCAAGCCACCGCCGCTCAAGCGAAACTTGCCTTCGATCGAGGCGCGTCGATGGTCACTCATGCGTTTAATGCCATGCCGAGTTTGCATCACCGTGAACCCGGATTATTAGGAGCGGCGATCGTCAATTCAAGCGTGTACTGCGGCTTAATTGCCGACGGACAGCACGTTTCCCCGATGATGATCGATCTATTGCTGCGCGCTAGTCGTTACGAAGCAGGAATTTTTCTGGTCAGCGATGCCCTGTCGCCGCTTGGGTTGCCCGATGGAATTTACCCCTGGGATACCCGCCAAATCGAAATCAATCAAGGAACCGCTCGACTTTTCGACGGCACGCTTGCTGGAACAACGCTTCCGCTTTTCGTGGGCGTTCAGAATTTGGTGCAATGGAATTTGTGCGATGTGGCAAGCGCGATCGCGCTTGCCACCGTTGCCCCACGTCGCGCGCTCAGACTGCAACCCTACCTCAACCAACCCGCCCATTTAATGCGCTGGCAGATTGAATCGGCAACTCGTAGACTTAATTATCAGCGTGTCAAGCGCTAAATCAAGTAATTTTTCTGCTTGAAAGTCTGTTTTTGTGTGACAGATGAAATTCTGGCTCTTTAGCACCAACCCTTGCTCTCACACTCGCGTAGACTGCACACAAGACAGCATCTAGGCGAACTGGCAATTCGTCGCTCACAAAAAACGGGGCACGTTTTTAGTGCCCCCAAGATACTCAGATTGACTTGTCAAAGCAAAAGCTCCTTAACAGCCTCCGGTAAACACCTACGTACCCGTAGAAGTCTACAGAAGCGATTCAGGGTTTTGCCTACCCGTAGGATAGCTGAGAATCGAAGGCATCGTCGGGTCTACATGAAAAATTTATGAGATTTTAGGGATTCTACGTAAATTGGCGGTGCTTTGATAAGCAATTTGTATTATTTAGCTGAGAACTTTTGCCCTGCCTGTGAGTTGCGGGGCTTTTTATTGCGCTATGTCTAAAATAAGCCTTTATTTATAAAGCAACGGTAAACCGAGCACTAGAATTCCTTTGTGCCGAGGCGCAGTTTCCTAAAGGGGTAGTCGGGTACTACGATGAGAAAACGAAACTACCCAACCAAAAGCAAGTTTATGAACGGAGTCGATGACAAAACCGAAGTGCGCGAGTACTTTAATGCAACCGGATTCGATCGCTGGCGGCGCATTTACGGCGATGGAGACGTAAACAAGGTGCAGCTTGATATTCGCACCGGACACCAAAAAACCGTTGATACGCTGCTGAGCTGGCTGAATGCCGATAATAATTTAAACAAGATAACCGTTTGCGATGCGGGCTGCGGTGTGGGCAGTTTGAGCATTCCCTTAGCGCAGGCAGGCGCGAAAGTCTTTGCCAGCGATATCTCAGAAAAAATGGTCGGTGAAGGCAAAAAACGCGCTGAAGCGATCGGCTTAGTGCAAAATCCAACGTTTGCCGTTCAGGATCTCGAAGACTTAAGCGGGAACTATCACACCGTTGTTTGTCTAGATGTGTTAATTCACTATCCGAGCGATCAAGCGATCGAGATGATTAAACATTTGGCGAGTTTGGCAGAGCATCGCTTGATTTTGAGCTTTGCGCCAAAAACGTTTCTGCTCACGATATTAAAGCGCATCGGGGAGTTTTTTCCCGGCCCAAGTAAAACGACTCGCGCTTATCAGCACCGCGAAGCCGATATTGTTGCGGTGCTCGAAAGCTGCGGGTTTAAGATTCAGCGCAGTGCGATGACGAGCACTCGATTTTACTTTTCTCGAATGCTGGAAGCAGTGAAGTAATTAATTGCCTGAGATCATCAGCGTCTCAGGCGATTTTTTAAGCATTAGTTCTGCGAAATGCATCCATTACGCCAATTAAGCACTTCTGCATGAATTAAAGCAACAAGCGTGAAAAAGCTGATTCTAGAACAAAAGTGCTCGATCGTATAGATGCCTTGATCAATTAGTTTTTCTGATTTTATAAATCTAGAGTTGGTACAGATTGCGAAGCAAGCTTTCTACGAAACCGCAATCCTCGTTAAAATAAACAGTTGAAAACTTAAACTGAACCCACCACAAAAAACTTTCTAATCGCATTCGGAGAAAAACTATGGAGCCAAATCAAAACGAACAGATGCCCAACGAATCCGCTTCGTCGGAAAAGTACGCTCAACAGGCGTCGGAATTCATCAGCAATAAGTCATTAGATGAGATGCTAGAAATCGCTCAAGAAGCCGTGCGCAAAAAGGCGCTTGAACGGGCATCAACTCCGCCTCAATGGGTTTATCCCGAAGATTAAACCACCATTAAAGGGATGAGGAGCCGTTTATCTTGTCCCTTTCGCGTTTAATTCGGGAGATTTTTACGTGGATTAAACGTTTCAATCTGACGCAGCTTTTCGTACAGTTCCCGCTCGGCGTCACTAATTTCTTTGGGAATCACCAATTGAAGCTCGACAATCTGATCGCCCCGATCGCCGTTAGCATCCGGATACCCTTTATTCGCAAGCCGTAAACGCTGCCCCGATCGTACTCCCGGCGGAATCGACATTTTAACCAGTCCATCTAAGGTAGGGACTTCGATCGATCCCCCTAACACCGCTTCACTCGGCGTTACCGGAAGCTGACACACAATATCCGACCCCACTAGCTTAAAGAAAGCGTGCGGTGGAACGTCAATTTTCAGGTACAAATCGCCGCCGTTTACGCCTTCACCCGGAAGCCGAACCCGTTGACCGCTTACCAATCCCGACGGCATTTTCACTTCGATCAACCGTCCGTCTTCGAGTCGAATGCGTTCGCGCCCGCCTGCGTAAGCTTTTTCTAACGGCATTGTGAGCTGTGCTTCTGCGTCGCGCTTTGGGGGCGGCGGAGAAACCGTGTAGCTTGTTTTCGAGGTTCCCGGACGAAACGGATCGGGATCGCGGGGTGGAGGTGCGGTGCGTGTCGTAGATCGAGGCGTTGTGCGGGGTGGAGGACTCGGAGGAGCCACCGATCGACTCAAAAACTGATCAAAAAAGTCGTTGAAGTTGCGAAACGCGCCAAAATCCACGTCGCCATCGTCTTGACGATTATTGCGCCCGCGACCCGCTTGAAAACCGTTCTGCTTCCAGAAATTACCGTATTTGTCGTACTGCGATCGCTTCGCCGTATCCGAAAGCACTTCATACGCTTCGCTGAGATCCTTAAATTTTTCCTCAGCCGCTTTATTGCCGGGGTTCAAATCCGGGTGGTACTTCCGCGCCAGGCGACGATAAGCGCTTTTGATTTCGTCAAACGACGCATCTTTAGAAACGCCCAAGCTTTCGTAATAGTTGCGAAAATTTTGCATACGGTTCGGTAAAGAATGAGAAAACGGGGATAAAGCCTAAATCAGGTCACCCCGCATTCTGTTTTATAGCCAATCGTCTTCGTCGTCCCAGTTATCTTGCTCGTAGTTGGGTCGAGCGGGACGTTTACGCGGTGAATCGCTGCGGCTCGGGCGGCGCGGCTCTGAATTGCTGCGATCGTCAAAGTACGACGAATCGTAATCGCGGCGCGGAGGAGTCGATCTCGAAGAAATATCCGAAGCAGATCGACGATTATCGCTTAGGGCATCTCGACGAGGAGAGTCGGTTTGCGATGAATTGTAATCGTAGTCGTTTGAAGCGCGAGCGTTGCGGGGTTTGCGCGGTTCGTCTAAATCGCGATACTCTGAATTGCGCGGTGTGTACGAATCACGACGATTAGAATCGCTCGAACTGCTTTGACGCGGCGAACTGTACGAATCACGACGATCGGGATCAGGTGAGGCATTTTGACGCGGTGAACTGTACGGATCGCGACGGCTCAGATTGCCCGAATCGCTTTGACGCGGCACGCTTCCGTTACGAGGAGCGCGATAATCGTCTTCGTAGTCGCGGCGATCGTTGCGCGGCGGTTCAGACGAATAATCGGCGTTATTTGAGTAGCGATCACGTCGGTTGTAGTCATTGGGCGGATTCGCGCGATCGCGCCGATCGTAATCGTTCGGAGCGCTGTAACTATCGCGGCGATCGTAATCATAAACATCTCGATTTTGATAGCCACTGCGCCCGTAACCGTAATCATCGCGGCGCGGTGAATTGTAATCGTAAGGATCGCGGCGGTTGTTGTCGTAGTAGTAATCGTCGTCGTCTTCGAGAAAGAAGTTTTTGATCGATTCAAGAATGCCACCTTCGCCTTCATCGAATTTGTTTTGTTGATACACCTCGCGATTGAGGTCGTAAAGCGCATCTTTAAGATCGGCTTCAAGAACGTCTACGCTGCGATCGTCGTTATCGGCTAATGCTTCGCGAAGTCGCTGCACTAATGGTTCAATCCGCGATCGATACGACGATACAAACTGATAGCCAAAATCAAGCGTTGCTTCTCGCAGTTGGCGCTCAGCTTGGAACGTCATCGCTTCAGCGCGGTTGCGCTTATCGACTTTATCTTTGCGCAATCGATCGATTTCCGCGAATTCTTCGGCACTGCGAATCATGTCGCGGATTTCTTCATCGCTCAGCGTTGATGCGCCTTGAATCGTGATGCTTTGTTCGCGCCCCGTTGTGCGATCCATTGCGCTGACTTGCAAAATGCCGTTGGCGTCGATGTCAAACGAGACTTGTACTTGCGGAATGCCGCGCGGAGCGGGGGGAATCCCCATCAGCTTAAAGCGTCCCAGCGATTTGTTGCCCGACGCCATTTCCCGTTCGCCTTGCAGCACGTGAACTTCGACCACGGTTTGATTATCTTCGGACGTTGAGAACGTATCCGATCGCCGAGTTGGAATCGTGGTTCCGCGTGGAATCAATTTTTTCATCACGCCGCCGATCGTTTCGAGTCCGACCGAAAGCGGTGTCACATCCAGCAGCAAAATATCTTTCAGTTCGCCCGCTAGGATGCCCGCTTGAATTGCGGCACCGATGCCAACCACTTCATCGGGGTTGACGTTTTGATTCGGTTCGAGATTGATCAGCGATCGCACCACTTCTTGCACCATTGGCATTCGCGTGGCACCGCCCACTAGCACGACTTCATCGATATCGCGGGGCGTTAATCCCGCATCGCGGAACGCTTGACGCAACGGATCGCGCAGGCGAGAAAGCAAATCACCGCACAAGCCCTCGAACTGCGATCGCGTCAGCCGCGTTTCTAAATGCTTCGGCCCGTCTTGGTCTGCTGCAATAAACGGTAGATTGATTTCTGTCACCGAAACGCCAGAAAGCTCGATTTTGGCTTTTTCTGCGGCTTCGCTCAGACGCTGGAGCGATTGCCGTTCTTTGCGCAAATCGATGCCTTCTTGCTCTAAAAACTGTTCCGCCAGCCAATCAACGATTTTTTTATCAAAATCCGTTCCGCCAAGCTGCGTATCGCCGCTCGTCGATTTCACTTCAAATACGCCATCGCCAACATCGAGAATCGACACGTCAAACGTCCCGCCGCCCAAGTCAAACACCAAAATCGTCTCGGACTGCACGCGATCGAGTCCATACGCCAACGATGCCGCCGTCGGTTCATTTAGAATGCGTTTTACTTCGAGTCCCGCGATTTTTCCCGCGTCGCGAGTGGCTTGACGCTGCGAATCGTTAAAATACGCGGGAACCGTGATCACTGCACCTGTGACAGGTTCACCGAGATAGCGACTCGCTTCGTCGGCAAGCTTTTTGAGAATTAAGGCAGAAATTTCTTCGGGGGCAAAGTCTCGATCAAGCCTCGGACATTTGATTTTGATGTTGCCCATTTCGTCTTTGCGAATCGTGTAGGGCACGCGCTTCGATTCGGGCGTTAATTCTGCGTATCTGCGCCCCATAAACCGCTTGACGTTAAAAAACGTATTTTGCGGATCAAGCACGCTTTGACGCCGCGCCAATTGTCCGACTAAGCGTTCGCCTTCTTTGCTGACGCCAACCACCGAAGGCGTTGTTCTCATTCCTTCTGCGTTGGCGATGACGACTGGCTTCCCGCCCTCCATGACTGCCACCACCGAGTTAGTTGTGCCCAAGTCAATACCAACGACTCTACCCATTCGTTTCTCTTAGCCTTCTATGTTGAGAAGTTTTGCTGAATTCATTCTATCTTGCCACCAATAGGTGTAGATGTTCGGACATAGCAATCCGCATTGAGAGATTTAATTTTTACCATTAAGGATATGTCGATCGACGCTTGATTTTGCCAGCTACGAGGGCAATGTTAAGAATATAACAATCTAGCTTAGAGCACGATGGCGATGATTCGAGCCGTTTTAGCGGTGTCTATAGCTTTGTTAGGGGGATTCGCGGTCGAGGCGATGGCGCAAACGCCTCCAAGTTGGCGATCGACGGCTGAAATTACGCTCCCCGAAAATCAGTCGGAGTTGCGCGTTGTGGTGCGATTGAAGACGCGGCGGGTGATTGTGTACGACGGCAAAATTGTGATGGGAATGTACCCGATCGCGGTTGGTAAGCAAGGCTGGGAAACGCCTGTCGGCGAATATCGTGTGCTTTCTAAAGAAGTGAATCCGATTTTTAAGAACTTCAAAACCGGAAAAATCATTCAGCCAGGCGTGGATAATCCATTGGGCGTGCGATGGATCGGGTTTTGGACAGATGGAAAAACACAAATCGGATTTCACGGCACTAATGAACCAGAATTAATCGGACAAGCGGTGTCGCATGGCTGCATTCGGATGCGCAATAAAGATGTAACAAATTTGTTTGAGCAAGTGCAGGTTGGAACGCTTGTGGTCGTGCAACCGTAGATTAATGCGAGTTCGGCACAACAAACTGGCTTGAATGTGCCCTGAATGACTGGATTGGCGGGTTGTTGCCATAGATGCCTGGCGATCGAAATCGCGGCTACACAAACGAAGTCCCCCTGCGGGGACTAGATTCTGGAATCGGCTCTTAACCCGCGAAGGCGGGTTTTGTTTGTGTAGCCGCGTTGCCGCAGGCAATGCGCGAAGCTAACTGAGTCGCTAGGCGTCCGTGGATTAACCCGAACTCCTAAGAAACAAATTTTAGATGTAGGACTAAAACCGATCAGCAGCAAAACTTTTGTTTCTTTCTCCCTTCCCAAAGTTTTACCTTTATTGGAGACTCACCTTAAATTGATTCACATCAAAAAGCGGGCAAAGTTTTCGATCAACTTTGCCCGCTTGAACTTGATAAAAAACTTACTTCTGAGGCTCGATCGAAAGCTTGTACGGATTACGCCCCTGCGCACGATCGCCCACGAAAATCGAGTAGCTGCCTTTTGTCCAGCGTCCCGGAATTTCGATTTTGCCGTTGGAGAGTCGATCGGCTTGAACGCAGAAAGCTTGTCCTTTTGCACCCGTAATCAACAGCGTCGGTTCACCCGAACTTTGAAGCGTAAAGCGCAAATCGCTGTCGGCTGTCACTTGCAGCGTGTGGTTTGGCGCATTAGCAATAAACCCTGCACAACTGGAATCTTTTTTCGATCCGCCCGAAGTGCCTTCTAAAGTAACGGGTTGAGAATTTGGCGAGATCGTTTGACTAGTAGCAATGCCAGCCATTGCAAAAACAGCCGCGATCGCGGTTGGAAGAATCGACCATCGAAAAGAAGCTTTCATCGACTTCACCCCTAGAGGCTTAGAGTGTTGATATTTTCAGTATGAACAGTTACCAAGTAAACGCTTGCCGCTTGTGTTCCTGTTCGCTAAGTGTCACGCTATTCTAGGCGTATCGCTTGTGCTGAAGCCGACTCAGCCTCGTCAGTAAACCGAGGGATCCGGAGTTCGTTTAACAGCACCGTAAAGAGCATTAATCATATAAAGTCCGTTGGGAGTGAGAAGGTTATGTGGCATTATTCGTTCACCGTTTTGGGTGTAGGCAGACACGCACGGCAGGCAATCTTCGCTGTTTTAGTCGTGACGATCGCAGGCTGCACTGCATCAAAACCGCAAGCCTCACCGTCTACTCCGCCTTCGGTTGCCGCATCGCCTTCTCCGGCCATGACTCAAACGATCGCGCCTTCAGCATCTCCAACCCCTTCAAGCGAATCTACTTCAACCGCACCCGACGCGATCGGCAAAGTTTCTTTAGCCGATGGACGCATTACGTTTACTGTGCCATCGGGATTCACGCAAATGAGCAAGGCTGAGATTACGTCTAAGTTTCTTAAAGCGGGCATTCCGCCGAAATACGCTTATGCCAACGCCGATCGCACCGTGGCGATCGCGGTATCGCTGCCTTCAGCGAAGGTAACCCCCCAGCAACTGCCGGAATTAAAAAGCAGCGTGCGGCAATCGCTTGGCAAAGCATTGCCCAATTTGCAGTGGATTAGCGATGAAATGACGACGATCAACAATACCCCGCTTGCGCATTTAGAGTTTGTGAATCAAGCGATCGACACCAAAATCCACAACAATATGTATTTTGGATCGTTAGATGGCAATGTCGTTGGCTTTAACTTCAATGCAACCGTTGCCCAATACGAGCCAATGCAGGCAGAGTTGAAAAAAGTCCAAAATTCGATCACGATTCGATAACTCAGTCGAGGTAGCGATCGAGCAGTTCCCCAATATAGTCAAATCCATCGACCCCGATTTCTCGAATAATCGCGGGTCGATTCTGCTGTAATAACGGATCAAATCGATCGCCAAGCTGACCGCGCATTACAACCAGCAATCCCGCACACGATCGCCAATCTTCTGATCCCATTTGCTCAAGGCGATACATCGCGTAAGCCGTGGCAAAAATCGCTTTGTCAAAGTCTCGAAGCTGATAAAACGCTTCACCAAAGTTCATTAAACAAATTGAATGCAAATAGCGATCGCCCGACTCTGCCGCCGCTTCGCTTCCGGTGGTGAGATACGTTAAGGCTTTTTGCGGCTCACTAAGGGCAATCTGAGCGCTTCCTAAACTAATGGCGCACAGAGCTTGACTTTGCCGATCGCCTAACCGCTCCGAGAGCGCGAAGCCTTGTTCGAGATAGCCGATCGCGATTTCGTAGGCGTCGGAATCCGATTCAAGCTGTTGGGCTTGAAACACTTCGCTGTATCCGAGATTAGCGAGCGCGTTGGCTTCACCCATGCGATCGCCCGTTTGCCGACTCAAAATCAGCGCTCGTTGTGCCTGATTAATCGCTTCGGTGTAGTTTTTCTCGTTGACGTAGGTGCGGCTGAGATGGTTGAGATTGGCAATTTCGCAGCGTCGATCGCCCGCTTGAGCCGCAATATCACGAGCCGTTGTGTGAATGTCTTTTGCCACATCAAACAGTCCCATTGCACGCTGCGCCGACCCAATCAGCGTTAGAATTCGCGCTTGTTCTTGCGTTCCTTGTGCTTGTTTAAGCGGTTGGGCGAGATAAGTCATCGCATCGCGGAAGTACGCCCCGGTAAACGACGCAAATATCATGCCGTACAACGGAAAATAATCGCGTTGAGCAAACGATCGCAAACTTTGCAGCGTGACGCGAAACGACGCTTCAGAAAATCGCATTCGATTTGTTGAATTGAGCCGCGACGCTTGAGCAAATCCGTTTGCTAACTGTGACCACACTAAAGCAAACGTAAGAAACACCGAGATCGCCAGCGAAACCCCGATTTTAGAACTGTAGCTTTGATTTTCTGCCCAACTGACCAAAGCGCGTTGCAGCGTAGACAGCACGATCGCCAGTTCGATCCAATCAGAAAGCGTCATTTCGATCTGTTCTGCCCACTCGACGATCGATTGCTCTTGGTTCAGCGCTTCAAACAGCGATTTTAGTTCAACGCCGATCGCTTGCTTTGACCACAATTCCCACGGACGCACGCCGCTCGAAGTGCCCCCGAATCCAAGTTGCTCTGGGTTATAAATCCAACTCACTAAATTTGGCTGTAGCGTATTCCAAGACTGCAAGCCGCGCAAAATTCCGTCTGCGATTTGAGTTAGTTCTTCTTTAGTTTCTGGAGCCGAAACGGGTTGCTGTCGTAGCGTGGTTGCGAACTGTTTAAGCTGATCGGCATTTAAGCTTTGTGGATCATTCGGATCGCTGATTTTGAGAAATGCGAGAAGTCGATCTCCGGGTTCTGCTTGAAGAATTTGAAACACGGCAGATGAAATAGCGCTGCGGGCTTGATTTTCGGTTTGCCAGCGTTTCCATTCGCTTTCGATCGTTTGCAGCGCCCGCAATCCGCGCACCGCTTTTGCTTGCTTAAGCTCGTTGGTTTTGTCGTTGGCTTGGGCTTGCGTAGCCGTCACCCGATTTTGCAAACACGCTTCAAACACCTCGCCGCTATCCGGTTCAATTTCCCGCACGAGCATCTGATAAACCTGTTCTTTCGATCGAATATTGCCTTTGAGTGTTAATTGCACAATTTGCTCGATTAACGTGGCGTAGCGATCGGACAACGCATCATCAGACATAAAATCTCGCTCTTTGCAAATTCTCTTTTACCATTCTAGAAGTTTAGAAAAATCGCGTAAGTCTCTTTGCATTTTTTAAGAGAATTGAATGAAAAATTCGGTCAACTCAAAGCGTTTCAAGCTTCAGGGGTATTCTAAATTTATCGATTGATGGTTAGTTTAGTTCAGCGATCCCCATTGATTAACGGAAATTCTTGAGTATGATAAAAAATAATTTTGAATCATTTTTAGATGATTGGTGTGAATAGCTAGTCCTAGATTGGTGTCAGATTCATGAGGAGTTGGATCAATGAAATTAGTAAACAGATTGCTGGCAGGATTTGATCGAAAATTCAGCGTGGGGACAACCGCGATCGCGCTATTGGCGACTGGATTCGCGATCGCTCAATCGGAGTCTGCATCGGCTCAAGCGGCTTACGGAAGCTACGTTGGGATTGGTCCATCGCTCGGTTTGACGAGCGGCGATGGCAACGGAGGTCGAGCGGCGGCGGTGGTTGCGGGTCGGTATAAATTTCTAAGGGCACCGATTTCTCTACGTGCTCAAGCCTTTATCGGAAATGGCGTTGCGATCGTGCCCACGGTTTCATATGATTACCCGCTCAATTGGCAAACTGATATTTATCTCGGTGCGGGCGCGTCGATTCCCTTAGGCGGTAACACGGTGCTGGGCGATCGAACCAGTTTTGCCATTCAGCCTGGAATTGATTATGCATTACCTAATAGCGATTTGGTCGTGTTTGGAAATGCAGTTATTTCGTTTGATGGGTACCGGAGCGGGGGCGCAGCCGCTTCACTACAAGGCGGCGTTGGACTGCGGTATTGAAGCAACGGGAGTATTGAGTTTCATTGCTTCAGACGCCTGGGGATTCAAATCGCGATCAGTTCCCGATTTGCCCGCAATAATGCTGATGACGTTTCATTGCTTCAGACGCCTGGCGATTGAAATCGCCAAGCGTTCACGGCAGCGAACCCGTCTGCTTTTTGGCTCATAGTTCGCCGCCGTTTCGATCGACATTTATCGATTCTTTCAGCTTTAAACTGATCGGCATTTTCAATGCACTACGCTGACTCGAACTAATTTGATAGCGACCGAGCGCCGTGAGCGAAAAATGTTGCTGATAAAGATGATATTTGATGTAGAAATGACCGGGAAATCCGGTTCCCGTAAAGTAATCTTCGTTCCAACTACCATCGCTGCGCTGCGTTTGAATCAAATACTCGATGCCCTGATCGATTGCATCCCACGCATAAGATCCGGTTCCGTCGCCTGCGGCTAACAATCCGATCACGGCCCAAGCGGTTTGCGAAGCGGTACTTTCACCTTTGCCTTTGAGAGTTGGATTTCTGTAGCTTTCGCAGGTTTCACCCCAACCGCCATCAGGATTTTGACAGCTAATCAGCCAGTTCACACCCCGATCGATGCTGCTGCGGTGCGTTTCGGGCGCAATTAGCGCGAGTGCGGCGAGAACGCCGCTTGTTCCGTAAATGTAGTTCACACCCCAGCGACCAAACCACGAGCCGTCTGATTCCTGCTCACGTAGCAGATACGCGAGTGCTCGATCGACTCGTTGAGATGTGAGCGCAGCAAACACATCCGGAGGCGTTGAACTGCTTTCAAGTCGTCCGAGCATTTCTAAAACTCGTGCCGTTACGTCAGCCGTATTCGGATCGATCATGGCTTTAAGATCGCCATACGGAATCGCGTTGATCCAGTCTTGATCGTTGTCTAAATCAAACGCTGCCCATCCGCCCGCTTTACACTGCATTGTACTGATCCACTCAACGCAGCGAGCGATCGCACGTTGTTTTAATGCTTCGTTCGGCATCTGGATCAAATTAAGCGCCATGACCACAACCGCGCTATCGTCCACGTCCGGATAGAATTGGTTATCAAATTCAAACGCCCATGCTCCCGGCTTTCCAGTTGTGTTTTTAACCGCCCAATCGCCGTAGCTGAGGATTTGTTGATCTAAAAGCCATTGTCCAGCTTTGATGAGATTGGGATGATTCGCGGGTAAACCGGATTCGACCAGCGATCGCACCACTAATCCAGTATCCCAAATCGGAGAAACGCAGGCTTGCACGCGATACGTGTCTTCGGTTTCAATGGCGAAATGGTCGATCGCGCTCAAGCCGCGATCGACAAATGGATCAGAAGCGTTGTATCCCAAACACCGCAACGCCAACAGCGAATTGAGCATTGCAGGAATAATACCGCCCCAATCGCCGCTTGCTTCTTGACGTTCGAGAATCCATTTTTCGGCCGCTTTGATGCCTTCTTCGCGCCAGGGCATCAGGTTCCAATCTTCAGCAAGCTTAAAGGCGTTATCGAGATCAACGAAAAGATCGGTCCAGTCGGATTTTCTCGGTAGCTCGTATTTTGCGGCGTTGACACCTTCGACGTAGAGTTCATCGAGCGTAATGGTGGGATCAGTAATGAAAACGGGTTTACGATCGAACGCAATCAGCAAAGGAACCGTACTTCCCCGCGCCCAGCTTGACATTTCATAAATGCTGAACGTGTGCCCAGAAAAAAGCGGCTCTGATCCAAACGGGTTGGGAATTTCCACTTTAATCGACGGCAAAAACATAATCGCTGGCGGAATCGACGGAATGCCGCGCCAGTCATACGCCCCAATCAAGGCAAGATGGAATTTTGTAAAAATCCGCGTTTTCGTGACGCCACCCCGCGCCAAAACGAATTCTTTAGCTCGTAGCAAGGCTGGATCGCTTTGGGAAACACCCAGCAACCGAAGCGCCATGTAAGTTTCAACCGTCGTACTTAAATCGCCGCCGTCGCCGTAGTACAACTCCCAACCGCCATGATCGCGCTGCTGCGATCGCAAATACTTCTCGGCTTTGTGAAGCGGTCGATCAACATCCGTTCCCCAAATCTTGTGCAGCAAAATCACTTCAGACGTGATTGTGACGTTCGATTCGAGTTCGCCCCACCAATAGCCATCGCTGTGCTGCAACGACAAAAGATAGTTTTGACTCGCTGAAATGGCTGCCTCTAACGGCGACCCTGAAATTTGATCATCTGTCCGCATCGTTTCACTCCTCATACCCACCCGTTACCGTCCTTGTCGTAAGCGTTGCCATTCAGCCGGAGTCAGTTCGATTACTGGCTTACACGGCAAATCTTCTTTTGGATGCAAAATGTCCCAGAGTTTATACGCGGCTTCACCCCTGACCGCTACAACTTCGGTTTTCTCTCCGCCTGCCACAAATACCGAGCCAGATAGCTCATCATTTTCACTGCTGAGTTTCCATTTCACTTTGACAATGTACTGAGTATTAACAGTTACAAACTCATCCAGTCGTAGAAACGCCATTGGGTGAAACCCTCCTATTCAGTTGCCTGTCTTTAATCCTGGCGAATGTGATACACCTTAAAAAATCTTTGCACGATCGAGATTTTCTTTGATGAATAATATCTTCCTCGGATTTGCGGCCCTTAGCTTACTGATTTGGATTTATTTACTTTGTTTCCGGGGTCAGTTTTGGCGCACCGATCAGCAGCTTTCTGAAACCGCTATTTCAAGTCCGCTCCCTTCGATTTGCGTGGTGATCCCTGCTCGAAACGAAGCAGATATGCTGCCGATCTCGCTGCGATCGCTGCTTCTACAAGACTATGCTGGCGGTCTCAACATTTTTCTCGTCGATGATCACAGCACCGATGAAACGGCTCAAACCGCTCAAGAAACTGCCGCAGCAGTTGACAAAGCCGATCGACTGCACGTTATTTCCGCCGCGCCTTTACCGCCTGGATGGACAGGGAAACTTTGGGCGTTAGAGCAAGGCATTCAAGCAGCAACGGCTCTTAACCCTGATTATTTTTTGCTGACCGATGCGGATATCGAGCACGATCAAACGAATCTACAAAAGCTAGTAGCAAAGGCGATCGACGACGATCGTGAACTCGTATCGCTAATGGTGCAATTGCGCTGCGTCAGCGTTTGGGAAAAGTTATTAATTCCCGCATTTGTATTCTTTTTTGCCAAACTTTATCCGTTTCGATGGTCAAACGATCCAAGCAAATCGATCGCGGCGGCGGCAGGTGGATGCAGTTTAATTCGGCGTGAAGCATTAACCAGAATCGGCGGCGTGAATGCTATTCGTCAAGCGTTGATCGATGACTGCGCGTTAGCCGAGGCGATTAAATCAAGCGGTTCCCATCGCATTTGGCTTGGATTAACACCGACAACAAAAAGTTTACGTCCTTACGATTCACTCAATACGATTTGGGATATGGTCGCTCGGACTGCTTATACGCAGTTAAATTACTCTCCTTTACTGTTGATCGGTACCTTGTTCGGTATGTTTATTGTGTATCTCGCGCCGATCGTTGGACTGATGACCGGAAATAGTTTGATTGCTTTGATTAGTGCGCTGACTTACTTATTGATGTCGATCGCTTATTTCCCGATCGTGCGGTTTTATGGTTGTTCGATCGGGTACGCATTTTTGCTGCCTGCGATCGCGTTTCTTTATACGTTAATGACGCTCGATTCTGCTCGTCGTCACTGGCAAGGAAAAGGCGGTGCTTGGAAAGGCCGCACCTATGAAAGCGCTCAATGAAGTGCTGATTATGGTTTCTAAACGCCTGGCGATTTTATTTGCGAAGCAACTAGCGCAGCGATCCGCCAGGCACATCCAAACCCGCAAACAAAAAAGGTCAGCAGCACTCGCGCTACCAACCTCAACAAAAACCATAAATTTAATCTACCCGACCTTCAACAATTCCACATCAAAAATCAGCGTTGAATTGGGAGGAATCGGGCCAATCCCGCGACTGCCATAGCCCAACTGAGGCGGAACCACAAGCTGACGACGACCGCCAACTTTCATCGTACTAACGCCTTCATCCCAACCTTTGATCACTTGACCGACACCAATTTTGAACTTAAACGGCTCACCCCGATCGCGAGAGCTATCAAACTTAGTGCCATCTTGAAGCGTTCCGGTATAGTGAACCGTTACGACCTGACCCTTTTGGGGCAATGCGCCTGTGCCTTCGACAATATCGGTATATTGCAGTCCAGAATCCGTTGTCGTTGCTTTCTTGTCGTTTGAAGCAGCAGACGGGTTAGAATCAGTCATTTGAGCAACCATTGGTACAGGGCTAGATAATTCAGCCGCGATCGCGCTTGTGCCGCTATTTGTTAGTTGTGCTACGACGAGGAGCACGCAGCACACAACCATCACGCCAAAGCTGATCAGAATTTCTTTCAAATCGAGATCTCCTGAAATACGCCTTTCTTATTGTACGGTCAGGCTTCAACCCTGCTGCGGCAATTTCGATGAAAAAGCGTTTTTTAGCGCCAAAGCTTATTTTCTAAATCTCGGATTTGCCGCTCTAATCGATCGAGCCTACCGCGCAGTTCGTCCATTTCTGCTTGGCGCGGAACGCCCAAATCCATCAGCATATTGCGTAACTGACGCTGCATTTGAGATTCAAAGCCGCCCTGCTCGGTTTTAAGCTGCTTCATCAAATCATCGACAAAGCCTTTTGCTTGTTCTGGGTTCAGCTTGCCGTCTTTGACCCATTGATCGCTCACGTCTTTAAGGCGTTCTGCCACCAGCGAAGTTGTTCCCACACCCAGCATCAGCAGTTGTGTTAGCCAATTATTGTTATCCATCGTTTTTCTTGCCGCCCACTACATTCAGCCTACCTCACCTATTCTCTCAAATTACAAATGATTGCTAACAGGGCGGTTTTCCGGTCTTTTGCTGACAGTCATTACAATAAGAGAAATGTAGAGTCATGAATCGATGGGTGCGGAAGACGCTTTAACGATCGCGGAACAGTTAATTTATCAATCAACCGGACAACGCCTCGATGATTTAGTACGCAGTATTTTCAAACAGGCTTGGCACGGAGCGCCTTACTGTGTGATTGCTGAATCGCTGGGCTATGAAGAAAGCTATGTGCGCGATCGCGGTGCTCAACTTTTTACCTTGCTGTCGCAGGCGCTAAGCGTCAAAGTCACGAAGAAAAATTTCAAGGGGTACATCGAACGGCGACAGAGGGAGCTTGCTTGGCAATCGACGACCCCGCCAGAAGCTGCGTTTAACGTGAATTTTGTGGGACGCGAGCGATCGGTGATGGATCTCGATCGCTTAGTCGAGCAAGATGCCAAAATCATTTTGATTCAAGGAAAAGGGGGCTTAGGAAAAACCACGCTGGCGCGTAAGTATTTAGAAATCCGTCAATTTTCACCGCAGTTAGAGTTATGGATGGCGACGGAAACCAAATCGATTACGCCCGTTGAAAGTGTGGTTGAAGAATGGCTTCGTCGTGATTTAAACGAAGAAGCGGGGCGAGATTTTGGCATTAATTTAGATCGATTGCGGCGGCGATTGCGCGACCCTCATCAGCGAATCGGAATTTTAATCGATAATTTGGAATCTGCTTTAGACGGAAGCGGTAATTTTATTGAAACCCGCCGTCCTTATGTTGATTTGCTGCGCGTTTTATCAGATTCAGCCGTTAATTCTGTCACGCTAATTACCAGCCGCGAACGATTAAATGAGCCAAACGTTAGCTTGCAGCTTTATTGTCCAGACGGCATCGATCAAAACGCTTGGAGTCAATATTTTATTCGTCGAGGTGTGCAAGAACAGCCAGAGATTTTGCGTGAAATGTGGCAAGCTTTCGGCGGTAATGCGAAGGCAATGAAGATTTTAAGCGGAATTATTGTAGCGGATTATGACGGCGACATCGATTCATATTGGCAGCAAAACAGCAATGATTTACTAATTGAAAGCGGGTTAAAAAATCTGGTTGCAGGTCAGTTTAGGCGATTAAAACAAAACGATGATCAAGCGTATCGGTTGCTGTGTCGTTTAGGCTGTTATCGCTATCAAGAAATTCCGTATTTGTCGATCGAAGGCGTTTATCAGCTTCTGTGGGATGTGCCGCCCGAACAGCGAAAGTATGTGCTGCGATCGCTGCAAGAACGATCCCTAATCGAATGGCGTCGAGATCAGAAATATTGGCTTCATCCGGTGATTCGCGCAAAAGCGGTAATGCAGCTAAGAGAAAGCGACGAATGGCAGGTTGCAAACGAAAAAGCTGCTGAATTTTGGCTTAATAGTGTGCCTATTGTTCAGACGGTTGATGATGCTTTACGCGCTTTAGAAGCTTATCATCATTACCTTGCACTCAATAACTATGAAAAAGCTTGCGATGTGATTGTCGAATTCAAAGGCAATCAAGGGGGCGAAGAATTACCGTTAGGTTGGCTGTTTTATCGATTAGGATTGTTGCAACAGATGATTGCTGCAATCAATCGAATTATTGATAACGTGAAGCGCGATCGACGTTCAGGAACGCTGCATAATTTACTCGGTTATACTTATCGTTTGTCTGGAAATTTGCAAAAAGCGATCGTTTGTCACGAACAAGCCGGACAAATCGCAGATTTATTTGCTGATGAACAGCTTAAAGTTTCATCGCTGTTGAATTTAGGGCTTTGTCAAAAAGATTTATGGCATTTAGAAACAGCGATCGATTATTTCAAATCCGTTTACTTGCTCACTCAATCAAACGCTGATCAACGTCCAGAATATTTTATTTATTCGCAGTGTTGTTTAGCGTATTTATATTCTTGTCTAGGTCAAAATCAAGTTGCTTTAGAGTATGCCGATCGCATTCAATATGATGCGTTACCGTCGCGCTTAACGGCTTGGGGTCGCGGGTATAGCTTGTTATATTTAGCTGCAACTTATCGCAACTTAGGCGAAATTAAACGATCATTTGATTTATACGATCGCACCATGACTTACTCTGAGAAAAATAATTTCTCTCAAATCAAAGCGAACGTTCTCCACGGAATCGCGCAGCTTTACCGATTTGAGCAGAATTATGAAAATGCAATTTTCCATCATCAAGGCGCGATCGAGCGATTGGGAAAAATCGGTGCAAAATGTGATTTGGCTGAGGCTCAGTTCCAGCTTGGTTTAACCTATCAATCGATCGAGAAAAATGCAGAGGCTCAGGTCGCTTTTGAGCAAGCGATTCAGCTTTTTCGTGAAGTTGACGCCCCGAAGCATGTCGATCGCGTGCATCAAGCAATCAATATCTAGAGTAGCAACCGTTCCCGTCGAATGAGACACTAGATCTATTGCTTGTCTTTATGTTGATATGCCAGATTCTCAAGCCATTAGTGCCGCCGTTGCCGAACTTTATAACACGTATCCTTTTCCGCCTGAACCGTTACTCGATGAACCGCCTCCGGGCTATAACTGGCGCTGGAATTGGCTCACTGCCTACAATTTCTGCACCGGACAAAAGCCGACTCGTGAAAATGTCCGCATTCTCGATGCTGGATGCGGTACGGGAGTTGGAACTGAATATCTCGTTCACTTAAATCCTCACGCTCAAATCGTTGCGATCGATCTCAGTTCCGGTGCATTAGACGTAGCGCGGGAGCGGTGCCGTCGCAGTGGGGCCGATCGCGTTGAGTTTCATCACCTCAGTTTGTACGATGCCGATCAAATTCCGGGTCAGTTTGACTTCATTAACTGCGTCGGTGTGCTGCATCATTTGCCCGATCCGATTCGCGGAATTCAGGCTTTAGC
>CAXUFL010000009.1:0-108560 GCA_964250455.1 uncultured bacterium
TTGAATCTGAGTATCACTACACAACGATTAACGTGGAAGCACAGCGATCGAACCCCAATTCGCTGTTAAATGCGATGCGGCGATTAATCAACACGCGCAAACGGTTTCAAGCCTTCGGACGCGGCGATTTTCAAATGCTGCATCCTGAAAACCGCAAAGTATTCGTGTTCGTTCGACGCTTTGAAGACGAAGATATTTTAGTCGTCGCGAATCTGTCGCGGTTTGTGCAAACCGTTGAATTAGATTTATCGATGTTTTCTGGACGGGTTCCCGTGGAGATTTTCGGGCGAACCGAATTTCCTGAAATTCAAAGTTCATCGTATTTTCTCAGCTTAGGAGCATATGCGTTTTACTGGTTTGTGCTGAAGCCTCAGCGCAGTCCGCTTGCACCAACCGAGATTAGCTGTCCGATCTTAAGAATTGAGGATCATTGGACAACTGTTCTCACGCAGCCAAAGCTTGTATCAACGCTAGAAACAGTGCTACCCAATTATTTAAAGCAATTCTCTTGGTTTAATCCGAGAAGAAAATCGATTCAGTCTGCACAAATTATCGAATCGATCGAAATCCCGTATCAAAACACAGAAGCGCGAATGATATGGTTGCAGATTAATTACATTCAAGGACAACCTGAAACGTATGTAATGAATCTTGCTTATGCACACGGTGAAGCTGCAAAACAACTAATGGAAGAAATTCCGGTTGGATCATCGGAGCTATGCGGACGATCGATCGTGGCGCAAATCGCTGGACAATCAGAACCAGCCGTTCTGATTGGGGCGGTGGCAGATCAAGCCTTTCTTACAGCATTGCTTGAGGGAATTTTGCAGTCTAAACGCTACAACGGCAAATTTGGTCGATTGGTGAGTGTTAGCGAAGCCGATCAGCGTGCAGATTTAGAGCCTTCGCTATTGCGCGGTGAGCACAACAATACGTCGATCGTGTATCGCGAACCACATCAATCGATCGCACAAGGCAAGTATTTATTGAAAATCGTGCGCAAAGTCGAAGAAGGCGTTCATCCGGATCTCGAAGTGCGGCGATTTCTAGACGAACACAATCGATTTCGTCAGATTCCGTCGATCGTGGGATGGCTTGAATATCAGCCTGCAAACTCAGCAGCACAACCAACCACGATCGGCTTTTTGCAGGAATTCATTTCAGATGCCCGAAACGCTTGGGAATATACGATCGATAGTCTGCGAACTTATTTTGAGTATGTCACCACGCAGTATGCGGATCTCGAAGTTCCCATGCTAAACGCTCAATCCTTGAGCGAAGTCGAGCTTCCGAGTCTAGCTCAAGAAACAATTGGGACGTATTTAATCAACTTGGAACTGCTTGCACAACGCACCGCAGAACTACACGTTGCCTTAGCCTCTGATCCTGAAAATCCAGACTTCAAGCCCGAACCGTTTACCTCGCTGTATCAGCGATCGATTTATCAATATGCGCGAAATCTCACCGGACAAGTTTTTTTGTCGCTGAACGATCGCTTACTAACATTGCCTTCTAAAATTCAGCCGTTGGCAAAAACGGTATCGGATTTGCATCAACCGTGTTTAGATCAGTTTCGATCGATTATTGATCAAAAAATCACGGCGATGCGAACGCGCTATCACGGCGATTACCGTTTAGGGCAAATACTATACACCGGAAAAGATTTTGTGATTATCGATCTTGAAGGCAATACAATGCGCAGTTTGAACGAACGACGCATGAAGCGATCGCCGCTTCGAGATGTAGCAGGAATGCTGCAATCGTTTTATTACGCCGCCACGATCGCGCTACAAGATGAAATTGAGAACGGTGCGATTTCGATCGAGCAAACCGAAAGAATGCAGCAATGGGCGCAGTTTTGGGAACGCTCTGTAAGCGCTGTGTTTCTCAAACATTACCTCGAAACCGCAAGCAAAGATTCATTTCTACCAAGCACGCTAAAGGAATTACAAATTTTGTTCAATCATTATTTGTTAGAGAAGTCAATTTATGATTTAGGCAATCAGTTGAGCATTGATGCAACGAAAACAGAACCAATGCTACAGCGAATCATTCAATTGCACAAACAGTTTAATCAAACGTAAGTTCGCTTAACCCGCCTAATCGCGGGTTTTGTCTGTGTAGCCGCGTAGCCGCAGGCTCTTGCGCAGCTAATATTAGTCGCTAGGCGAATTGAGTTTCTTATCCAATCACGTTAGCGAAACGAATCAAACCACGCTCTAGTCGTTGCTAACAACACAGCAAGAAAATCGCTGTAACGTTAATCAACAAACTTAGGGCGGGCTTGTTGATTTTGCTCAAGCAAAGATTCTAACGCTGTCCAGTTTTCCTGCTCGATCGTCGTTGTGATGCGATCGAGCGCTTCCCGATACGCCGTGAGCGATCGCATTACTTCGGTTTTGTTATACTGCGCCATCATGACGCCGAGTTCTGGATTGCCGCCCCCGACTCGGCTGGTATCTCGAAATCCAGAACTCGCCAGCGCTTGAGCAAGTTTCAGCACCGTTGAATCCGGTTCACTCAAACACGCCGCAATTAAACTCGCACTTGTCATCACCGGAAGATGAGAAATCCAAGCCACGGCGCGATCGTGATCTTCGGGCTGACAGTGAAATAAGCGCACTTGAAGCGGTCGCAGCAGCGATTCAACAAGCTCGATCGCACCTCTAGGCGTTTTTTCGACGGGCGTTAACACATAGGGATTTCCAGCAAATAAACCGTGGAGCGCCGCTTCGATGCCGCTTTCCGCCGTTCCTGCCATCGGATGACCGCCCACAAAATTTGTCCAGAGCGACGATATCTCTTGCACGATCGACGCTTTCACCGAGCCAACATCGGTTAAAACCGTGCTGCGAGCAATGTGAGGAATTAATTGCTCAATTGTTGAGCGGATATAGGCGATCGGCGTACACACGAAAATCACGTCGGTATCTGCCAGCAAAGCCGGATCGGTTTCGGCGGCATCTACCGCACCTCGCGCCACGGCGATTTTGCAAGTCCGATCGCGCCGCGCTACGCCTAAGACTTCGTGACCTTGCGATCGCAAATCTAAACCGAGCGATCCGCCAATTAGTCCGAGTCCGACAATTCCGATTTTCATAGCCGCTTGTTGTGGGTGATCAGGCTAATTGTGAACGACAACTGGGCACATTAACACTGCATCACCCGCAAAATCTGAGACACCGATCGCCCATGAACGTCGAGGAACTTCTAGAAAAATACGCTGCCGATCATCGAGACTTTTCAGGATTAAATCTCAGTCAGGCAGATTTTTCTGGAGCAAATCTCAGGGGCATTGATTTAAGTCGATCAACGCTCAGCGCTGCCAAGCTCGCCCGCGTTAACTTGAGTCGATCGCGCTGTCAACACTCAAATTTTCAAGGTGCAACGCTGACTCTAGCAGATTTAAGCAATGCGAATTTGCAAAGCGCGAACTTCAGCAAAGCCGAACTGGTTCGCGCCGAAATGAGTGCGGCGAACCTAACCGAGGCGAATTTGAGCTACGCCGATTTACGCGAAGCCAAACTGTCGGGGGCAAGGCTCGATCGAGCAAATTTAAGCCGCGCCGATTTGCGCTCTGCTCATCTCGTTTGGGCAAATCTTGCTGCGGCAAATCTCGCAAGCAGCGATCTGAGCGTCAGCAATTTATCGTGCGCTGATTTCAGACAAGCCGAACTGCGCCAAACTAATCTTAATCGTGCCAATCTGCAAGGCGCGAATTTTCAAGGTGCTAATCTACGCTGGGCAGATTTGAGCGGAGCCGATTTGCGGTATGCCGATTTAACCGATGCAAAACTAAGCGGCGCGAATTTGACAGGCGCGAATTTGGCTGATGCAACTCTGCTCAATACAATCCTCGTTCATGTCGATCTGACGCGGGCAAATCTGGCGTCGGTAGATTGGGCAGGCGCAGATTTAAGCGGGTCGCTGCTAACAGGTGCCAAACTGCACAGAGTGTCTCCGTTTGGGGTGATTACGGCTGAAGCAAGCTGTCGCTGGATTGATTTATCGCCCAATGGGGATCAAAGCCAGGTGTTTCGGTTTCAAAGCGACGATTTGAGCGAGTATTTTCACCGATCGCCGCCGATCGTTCAAATCGCGATCGACGATCGCTTAACTCCGGATGCGCACTGTGCGTTAGCGGTGGCTTATCAACAAATGGCGCGACAAGGCGGGGGAATGGTTCCGCCTCACATCGAAATTCGTCGCCGTCGCACAATTCTCAGATTTGAGCTAGACCGCGATGCGCGATTATTTGTCACCGCGTATCTAGCGATTTTTCCGTTCTCGGATGCAGAAACCGTTCAGCACAATTTGCTAAACGCTTTAAAGGCAGTTTCGGTGCAGGTGTTTGATCCGGCTTCTAACGGGTTAAAGCAGTATCAGCAATGGGTAACTGAACTCAGCCAATCGATTCACCAGCTAGACTGCACGAAATTGCTTCAAGCAATCCCGATCGTGATTCAAAAAATTCGGTTTTTTCAAGCGCCAACCCGAATTGCACTGCTTAATTCGAGTCAGCAGAGTTTAACAATTTACGATAATCCGCAGTTTGGCAAACGGCGAATTGAGGAATCGGTTAAAGCGGATGCCCCAAGCGCAGAAAACGAAGCGCAAGCTAAATTGACGGTTTCCCCGACCTTTTATCCATTAACTGCACAAGAGGCGATTCGCTTTATTCAGGGCTTTCACCCCGTTCTTAGAGAGTTGTAGAGACGTGTCGTCAACCCGCCTCTACAACCTGTGCAATCTGATTTAGCTGCTTACGGCGGCTTCTGCTTCTGGAGTCAACGCTTCACGATCGACCTCACCTGTGCGAATCCGAACCGCTTTGATCACCGGAAGCACAAACACTTTTCCGTCTCCGATTTTTCCGGTGTGGGCGGTTTTGACGATCGTATCGACCACTAAATCGGTCATTTCTGCCGGAACCACCGCTTCAAGCCGCACTTTAGGCAAGAAATCAACCGTGAACGGCTTGCCTTCCATGTTGTACAGTCCCAAAAATGCAAGCGGTTTTCCTTTTTGGCGACCGAATCCTTTAACCCCCGTCACGGTGACGCCTTGAATGCCCACTTTGACTAAGGCATCTTTTACATCGTCAAGCTTCGACGGTTGAATTACTGCAATTACGATATTCATCGATTTTCCTGTTGCTACATGAACAAAGTCGGCTGTCAAGCAAAGACAGCCGACGTGTTTAACGTCGCGAACCCATTTCCGTTTCGGTCGGCAGATTCGCATCTGGAGGCAGCAAAAGTCGCTTGCCGCGAATCAAGCTGTTGCCGATCAAGTACACAAATCCAGTCACGAAGAACGCAATCGAAACGCCGATCGCGAGGGTTGCATCGGCTCCGGTTGCGCCGCCTGCGGTTAAACCGTAGTAAAACACGCCGAACATCATCAAGAAGTTCAGAACCGCCCCGGCCAACGGAATCACGATCGTTTGCCAAACGTTGGTTTGTTCACCGAGCAAATGATCCAGCGAGGCAACGAGCGTGATCAAGCAGGTCAAGCCGTAGAAAATGAACGTGCCAATGTTTGAGATCAGCGTAATTTGCGTCAGGTTGTCCACGCTCAGCACGCCGTAAGCCCCGATCGCGGCGGACACTAAGGTTAAAATGATAATTCCAAAGTGGGGCGTGCTGTGCTGGCGGTGCAGATGCCCCAACGTTGTTGGCAGTTCCCGATCTTGGCTCATCGCATAGCTAATCCGGACTCCGGTTGAAAGCGATGAAAGGGTCGTTCCAATCAATGCCAACAGCACGGTAATGGCAAGAGCCAGCGTCAGCCAGAAGCCTGCGCCCGTTCCAAACAGCGAATCACCGAGAATGCGGGTCATATCGCCGATCGGTGCTCCAGACGCGGCGGCAGCATCAAACCCTTGCACAATTTTGCCACCCGCGTAGGTTTGCTGAAACGTTGCGCCGATCGCTTCAGCCAGTTTGGGATCGCTAAACGAGGTAATCTCGGGTGGAATCACCGCAAAGTTACTTCCAGCTTTATCGACGACGCCTTGATACTGATTGTTCATGAAAAAGTTAGCCGCAAAATACTCAAAAAAGTAGCAAATGCAGGCTTGAATAAACAGCGACAGCATCACGCCTCTAGGAATATCGCGGTGAGGATTAATCGCTTCGCCAGCTAAGGCGGTTGCAGATTCAAACCCGACTAGCAGCAAAATGGCGATCGTGGTTTGATAAATCAACCCGGAAAAATCATGCGGAACAATCACGCTAATGGCGTTATCGTGAGCGTACTGAATCGTGCCGTGACCTAAGCGATACGCAATAAACAACAGTCCCAAAAGCGTTAGCGACGTGATCTGAATAACGTTAATGATAATGTTAACGAGCGTTGATCCGCTAACGCCTCGAAACGCGATCGCGCCAACTAAAGCAGCAAAAACCGCACACAAAAGCATTTTGGTCAAGTTATCGCTGGCAAAATCAGGATTAAACAATTGACCGATGTACACGATCAACGTTCCCATGAATGCTACCATCACACCGGGATAAACCCAGTAATACAAATGTGATGTCCATCCGGTGAGAAATTTGACAATGCGAGCGAAGCGGAAGTGAATATGCTCTTCTTTTGCCAAAATTGCAGCTTCCGCATAGTAGTAAGAGCTGCCTGCTCCGGCGTCTGGATAAGCTTTTGATAAAGTCGCGTAACAGCTTGCCGTCAAGAGGGCGATCACGGTAGCGAGTGCGATCGAGGCCCACATGTTCATTGGTCCAGTTGGCGATTGCAATTGAAAGGTCGTCCACAAAAAAGCACCTGGAGCAATCAGCGCCATTGCGTTAATAGTGACACCAAGTAAACCTAAAGTAGGTTTCAGACCTCCTTGAGAGGAATTTGCGTTAGACATATCGTGTCGGGTGTGATGAGCGTATCGATATACTCAATCCGATTGATCATTTTGGTTTAGTTATGCTTGCTACAAAATGTCAGTATCCCTGGTATTAAATTTTCGAGGAAATGTCGCTAGATCAAGCGTTTTCTCTATTTCTAAAGTTATAGTTAAATTTTGCGACGACACGAAGGCGACAACTGTTTGAGATACAGTCGTCACATAATTTACGAATATAAAAGTTCTGTTACGCTTACTATTACAAACAACTTAATAACCGTTACATTGAGATGAATTCTGAGACTACTCCAACCGTTAAACACAGTGGCGAACTGCTGAGGCGATTTGCTAAAGGAGAACGTTCTTTTTGTCGATCCATGCTTCAAGGTGCAGATTTGTTTAACACGAATTTGCAAGAAGTTGACTTAAGCGAATCGAATTTGAGCCGTGCAATTTTGTTTCGATCGATCCTAACGGGTGCGTGCTTACGAGGAGTGAATTTTCAAGGTGCAGATTTAGTTCGATCAATGCTTGTGGATGCTGATTTAAGTCAAATAAACGGCAGAAATGCAAACTTATACGAATCTAAATTAAGCCGTGCAAATTGCAGCAAAGCAACGTTAGTTAAAGCGAGTTTAGAGCACGTTTTAGGAGATGACGCCAATTTTGAGAAAGCAAATTTGACTCGTGCAAACTTAACGGCAGCACGGCTCGATCGCGCCAATTTAAACAATGCCATTTTGAGCGGTGCGGTGTTAGTGCGATCGCGCTTTGTGAATGCAAGTTTAATTTGGGCAGATTTAAGCGAAGCTAATATGCAGCACGCCACGTTTGAAAGTGCAATACTGACAAAGGCAATTTTGCGACAAGCTCAGCTAACGAGTGCGAATCTGACGGGCGCAAACTTGACCGAAGCGGATCTACCACAAGCGAATTTACAAACCGCGACGCTTGTGAATGCGATTCTAGAAAAAGCAAATTTGCGTAAGGCAGAATTGCAAATGGCGGATTTGCAAAATGCGAATTTGAAAAAAGCAAACTTAGTGGGTGCAACGTTAAACCAAGCAAGGCTCGATCGAGCCAAATTGCTAGGCGCAAACTTATTTGCTGCTGACTTGATTAGGGCTTGTTTGGTCGATGCAGATTTATTTGGTGCAAACCTGCGCGAAGCGAATTTGTGTGAAGCGAATTTGCAGAAAGCGGATTTTCGAGAAACTAATTTAACACTGGCTAATTTAGAAAATGCAGATTTATCTCAAGCGCAATTATTTGGCGCAGATCTAAGCCAAGCGAATCTTAAAGGCGTAAATCTTGCAGGTGCAAATCTCTATCGCGCTAAGCTCAGTGGTGCAGTATTAAAGGGTGCATTCTACAACGAAACGACTGAATTTAGTGCTCAATTTGATCCAATTAAACAAGGACTCTTAAAACAAAATTAGCCCCAAGTATTCAGAATGTATTCAATACTGTCAGCAATCAGAAGATAGCTTTCTTTTGTATAACCGCCGCTAGGAAGCATTACCCAGGGAATATTAGCCTTTACTAAAGTATCAAAGACAAATCGATCGCGCTCAAAAATGCCTTTTTTTGAAATATTTAACCGACCAAGCGGATCGTTACAATAAATATCTGTTCCAGCATTGTAAAACGCGATTTTAGGCTGAGTCTCTTGCGATAAAATCTTTGATAAATTGAGTTTTAATTGATTAAGGTAATCTTGATCACTGATGCTAGAATTAATTGGAATATTATAATCAATTCCATCTTTTGCCCACCAATCTTGCGGGTAGATGTTTTGATTGTACATATCTAGAATATGCACCGAATCATCTTGTAAGAAAATCCGTTCTAATCCATTTCCTTGATGAGCATCGAGATCAATAATTAAAACAGCCGCATCCGGTTCGATTAAATGGGTTTTTCTCAGCATGGTAATCGCGATCGCAATGTCTGAATAAAGACAAAATCCTTCGCCGCGATCGCGGCTTGCATGATGATAACCGCCAGATAAATTGACTGCAATTCCATGCGCGATCGCGGCATACGCTGCAAGAATTGTTCCTTTTACGGCAAACCGCATCGCTCGCAGTACGTGACGTTCTAAAATGCATCGAGGAAGTAGCGCTAATTCGGGTAGTTCCAGCGCTTGAGCGATAAATCGCGATCGCTGTAATCGTTCTAGGTAAGCACGATCGTGAACGGTTAAAAGCTCTTTAAGCGTTGCGGGTGCAAGCGGTTCGATTTGGAACGACGCTAAGCGATCGCCAAACAAAGTTTCAAGCTGTTTCCAAGCACGACTATATTTACAGCTATCAAATGGATGCAGTTTTTCAAGACCAAAAAAGCGAATATCGTAGCTCGGCGAATAAACGAGTTTAGGCTGAATTTTATTCATTTCTTACAGTCAACTTTATCCTTTTATTCGTTTAATTTCTTTTGCATATTGCAGAATTGTTTTTGGCTCCCACGCCTCGATCGATCCCAACGGAATCCCCGTTCCAACATAATCATCAACGGCGGCCAACGGTCGAAACGAAGGCTTTAAGTTTGAGCCGATATACAGCGCATTGGCAATCACGGTTGAGCAGTTGAATTCAGCTAATTTGTAAACTAACTCGCTATCTTTCACTTTTTCCCAGTACTCAATCATTGCGGCTTCGTTCAGATTTTCTAGGTCTAAAACAATCGGATCAAATCCCTCTTTGGCTCGATCGAGCGAGTAATCTTGATACAACGGTTGCCGCATCACGTTCATGGTTAACGATCGGATTGCACTCGTAATAAATCCTTTTTTGGCTCGATCCGGCCAAAAACTCATGTAAGCCGCTTCTCCAATTTGCAGCGAGGAATGCCCCACGTTTCCGCCCTGCGGCAGCCAGATATAAACCTTAACGCTCATCGTTTAACCCCGTGGTGCGTACATGATGATTAACACGCTCAAAATCGCCAGCGCTGCGCCGATGCAGTCGTATCGATCGGGCGCGATCCCGTCAACTTTCCAACCCCACAGCATCGCCATCGCAATAAAAACGCCGCCATACGCCGCATACACGCGACCAAAATTCGCGGTTTGAAACGTTGCAACAACGCCATAAAGCGCCAGAATGACACCGCCCGAAATTCCCCACCATAGCGGTTTGCCTTCGCGCAGCCACTGCCAAACTAAATAGCCGCCGCCAATTTCAAACAATCCTGCCCAAATGAAATTGAGAATCGATCGTACAACGTCCTTCACACTGTCTTTCCGAATCGTTTTGCTGTTTCACGCTTTTATTAGCACCTCAATCAAAGGCTTTAAAAAGCGTACCTTTATCAACGGATGATCCCTAGTGAAGTCTGATTGCCAAGCCTCAAAATGTAGTAGAAATTACAGACTTGTCGCAAAACTCAAAGCTTAAACGATTCTTTAGCATCTCAAACTAAGCTAAGACCAAGCAACACTTTACTTGAGTTCTTTCAAGTTTGAATGCTATGACAAAATAGATAAGTCAGCTTTGTCAAGGCTTAGGTTGATAAATCATTTGGGTAATTGTGGCGCATAATTTGATTGCTTATCTGCTTTAATTTTGTTTTTAAGTAGGATAAACAGAATGATTGACCGCCGCGTTTCGACTGCGCTCAACCCGCGAAGGTAAGCGCCTGGAGCATTGAGCGCAGTCAAACCCCACGACGAATTTAACCTTGTTCACCGACTGATAAGGGTCTAAAAAACAAACTAGATTGTTTAGAGCGACCGCGCACAAATTTTGGTGTGACAGCATAGGATAAAGAAAGGCTTCACAAATCTTGAAGTCGTTCTCATTTGTTCCACTCGTATCGATCGCGCGCTTTTAACCATGACTATTATTCGTCAGTACATCGCCCCGTTAATCGCTATCTTAATTTTTATGTTCTCGCTGGTGGTCGTGAGTTCGCGGATTTTCTTGCCGAGCGACATGGCAGCACCCGCCCCGATCGAAGAACCGAATCCGACGAGCAACAAAGCTCAGATTCCTGGTGCAGACGCGGTTGCAGATTTGCCGCCTGCATTGTCGGCGTTGATCCGAGGCTTGCCGAACGATCCGACCCAGCTTTAAGTGGAAGGCTTGCCAGCAGGGTATCAGGTTCGCGTGGGATCAGGACTCGATCGCGCTTTGCTTGTGAAGTTTCTACAGCGAACCTATGCAGAACGGTTTCCGGATGGAAATTTTGGGCATTTGGCGCAAACCGTAGAGCAGTACTTTTCAGGCGAGACGCCGACGTGGTGGATTGAGCACACCAATCAGCCGATCGGTGGACTTCCTTCAGCCCGACGGCATCCGATTGGATGTCTTTGGATTGGCAACGCGATCGATCAGATTTCAGGCGATCGCCACGCTCATATCTTTTTGCTGTATGTCATGCCCGAACATCGTCGCAAAGGCATTGGAGCAGCCTTGATGCGCTACGCTGAGAATTGGGCAAAAACAAGAGGCGATCGACAAATTAGCTTGCAGGTGTTTGAAACGAATTTGCCTGCGTTAACCCTGTATCGATCGCTCGGATACAGCACGCAATCGCTTTGGATGATGAAATCACTTCAATAATATTTAGATTTTGAATCGCTGATTTTTATAAAACTCACTCCTGCTAAAGTGGCAACTATGTATAGTGATGATGACTTAACCGTTCTTGATATAGAAGCTGATTTAGAAGACCCGTTAGATCAGCTACCCTCGATCGAGGATGAGGAAGCAACCCCAAAGCCGAACCCCGATGAAATGCTGCCTCTTTTGGATGCGTCGGACGTTCAGCATCGGATGTTAGCCGCTCGCGCATTTTGTGAACTGCAAGACGATCGCGCCATTCCTAAACTGATTGCGCTACTGAGCGATTCGTGTCCGCTTGTGCGGGTGAGTGCGGCTTACGGTCTGGGTCGAAATCCAAGTCCGACTGCGGTTGAGCCACTGATTCAGCAATATAACCAAGATTGGAATGGGTATGTGCGTAAAGGCGTCGTGTGGGCGTTGGGAAACTGCCGCGATCGTCGATCGTTACAAACGCTGATCGATGCTTTGAAAACGGATATTTCGGCGGTCAGGCTGTGGGCTGCGAGTTCACTGGCACAAATGGCATCGCTTGGATATGACGTTTTTGTATCGGCGGTGCCGCCGTTGATCGAGGGTTTGCGGCGTGATCCGGTGGCGGCGATTCGGAGCAATTGCGCGTGGTCGTTGGGTCAACTGTGTCGGGAAATGCCCTCGAATGCCGTTTATGGAACGGCGATCGACGCTCTAATCGAAGCCTTTGCCGAAGATGAAGATATGGGCGTGCGGGAAGATGCCAAAGCTTCGATGCTAAAGGTCGGCGACGCTCGCGGACTTCAGATGATCGAAGCTTTGGAAAAAGAAGGCTGGTTTTAGAAGATTTACGGACAAGCTAATCCAGTATAAGGATTAACCAAAATTGGCGACGGAATCGAGCTTCCATAAATCGTTGTACCGCAAGCATACCCAGGTGAATAATACCCATTGGGTGCCACAATCACCGATGGATAAACTGCGTTTGGATAGTACGGATAGTAGGGGCCATTAATCAGGACGCGAGTTCCAAAGTAAGGATAACCGTAGCGATACGGACGCCCAACCCCGATGCCAACTCCAAACGACGATCGCGGCCCGATTGAAGTTCCAAATCCGAACCCCGCTCGACGCCCGAATCCAAATCCCGCTCCGATGCCAATTCCAAAACCTGCTGATGCAGGTTTAGTGGCGATCGAGGCGTCAAGCGCGATCGAAGCGGTTGTGATCGCCAGCGCTGCGATTAGAAAATGAGGTTTGAACATAATACCTACCTGATTGAATCGAGTTTTTAAACGGGTTGATGCACCAATAAATCAAGTGTCCCGATCGCGTGTCCAGCGATCCAGCCGGTTGTCCACGCGCTTTGAAAATTAAAACCACCCGTCACACCATCAATGTCTAATATTTCACCTGCAAAATAAAGCCCTGGACAGCATCGGCTTTCCATTGTTTTGAAGTTGATTTCTTTAAGATTAACGCCGCCACACGTTACAAATTCTTCTTTGAACGCGCCTTTTCCAGCGATCGTGTAGCTTCCTTGCGTTAGTTCTTGAATTAATTGATTCAACGTCTTGTTAGAAAGCTCTGCCCAACGCTGATCTTTCGTGATTCCCACGGCTTCGGTTAATCGCTCCCACAATCGACGCGGCAGCATTACCGGACAGTTCGATACGATCGTGCGCTGCGGCAGTTGATTTCTGACTGAGATTAATTCTTGACGCAGCTTTTCTGGATTTTGTTGAGGCAGCCAATTGATTGTTAAGGTCGCTTGGTAGCGATCGTCGTGCAGCTCCCGCGCCGCCCAAGCCGAAAGCTTCAACACAGCAGGCGCACTCAATCCCCAGTGCGTGACCAGTAAAGCGCCTGTTTGCTCGAATTTTGAGCTAGACGTTTGCAGCTTTAAACGAACCGGATCAACTGAAAGACCAGCTAAATCTTTTAAACGATCGTCGTTCACGTTAAACGTGAACAGCGAAGGAACCGGAGACGCGATCGTATGACCGAGCGATCGCGCGAATTGATGACCGTGGGGACTACTACCCGTAGCGATTAAAACGCGATCGGCGATCAGAACTTCACCCGATCGCAGTTCAATTTTGAACGTGTCTTTTTTTTTCTGGATCGACTTAACCGGAGATTGCGTGTAGATTTTCACGCCTGCATCGGCGGCTTGATTCAGAAGACAAGTCGCGATCGTGCTCGAATCATCGGTAATCGGAAACATCCGTCCATCTGCTTCGGTTTTGAGCGTCACCCCGTGCTGCGTGAACCACTCCACCGTATGCTTCGACTGAAACTGAGAAAAGGCACCCCGCAGCGCTTTTCCGCCTCTTGGATAATGTTGAACCAACAAAGCAGGTTCAAAACAAGCGTGCGTCACATTGCAGCGTCCACCGCCTGAAACAAGCACTTTCGACAAGAGTTGACGCCCTGCTTCGAGCAGCGTGACTTGCGCGTGCGGCTGTGACTGAGCGCAGGCGATCGCCCCGAAAAATCCTGCCGCACCACCACCAATCACGACCACTTTGAGCGCTTTCATGAACAAACTTCTACTCGTTTAGATCTTGATCTTAAGAGATTGCTGCGGATTCGTGCAGTTTTAGGGCGTGTTTTAAAGCGCTACATTTCTAGTGCGCCCGCGAATGATTGGCGGGCTAATCGAAAAAGTCTTCTTCAAAAGACTGCCAGCCGAAACAGGTTCAACAGGGTTTGACGGGGTTCGCCTGCAAATGAATTGTGGGTGGGTCAGCAACAATCGCCAAACAGCTTTAAAACACGCCCTAAATCTTTCCGTTCTTTCCTACCTCAATAGCGTTCATGCGAATTTCTCAACATCCACTTGACTCTGGCTGAGGAATTCGCTACGCTCACTGACCAAGTTGTTCTGCTGCGTCAGGTTGAACAACCCGATACCCAAAGGCTGACGCCATCGCCGTCCAAAGCTGCGACCAACAACTTTGAACGGCTAACCCCAGTGCTGAAACGACCAGCAAGGAGGCTAATCAGGGATTTTACCATCCTCGGAGCCATCCCGCTTTGTGCTGCACGGAGTGATATGGCTTCGGCTTTTGGGATTTCTTTCTCCTCAGGAGAAATCTCAAATGGATAGTTCGATTCAAGGCGTGTTGTCGCGTCTCGATTCTGCTGCAACCGACGGCAGAAAATTTCAATTGTTATTGATTGGCAGTAGTGAGGACATTCTTGAAGCAATGCATACGCTTCAAGCTTTACGTGGAAAAGGCGAGGACGGGCAATTTTTGGAGCTAGTAGTGAATGTGTTTTCAACATTTATGAAAAGGTTTAGGATGGCACCTTGCTACTAGAAATGCTTCAGATGCATTCAAAGTTGGCTAGAAGCTGCAAGCGATCGAGAAAAAGTTTGACCAACCGAAATGGCTTAATAAGCTAACCTTTAGCTCAACGGTACACTGATTACCAGCGCAGAGTAGTTTGCTTTTTTTGCAAGTATCTGTTACATTTATTTACATTAAGCGAAACAAAACTTTACAGGAAATTCTAATGACTATTCTTGCGATTCTATTTGTAGTGGGCTGGGTTGCAGTTGCGTTAGTGGGATCTTTAGCGTATTTCTTGGGCGAACAATCGAAGCCGATTCACGATCGCAACTGGCGTTCAGCGTCATTTGAAGCGCTGGCAGAATCAATCACCGGAGCCAAAATCGATTACAGCACTCGCGTTCCTGGGTTTAGTGTGTCTGACGCCTACACGAGCAACCGCTTACCCAACGCATAAATTTTGACTACTCTCTTCCCTGGACACCCTTGCTTAATCGGCAAGGGTTTTTTGCTGCTCTGAAAAAGCGTTGCTCAGCAAGTCGTATAAGTGTTGATAAAACTGGAATTGCTGGCGATAAACTGCATGGGCTTCTGGATTTGGCGAGTAGTGAGATTGAATCCGAATCAGATCGGGAACGCGATCGAGGGTCATCTCACCGACAGAGATCGCACCCAAAACCGCCGCCCCGAATCCACTCGCTTCATACACTTCGGGTACTTGCACTTCGGTTCCAAACACATCCGCTAAAAGTTGCAGCCAAATTGCCGATCTTGCAAAACCACCCGACGCGAGAATCGTTTGAGCGTTGGGCATCTGCTGTTTGAGAATCGCAGTAATTTCGTACACGTTGTAAAGAATGCCTTCGAGAATGGCACGGGCGAAATGCGATCGCGTGTGATGCAACGCCACACCAAAGAAGACACCCCGCGCAGCAGCGTTCCATTTTGGGGCGCGCTCACCAGATAGAAACGGCAGAAAAACAAGATTTTCGGCTCCTGGCGCAATTTGATTTGCCATTTGCTCTAGCAAATCGTAAGCGCTAATTCTCTGTTGTTCGGCTTGTTTAAGTTCTGATTCACTAAAATGATCGCGAAACCATCTCAAAACAATTCCCCCATTATTTGAAGCGCCACCAATAACCCATTGATTTTGCGTGAACGCATAGCAAAACGTTCTGCCTTGAGAATCGGTAATCGGTCGATCAATCGTACCGCGCACGGCTGCACTCGTGCCGATCGTAATTGCAATCTGATTCGGATTCAGTGCGCCCACGCCCAAATTTGCAAGCACGCCATCGCTCGCACCTACCACGATCGAAACATTTGAATCGATTCCGATCGCGCTTGCCCACTCCGATTTCATGCCGCGTAAAATGTGCGTGGTCGGAACCAGTTCACTGAGTTGAGCGGGTTGAATCCCCGCGATCAAGAGTGCTTCGTGATCCCAATCTAGATTCTGTAAATTCAATAATCCGGTGGCAGACGCGATCGAGTAATCCACTACGTAGCGCCCGAACCATTGATACAAAATATATTCTTTAACCGAAACGAACTTACTCACGCGCTGAAACAATTCCGGCTCTGTCTCGCGCATCCATTTAATCTTAGGCAACGGCGACATCGGATGAATTGGCGTTCCGGTTCGCTGATACAGCGCGATATTGTTGTGTAAACTGATAGCTTGAGTGTTACTGCGTGTATCTGCCCAAGTGATGCTATTTGTTAATCGTTGGTTTTGCGCATCCATTGCAATTAAGCTGTGCATTGCGCCACTAATCCCAATTGCAGCAATCTCATTTGCGTTCACGCTCGCGTTAAGAATTGCATCGCGAAGCGCTCGATTCACGGTTTGAAAAATCTCATCGGGGTTTTGCTCAGACCATCCGGGTTGCGGCACCAAAAGCGCATAGCCGTAGTTTGCAATGCCTTTCATTTCGCCTGTTGCAGAAAAGACGATCGCTTTAGTGCTCGTCGTGCCAACATCTAATCCAATGAAAACAGCCGAACTCATAACGCTCACTTTCAAGGGTCACGATTCAACGATATTATGAAGCGGCTCACTCACCGTCGCAACTTCTTAAACAATGAAGCCTATAGATTATTCGATAAAAAAGGCGCGATCGGGGTCGATCGCGCCTTCACAGTTTTAACCGCGATTAAATCTTCGTGCCGCACTCTGGGCAGAACTTATTCATCGGTAGATTCTCCGCATTGCAATTGCCGCATTGAATCGTTTCTGCCGCTCGTTCTAGCAGTTTGCGTTCGGGTAAGCCAATCATTTGCGCGTTGCTCTTACCCGATGGAACCATCGGATAACAGTTCTCATCTTTCTTGACTCGCGCATCGAGCAGCACAGGACCCGGATGAGCCAGCATTTGGGCGATCGTGCCTGCCAATTCTTCGCGGGTCTCAACCACCATTCCCTTAATGCCAAACGCATCCGCCAGCTTAATAAAATCAGGCGTTCCCGTTTGCATATTCGAGTTCGAGTAGCGCTCGTCGTAGAACGCCTCCTGCCACTGACGCACCATACCTTGCCAACCGTTGTTAATAATCACGGTTTTCACGTTGATGCCGTATTGCGCCAGCGTGCCCAATTCCTGAAGATTCATCTGGAAGCTGGCATCACCGCTAATACAAATCACTTCTTCATCGGGAACTGCCACCTTCGCACCCATTGCGGCAGGCATTCCAAAGCCCATTGTGCCCAGTCCCGCGCTTGAAATCCACCGACGCGGCCCGTTTTTTAGAAACTGCGCCGACCACATTTGATGCTGACCCACATCGGTTGTGTAAAACGCTTGCGGTGCTTGCCGTCCCACTTCGACGATCACTTCTTGCGGCGATAGCACATTCGGATATTGCGGAGCGACAAGCGGATAATCTTGACGCCAGCGATCGATTCGCGCCAACCAAGCTTTAGTTTGATCGGGATCAATCGAGTCGCCTTCTTCGCGGCTGCGATCAAGCAAATCAATCAGCACTTGTCGCACATCGCCCACGATCGGCACATCAGGCATTCTCACTTTTCCAACTTCCGCCGGATCGATGTCGATGTGAATTACTTTCGCCCGCGACGCAAACTCATCAAGCTTTCCGGTCACACGATCGTCAAACCGTGCCCCAACCGCGATCAGCAAATCGCACTCGGTCACGGCAAAATTGGCGTAAGCCGTTCCGTGCATTCCCAGCATTCCGACCGAGAGCGGATGATGTTCATCAAACGCACCAATGCCCATCAGCGTTGTGGTCACGGGCAACTGATAGCGTTCTGCAAATTCTTTCACTTCGGCATGGGCACCCGCCGCGATCGCGCCGCCGCCCACGTACAATAACGGACGCTGCGCCTGACGAATCAGTTTAAGCGCTTGTCCAATCTGGCGCGGATTGCCTTTGACTGTAGGACGATATCCGGTCAAACGCACCGATCCCGGTTCCACCGGACTGTAATCAAACTGCTCGACGCCGACATCTTTAGGAATGTCAATTAAGACTGGTCCTGGTCGTCCGGTACTGGCGATAAAGAACGCTTCGGCAACGATTCGCGCCATATCGCGGGCATCGCGCACAACGTAGGAATGCTTGACGATCGGCAGCGTAATTCCGTAAATATCGGTTTCTTGAAACGCATCGCTGCCGATCGCATGACGCGGCACCTGTCCGGTCACAACCACCATCGGGATTGAATCCATATGAGCAGTCGCAATGCCCGTGACCAGATTTGTCGCACCTGGTCCGGACGTAGCAAAACAAACCCCCACTTTTCCGGTTGCACGAGCATACCCGTCTGCGGCGTGGGCGGCTCCTTGCTCGTGGCGCACTAAAATATGTTTTAAAATTCCGTCGCGTTCGGCGCGATAAAGTTCGTCGTAAATTGGCAGAATCGCTCCGCCAGGATACCCGAACACATGCTCGACGCCGTGACGACTTAAGCTATCGATTAACGCGAAAGCACCCGTCACCCGTTGGACTGCCGATCGTTGCTGCAATTGCACAGGGAGAACCTCACCAAAGTTGATAGAAATGGATTGGAAGATTTTTGTATCGCAGAATGCAAGATATAAGTTTCAGTGTAAAACTGATCTTGATTTGTGTCGAGACAATCTACACCCGGATCGAATTGAAGAGCGCGTCTGAGAGAGGTTTTTGGGCGTTTTACGCTTCCGAATCCTGTCAGCAGAGCTTGACATTATCTTGCTTTTTGATTCACTCGCGTAAACTTCGCCGTTGCAAGATTCGACGATCGTTGCAAATGTGCTCGCTATCCTCACTTCATTTAGCGCAAAGTGGAACGGCTTCGAGGATAGTAAAATCCTTGATTAGCCTTCTTGTACCAGCAGGGGTCGCCGTTCAAAGTTGTGTCCAGCAGCTTTGAACGGCGACGGCAGCCTTTGAGTGTCTGGTTGTTCGACTTGACGCAGCAGAACAACTTAAGATAGCGAGCGTAGCGAATTCGCACGCTAGAGTCAAGGGAATATTGGGAAATTACACAAACGCCATATGAATCAATCAACTGTTACCCGCAGAACCGCTCGAAATTAGCACTTCACCTTTCAGCATTCGCTGTGCCGCATCGAGCAACGCTTCTTCGAGGTAAGGCTTGGTAAAGTAGCCGCTTGCACCGAGCGATGACGCCATTTGACGGTGACGATCGGCTCCTCGCGAGGTCAGCATCGCGATCGGTAATTGATTCAAATTTGGATCTTTCTGAATGCGAGACAGTAGTTCTAAACCGTCCATTCTCGGCATCTCAATATCGCAGAACACAATATCGCACGGCAGTCCCGATCGCAGTTTCTCCCACGCTTCTTGACCGTCTCGCGCTTGCTCAACGCGATAGCCCACTTTGTTAAACGTCATCGACAGCAATTCACGCACGGTAATCGAATCATCGACAATCAGCACCATCGGCTCAGTCTTCACCACAACAGGCTCACTGAGCGGCTGAGCAGTTCCTGGTTCCCACATCGCGCCCGCTTCGTGACGAATGCGACCCATCGACAAATCGATCAGTTCAAGCACGTCGGCGATCGGCATAATTCGCCCGTCACCGAGCACCGTCGCACCTGCAACCCCGAGCGGCTTTGGAATCGGCGCTTCAAGCTGTTTGATCACAATCTCTTGTTCGCCTAGAACCTGATCTACTTGGAGCGCAAGGTAATTGCCCGCACTACGCAGCACGACTACCGACACCATATCGTCTTCCTGATTGCCGCCGTACACGTTACCACGACTCAAATGACGATTGTAGGACAGCAATTCTTTTAACGGACGCAACGGCAGCACAGTATCGCGCCAAGAAATGCACGATTGGCCTTCGTTAGTCTGAATCCGCTCTTTGGGCAGGTCGAGCATATCTTCTACCCCGTCCATCGGAAACGCAATCCGAGCACGATCGCTGATACAGCACAGCGCTTTAGAAATGCTCAGCGTCAACGGTAAGCGAATCGTAAACGTGGTTCCTTTACCTGCGACTGAGTCGGTACTAATCGCCCCGCGAATCTCGTTGAGACTGGTGCGCACTACATCCATCCCCACGCCCCGACCCGCAAAATCGTCGGCTTGATCTTTAGTGCTAAATCCCGGATGGAACAGCAAATCGTAAATATCTAAGCGCGACAAATTCTTTGCTTCAGCAGCCGTGACTAACCCTTTCTCGATCGCCTTGCTGCGCACACGATCGATATCCACTCCCGCGCCATCATCGGAAACCGAAATCACGGTTTGGTTGCCTTGATGAAAAGCGCGAATCGAGATTCGTCCGGTCGGAGGCTTTCCGGCTGAGCGTCGCACATCTGGATCTTCGATGCCATGCGTTAGCGCGTTGTTTACCAAGTGCGTCATCGGATCGTACAAATGCTCCAGAATCATTTTGTCGATCAGGGTGTCGCGCCCTTCGATAATCAATTCCGCTTGCTTGCCACACTTGAGTGCGATATCTCGAACCGCACGCGGCAATCGATCAGCCGTCTGCGCAAACGGCACCATGCGCGATCGAGTCAATCCTTCTTGAAGCTGCGTGGTCACTTGCCGGAACATCCGGGTGACTTGATCGGTTTCATCAACAATAAACTCGATGTCAGATGCCGATTCTCGCACACGCACGATCAATTCGATCATTTCCTGCGACAGCGAATGAAAGCCTGTAAAGCGATCCATTTCAAGCGGATCGTACTCGACGTCTGTTGTGGAGCTGTTGCCATTGTCAGATCCACCAAACGGAACGCGGTGATTGTGACGGCTGGCAAGCAGCGAACTTTCGAGCAGCGATCGTTCATACAAATCTTGCATTCGCTGACCAACATCGCTGAGCTGCTGCACTTGGTAAAGCAAGTTGTCTAGCGATTGCCGCAGTCGTTCTTGGTCTTGTTCTAAGCTGTTGCGGTTGACAACCAGTTCCCCGACTAAGTTACTGAGATTGTCGAGGTGCTTTACTGGCACCCGCATTGTTTGTTCGCTGAATCCTTTGCTTGGTCGAGCGGTTCGCCGTCCAGCCGGAGTGATCGCCTGACTCGCGGAAGAATCTGCCATCGCATCGGTGTCTTCGAGCATTTTCTCTAAATCACCGAATTCTGCCTCGGCTTCAGAATCAGTTTTTGCACCTGCGACTGGCTCTGATAAGAGCGATTCTAAATCGGTGAAACGATCGTCGATTACCTCTGTGGGGAACTGCGAAGCATTTGCAGGTTCGTCAAGTAGCAAATCAAGGGAATCAAATTCGCTTGCGGGTGTTGCTTCAGGCGGGTCGCTAATCAATGCATCCAAGTCATCTAGCGGCTCAGCATAATCTGCTTGATTAGAGACTTCTTCGAGATGGAGAGGCGCGGTTGTTGAAGCGATACCTAAAGCCGCAACCCCTTCCTCGCTCAACAGCAAATCTAAATTGGCATCACTTGAGGCGAGGGGTGCTTGATCGTCGTCAAACAAAGCATCAAATGCATCGAGGTTGTCTGCTGATTCGACGGCATCAAGATTAAGAGCGGGTTCGCTAGAAATTTCAATTAGCGCTGCATCGCTAGTTTCTGCTCCAAACAGCTCTAAATCAAGATCGGCGAAGTCGTCTACAACTTCTAGCGAATCTGCACTGTAGCTCGTGCTCAAATCGAGTTCTGATACGGCGCTCAGCTCAGGTAATTCTTCGCTGAAGTCTAGATTGAAATCGTTTTGAATGTCAGCAGCACTTGTTTCTAATCCGAAAAGATCCAAGTCAGATTGCTCGATCGACAACTCAGCAATCCGCTCATCAGATGCAGATTCGGCGACGAGTTCAGACAGTGCAATCAAATCACTTTCTGTAATGGTGTGCTCGATTTCTACGAAGTCGCTTTCTTCGCTAATCGCGGGTTCAGACGTCAATCCGCTCAACAAGTCTGAAAAATCCACTTCTAAATCAGCCGCATCGACCGCTTCGGTTTCTGCATAACGGTTGGTCTGTCTATCTGCAACAAAATCGAGATTGAGATCAATTTCTTCCGCATTACCAAAGAGGTCGTCTAGCTCTGAATCGACCTGATTTAAGTCAAAATCAGGAAGTTCAAGCGAAGGAGTATGACCCGCTTCGGACACCGCTAAATCTGGTGAACTTAGCTCATCGAGCCGCGCATCAAAATCCTCGATCGAGTTAAGTGCTTTAGAGGAATCGAGGTTTGCTTGCGGAGCCGATGGCAACACTTCATTAATCGACGGCTCAGAGTCGATCGACAACGGTTCATCGAACAAAGTCGAGCTAAACAAGGTGTCTAATTCATCTTGCTCGGATGCATCTTGAACTAAAAACGACTCGATCGCCGCTTCAGACACTTGCTCGAAAGGATTTGCTGCGAAACCGTTTAAGCTGAGGTCAAGCGGAGAATCTGAATCACTCCACAAATTCAGCGCTAAACTGTCGGCGTTGTTTAGCGCTGAACCTTCATCGGATAAGTCTAAAAGTAGATCGTCGAATGCTTCAGAATCGTGCTGAGCGCTAATCGCAGCGTTTTCATCTAGATTAGATTGAGCTTCGATTCGATGATTTGCTTCTGGAAGGGCAATATCCTCGATATCGCCCTCAGCGTCGATCGGTTCACTAAAGATATCAGTGAAATCGTTGCTCTCAAATAAAAGCGAGTCCTCGAAGTTTGGAAGCGTGGCGGGTTCGCTTGAGAATGAAAACCCTAAATCTGCGTCATCAAGTCCGGCAAATAACTCGCCTAAATTGTCGAGCGAGTTCTCACTATCTTCTCGCTCGAAATCGATCAAACTCGCTTCTGCACGGTCTAAGCGATCGCAATCAAGCGCGGGTGAATCAAGACCGTCGAGAAGACTCGTTAAATCCAGGTTGTCGGTTTCGAGTTGAGCTTCAGTGAAAGCACTATCAAGATCAGAAAGCTCGAATTCGACCGATGATTGCTCTAAAGTTGAGTTTTGCACCCCTGCTGCGGTGTCAATCGCGTCAAATTCATCAAGTAGCGCATCGCCAAACAAACTAGCTAAATCATCGGAATCTGCATTAATTTCAGCCGAATCGAATTCATTGGATAATAGATCCGAGAAATCATTAGCGTCTTCAGCCGTCAAAGCATCGTTAGAACCAGCGATCGGGGTGAGAGACTCTGCATCCAGCACTTCTTCTTGTTGCCAGCTTGACACTAAATCTGGCATTTCGCCCTCAAACAAATCAGCTAAGCTATTGAGTTCTGCCATACCCACTTCAGGACCCTGGTCAGGGTCAAGCTGAGACGCTTCTGCGTTGCTGAAGTTGCGCTCTGCGCTAATCGAAGCTTCTTCTAACTCTGGCAAATCAAACAGCGCATTTAACTCAAAATCATCTGACACGTTTGCAGGTTCCATATCTGCACTGTGCAACTCGGGGAACGCAAAATCGCGACTGTCAAAGTTGAACTCATCGATTCCTTCGGTAGATTGCAGCGCGATCGTAGTTGCATCGGCATCCTGTGATGCGATCGCAAAGAAATCTGCAAGTTCTTGATCAAACTCCAAGCTTGATTGCACCGGAACCATTGCTTGAAGCTGTTCGCTCGGCGCAATGTCACTAGCTCGATCGCGCAAAACTAGATCCTGCGCCTGTTTGATCTCAGTAATCACGATCGGTGCAAGCGTGCGGTAAGAATTGTCTAGATTGGCAATCGCTTGAGCCGTCATCTCAAGCAAATCGCTCCATTGCATCAACCCAAACGCCTCGCCTAATCCTTTTAAGCCAAAACAAATATCTTGCAGGCGATCGCGAGCATCGAGCAGCGTATCCGCTTGGCGAAAAATTTGCAGCATTTCGCGCAGTTGATCCGGCACATCGTTTTGAAAAATCAGCAGCAACGCATTGCTGCCGATGTCTTCAGAATCAAGTCCTTGAGCCTGCATTTCCGAACCCGTGTTGGTCATCGCTTTGGCTTGATGACCAAGCTGCGTCAAATGCTGCTCAACCTCAGCGAATACAGGTTCTGTTTGAGTGAGCGCCGCCTGAGCCGATCGCTCATTGAGTCCACCTGGAGATTGCAGTTGATCAAGTAGCTCCTGCAACGTGTCAAACACTCGCAGCAACAGAGTCTCTAACTTTTGATCCGGCTTGATGCCAGGAGACTCTTTGAGAACCTTGAAGTAATCTTCTAAACGGTGGGCGGTTTTCTGAATACTGCTTAACCCCAACATCGCCGCGCCACCCTTGACCGAGTGAGCAGCGCGGAAGACCTCGTTCACCATTTCTGGGTCTGCGATTGTAGATTGCAGATTCAGCAAACCCTGCTCGATCGTATTGAGGTGGTCTTTTGCTTCCTCAATAAAGTAGCCCATGATTCGCTGCTGTTGTTCCGGCTGCATCACAATGTCCCTTTCTGTAAATGAGTAACTTCCATCGAGCCGCTCCTAAGCGGTAATCTGCGGGAAAAGCGACGATCGAGGTTTAAGCTAAGTGTGTTCATCGCGCATCAATCAAAACCCGTTGGTTGAGAATGGCTTTACTGTAGCCGAAGTTGCTGAAATAGCTGCACCCAATTCAGCGATTGCACTTATTTCCGCTCCACGGTTTCAACCCGGAAGCGTTCGACCGACGTCAACAAGCCACGCGCAACCCCGACAAGATTTTGCAGCGATCCCGATACGCGCTGAGCTTCTTGTGAGGTTTCTTGCGCGGTTAATTCAACCGACTGCATCACCTGAGCCACCGCCCGTGACGTTTCGGTTTGCTCGACTGTATCCGAGGTAATTGATCGCACCAATGTATCAATCACACTTGACACTTGAATAATGTCTTCGAGCGATCGCTTGGCTTGTTCGGCTAATCGCGTGCCTTCGATCACCTGCTGCGTGCCTTCTTCCATTGCAGTCATTACCGAACCCGTCTCGCCTTGAATTTGTAAAACGATTTGTTCGATTTCTTTCGACGCTTTAGCGGCACGATCCGCAAGTTGGCGCACTTCATCAGCGACGATCGCAAATCCCCGTCCCGCTTCTCCCGCTCGTGCCGCTTCGATGCTGGCGTTGAGCGCCAGCAAATTCGTTCGTGAAGCAATTTGAGAAATCAACGCCACGATTTTAGAAATCTCCTGCGACGATTCCGCTAATCGCTTTACTTTGCGCGTAGTTTCTGCTACCGTTTCCCGAATTTCGAGAATTCCGGCAACCGTGCGTTCGACGGCTTCACCCCCTTTAAGTGCGGTTGAAGATGCGGTGCGTGCCACTTCCTCGGCTTCACGAGCGCTTTCTGCCACACGCTGAATCGAGTCAGTCATCACTTGAACCGAGTTCAGCGTCACTGCGAGTTCTTCAGCTTGTCGCAGTGCGTCCGAAGACAAGCTACGAGCAAACATCTCGTTTTCAGTTGATCCTTTGCTGACTTGACGCGCTGCTTGCTTCACCTGCTGCACGATTTCTCGCAAGTTTTGAATCGTCAAGTTAAACGAGTCGGCAACGGCTCCGAGTACATCGGCTGTGACTTCGGCTTGTACGGTCAAATCACCCCGGGCTGCGCCTTCTACGTCATCAAGCAAGCGAATCACCTGACGCTGCAAATCTTCTTTGGCTTGTTCTTGCTCTTCAGCCTTGCGCTGAGACTCGCTCGTGGTCGTCAAAATCACCCGCGCCATTTGATTGAATTCAGTCGAAAGCTGACCGAGTTCGTCTTCGGCATAAACGGTTGCGCGGGCGTTGAAATTACCTTGACAGACTGCTTCAAACTGCGCTTTAAGATTAGCGGTCGATCGCTTCATCTGACGCGCTGTGAGTTGACCGACTGCTAACGCCGTTCCGCCACCCATCACGCCACCCGCCAGCGCCATCACGATTCCAGTCGTGCGAAGTTGAGACACTACTGCACTATTGTTTTGCTGTGCAGCTTGATTCGAGGAAACAAAGCTAACGACGGCAACGGCAACGGCTGACATAATTCCGGCGGCACCTGCGGTAATGAGCTGCTTGGTTGCAAACGACGCATTCTCTAACGGTGCAAGCCAGCCTTGTTCAACGGTTGGGACGGGTTCAGCTTCACTTGCATCAAACTGCGTTGTAAAGCTTGGAACTGGCTCAGAAGTGCTGGACATGTTGAAAAGCTCATCATCGGGCACCGATGCAGCATGAGAAGCAAAATCCGGGCTATCTGACGCAGCAGACATTCCGCTTGAAAACCCAAAAGCACTACTGCCGATCGACGGACTAGTAAATCCCGCAGAATCTTCAGAGATGTCAAAATCCGAGAGATTGCCGAGATCGTCGAAGTCTTCAAAATCATCGAGAAAATCAACGTTGCTAGGGCTTGCAGCTTTGGGTGAAGCGCTCGTGCCGTTTCCGTTTGGAGGGTGGGCTTCGACGCTAAACCGTTGCTCAACAATCGGTGGGGTTTGCTCAGTGGGCGCGTCAAAGCTGGGGTGAGCAAAATCATCTTGAAAATCTGCACCCGCCATAAACAGCGTGTCTTCGCTCTGGTCACGATCGGCGAACAGGCTGCGATTGGGCAGCGTAGCTTCGCTTTGAGACACTTGAGAATCTGTTGAAAGCGTTGACATGCCATCGAGCGCGATATCGTCGGCGAAAACTTGATCAAAGTCTTCGATCGCCGTAGAAAAATGATCGTTTGAATAATCAAACGCGGAATGAGAATGACCGTTTGAAGCCGCATGATTTTGGGAAGCTGCACCAAACGGATCGCTAATCGGTTCATCTAGGCGATCACGCTTTGCCGTTTTCCCATTCTGAGCCGCTCCAAACGGATCACCAAATGGAGAATCAAAGTCGTCGCCGAAATTAAAACCATCTAAACTAGGGTCTGAAGCGCGATCGTGCGGCGCTGAGTGCGAGTCTGAAACAGATGCATAATCGGCTTCTAAGTTTGTGTTAGCAACTCCAGCATCGGCAAATTGACCCGCATACGCTAAACCACTATTGGCATAATCAACAAACTCAGGATCAGACGTTAGCGACAGCACTGATCGATACTGTTCTTGCGCGACTTCGTACTTTTGCAGACCGTAGCAATAAATATGACCGCACAATAATCGAGCGCTTGGATCTTGGGGATAATCCTTAACTAAACGATCGACGATTACTGCCGCTTCTTCGTATTTGCCCTGCATATAGGCGCGTTCTGCCTGTTGATAATCTTGGGCAAAGTCAGTGCTTCGTGCCATGTGCCTCCTCCTGCAAGTCGCTGTCTGCGCGATATCTGTTCTGAAAAGTCGATTTCACAAATTTCACCCTTAAAAAAATCAAGCAGTTGGGGTAAAGTGAAAATGATACATGTGACGATTAATCCTGGCTTAGTTTGTTGAAAAGGTTTTTAATCAGTCTACGGATGCGATCGCGAAATAATCGGTTTTAACAGATTGAAGAACCATTCTGGAAAGATAGTTCCCCGGTTCATCGGTTGAATCGACAAACTGATTTTACAGAGTCTAGATCAACTTAATCCAATCTTTATGCTGCCCAGCGTGCCGATCGTAAAATCGAAACTTGATCGAGCAGTCGCAAACAGTGATTATTCTGCTTTTCGAGCACCCATTCACCGCGCAAAAACGGAGCCACGCTATCGGAAATTCCGGTTGCTATTTGAACATTTTCGATATCGAGCCACTCCATGCCGACGATGCGATCGACCGCCAAACCGAGCATCGTGTCTTGGTCTTCAATCGCGATCACCGAAACTTCAGGACGATCGGTATTAAGCGGAAGTGAATCGCCTAAGAATTGACCCAAATCGGCAACCCAGACTACGCGCCCCCGGACGTTTAGCGTTCCGAGTAAAAGCGGTGAAACATTAGGAACCGGCGTAATACGATCGGGTGCTGGAGACAAGACTTCTCGAATTCCCGTCGCAGGAAGCGCAAATTCGGTTCCAGACGGAATGTAAAAGCGCAAATGCAGCTCACCGTCAGGACTTTCTAACTCTTGAAATTCGGGCGCTTGATCTTGCCCGCGACCTGTTAAAAAATCTGGACTTCCAACCATTTATTTCTAACCTCGCAGTAACTGTTTCACCGTGCCCACCAATTCCGTTGGCTGGAACGGCTTCGCGATATAGGCGTCGGCACCCTGCTTCATACCCCAATAGCGATCGAACTCTTCACCTTTCGAGGAACACATCACAACGGGCACTTTCTGAGTTTTCGGATCAGCTTTGAGCCGTCGGCACACCTCATAACCGTTCATTCGGGGCATGACGATATCTAACACGACTAAATCCGGGCATTGCCCTTGAATGTGTTCCAACGCTTCAACGCCATCGATCGCGACGGTCACACTTAATCCACTTCCTTTGAGAAGATCCGTAATCATTTCCCGTTGCGTCACGCTGTCTTCCACGACTAGAACTGTACTCATAACCCCCACCTGTGAGCTTAGCTGACCCGATCACGACAGAAACACACCCCTGTCAACCGTAAACCGTTCCTACTTAAGGTACCCTTAATTACTCAATTAAACTGACACTTGTGAAAAAAGTATTATAACGATCGATTTAACCCCGCTTCGAGGGCATTAAAAACCGCATCGGCAGCAACTTGTTCGGGCTGTCCGGCTCCAACATATTTTTCGACTAACATTAAGAGTTCACCTTCTCCGAAAGGTTTGGTTAAATAATCGGTTGCACCCACCATTCGCGCTCGGACTCGATCAATAAAGCCATCTTTGCCGGTCAACATAATAATCGGCGTTTGTCGAAACGCTCCGGATTGACGCAGCATCGCGCAAAGCTCATACCCGTCGAGTTCGGGCATGGCAATATCACACAAAATTAAATCCGGCTTGAGTTGAAACACCAAACTTAGCGCGGCTAAAGGATTCTCGATCGTGCTGACTGCATATCCGTTGTGGTGCAGCATCAATTCAACCGCTCGACAAACCGTGATTGTGTCATCGATACATAACACCTTTGGCGGCTTGAGCGTTGGTAATTCTAAAGCAGTGCGCTCAAGAATTTGTCCGGGCGTTTGGGCAAGATGCCCTAGTTGCAGCCAACCGCGTTGAACATACGGATAGATTGCCCGCGCCACGGTGACAATATCGCGGTTGAGATACCGCGCAATTTGACGAATCGACGTTTGACCATCGGCATAGCGATCGAGCGCTTGAAACGTTGCTTCGGGTAAGGCTGACTTTAATAAAGCGGCATCTGCGATCGTCGGGCACTGATCTGGCGATTGCAAATGCGGATGCAGTTGTTTCCATTCTTGAACTTGTTTAATGGTTTTTGCGGCGATCGACCCGATTTCAAGCGTTATGAGTTGCGGTGTGAGCGGCGTTCCTAGCTCAAAAATGAACGATCCTTGACGCAAGCTGAGCAAATCAAACAGCGTTTCGTGTACCATGCCTTGAACGATCGTGCGTCCTTGTGCAGGCGTTAGAACATGCTTTTCAAGCAGTGCCCACAGATAGCCGTATTCAGGCGCGTTGAATGTGGCGATCGTAGAAGCAGAAATTTGGCTTAGCGCTGCTTCTGCTTTGTATCGACGCAAATAATCTCTAAGTCTGGATAAATCTGTTTCTGTTTCGCCTGCATAAACAATTTGACCATTCAGAAAAAAGACAAACCACGAAGCGTCCCCGATTCGCAAAGCGTGACTTTCTGAAGCGTTCAAATGCGATGTAGAAGCCGGATACGCTTCAACGAATAATTCACCAGTGCGCTGACCGAGTTCGATCAGCTGCAAGATGCTTCTAATATCAATTTCACTTAACGAACCATTCATGAAGATGCAAGATTAATAAACCCGATGAGCGCCCAATCTACAAATTAAAGTTCAAGACAAATCAGAGTGCGAATCGTGCAATCATTGTATCGATTAACGCTTCGATGCACGCAATTTTTACGCAAAGCAGAATTTAGACAATCCCAATTAGATTGCAACCGTCAAATTTACTCAGATAAAATCGCTGCAATGTGTGTCAGATTAAGCTTGAAAATGTCGCTGCCACGTTTGCACCCAATTGATTGCTTCTGGCGTTCCTTCTTGAGGAAATTGAGAAAGAAATTCTTTATCGGCGGCTCGATCGTAGGGCCCTTCTTTTAGCTCTAGCAGGATCGTATCTGGAGCCAACGCAACTAGCGTATGAAACGTTCCCTCGGCAAGCTCAACGCCGCGTGTAGCTCCGGTGGCATCGATGCGCTCAGCCTGGATCACTTGACCCAAATCGTTTAGAATGAGCATTCCGATTGAGCCTTGCAGCACCAGAAAAAACTCAAACCCGTTGACGTCGAGCGCTCTGAGATGGCGATGCGGGCGAACGTAAGTTCCCGGTTGCAGCACGTTTAAAAATCGCTGCACTCGTTCGCTGAGTTGATGAAAATCGTAGTTTTGCCGACCCCGAGGATTTGTGCGGGACTGAGCCGCGATCGTCTCCATTAAATCTTGGGTCAAACGCTTGATCGGCAAAGCTTCCATTGATTTCTAGAGATACTTTTGCAGCAGTAACTTTAAGCGATCTTTCACGATCGGCGCAATTTTATCAAGCGGCGTTAGAATTGCGTACTTTAAAGCGGAATGCGCTTCAGATTCGGGTGGATTCTGGCTCAGGCGTCGGACGGTTTCTTGAATTACTTTTTGCGCATTAACCGAATTTCGCTGCAAATTGTCGATAACCATTTCAACGGTTACGCTGTCATGATCCGGATGCCAGCAATCGTAATCGGTGACAAGCGCCAGCGTTGCATAAGCAATTTCCGCCTCACGCGCTAACTTCGCTTCGGGTAGATTCGTCATGCCGATGACCGTCGCGTCCCAACTGCGATGTAAATTTGATTCGGCTTTGGTTGAAAAAGCAGGGCCTTCCATACACACGTAAGTTCCGTCCCGATGCAGCGTTACACCGCTCAAATTCAAGCTTTCCACAGCATCGCTCAACACTTGCGCTAAGTTCAAGCAAACCGGATTGCCAAAAGCAACGTGCGCCACGATGCCTTCACCGAAGAACGTTCCAACGCGGTGATAGGTTCGATCGATAAACTGATCCGGAATCACCATATCAAGCGGTTTTGCTTCGGCTTTGAGCGATCCGACCGCAGACGCCGAAATTAGATATTCAACACCTAAGCTTTTCATCGCGTAGATGTTGGCGCGAAACGGAAGCTCAGACGGCAACAAATGATGATTGCGCCCGTGACGAGCAAGAAAAGCCACCCGCGTTTGGTTGAGCGTTCCCACGATTAACGCATCCGATGGAGATCCGAACGGCGTTTGGATCGCGACTTCTTCTACATCTTTGAGCGCCTCCATTTTGTAAAGACCGCTTCCGCCGATAATGCCGATTTTGACTTGAGACATAAGACTCGATACACAAAGAAAATCACGAACCGCGCTTATTCTACAGCGATTCGGCAACGGATACCAAAGCAAACGGATTGCTTTAACTAGCGTGGGTTCGGATAGCAGATCGCTTGAACCTGTGCAGATGGCTGAATGGGCGGGTGGTTGCTGTAGATGCCTGGCGATTCAAATCGCGGCTATACAAACGAAGTCCACCTTCGTGGACTAGTCGCTGTGATTCACTCTTAACCCGCCTAATCGCGGGTTTGTCTGTGCAGCCGCGAATTCATTCGCGCTCGCGTTGCGTGCAATTAAACCCGAACTCACGTTAATTGATTGAGTCGTATCGGACGTTGGCTTGCTTTAGGCGCTTTAACGCTTCGCCTAATCGATCGTGATCCGCAATCAAGCTGATTCGTACATAGCCTTCGCCTCCTGAGCCAAAGGCGTTTCCAGGCGTGAGCACTACACCCGTTTTTTGCATCACATCAAGCGCAAAATCCGTTGAGCCGATGCCGATCGGACACGGAATCCATAAATACATTGTGGCTTTGGGTTTGGGAATCGACCAGCCGAGATCAGCCAGTCCATCGATTAGAAAGTCGCGGCGCGATCGATAGCGTTCCTGTACGTCGATCAAATATTTATCGGGTAATTGCAGCGCCGTTTCTGCTGCCGTTTGCAGGGCTGCAAAAATGCCGTAATCTAAATTTGTTTTCAGCGTGCGTAAGCCTTGAATGACGTGGCGATTTCCCACCACAAACCCAACGCGCCAGCCTGCCATGTTGTAGGTTTTTGACAGCGTGTGAAATTCAACCCCGATTTCTTTTGCGCCTGGAATTTCCAGCAAACTTGTAGGCTGATAGCCATCAAACGCTAGTTCTGCATACGCTTGGTCGTGTACAAGCAAAATTTCATGCCGTTGGGCGAACGCTACGATTTCTTCAAAAAACTCGCGAGGAGCCGTTGCTGTTGTGGGATTGCTCGGATAGTTGAAATAAAGAATTTTGGCGCGACGAGCAACCTCGTCAGGAATTGCCGCTAAATCAATCAGCCAATCGTTCTCGGCTCTTAGCACAAGCGGATACAGTTCACCGCCCGCAATCAGGGGTCCGCGAAAATGCGGCGGATAAGACGGACTCGGCACCAACACCAAATCGCCCGGATTGATGTACGCCAGCGCTAAATGCGTCAATCCTTCTTTTGATCCTAAAAGCGGCAACGCTTCCCCGTCTGGATCTAGATCCACGTTGTAGCGGCGGCGATACCAGTCGGTAATGGCTTTACGAAAATTTGCGGTTCCTTCAAACGGCGGATAGCCGTGATTTTTGGCGTCTTGCAGCGCCTCGGATGCGGCTTCGACGATCGGGCTTGGCGTTGCGCCGTCTGGATTTCCCATGCCTAAATCAATCAAATCAACGCCTTGCGCACGGGCGTTGGCTTTGAGTTCATCTAAGCGAGCGAACACATACTGGGGTAGTTTGCTGAGACGATCGGCGGGAGAAATCCAGGGCAAATTCATGGGGAAAAAAGATAGCAGGACAACGATTCCGGTTTAAGGTCGCTATTTTACCTCAGAAGTGAGGTCGGCTAATTCGGTCACGTCGCTTTTGGCGTTAAACGGTGCCGTCGTTGAAACCATTGCTGCCATCAGTTGCGGTGGCGTTACCTTAAACGGCAGGCGATGAATGTCTGAAGCGGGCGCACAAGCGATTTCTGCGGCGTGCTGAAGTTGAGCGATCGTCACTTCATTTAATCCCAAATCACTCAGCGTTTTCGGTAATCCAATTTCGGTGTAAAACTTGATCAACTGCTGACGCGCCGATGCTGCAAGCTGATTGCCCTGCACCAGTTCTTCTAATCGAAGCTGTACCAAAATGCCATACGCCACTTTCTCACCGTGCAGAGCATGATGAGCCGCGAGCAAATGCGTTAATCCGTTGTGTACGGCATGAGCCGCGACCGTTCGACATTGAGCGCCCCCGATTCCGCCGATCACGCCCGCCATTAACACCGAAGCGTCTACCACTTCTTGCCAATCTGCTCCTAACGGATCATTAATCGCTGCAACGGATTTTTGAAACAAAATATCGCGTAGCACTCGCGCTTGTTGAACGGCGGCAATCAATAACGTTTTCTCAGAATGTCCGCTACTAACAGAAGCTTCGTACCATTTAGCGATCGCATCCCCAATTCCCGCAATCAACGTGCGCTGCGGTGCCGTTGCGATCAAATCGTAATCCAGCACCAGCAAATCTGGACATCGCGCCAAGCTGACATCGTACATAAAAGCGTGCTGCTCAGAATACACATTCGATAACGCTGTCCAAGCCGCACAAGTTGCCGCCGTTGTGGGAATAGTGACAATCGGCAAGCTGCATTGATCCGCCAATAGTTTCGCGGCGTCTAACGCTTTGCCTCCGCCCACACCAATAATAAAATCAGCGCAGTGATTTGCGATCGCTTGCTTTATGCGCGTCAAAGCCGCTTCGCTGCAATCTTTGCCGTAAGATACTTTCGCAACGGTAAGCTGGTGCGCTTTGAAAACGGGTTTGAGGCGGGGTTTCACGACATCGAGCGAGTGATCCCCACCGACTAAAAGCGGACGATTGCCGAACCGCGCTAAAAGTGATCCGGTTTGCTCGATCGCGCCGAATCCACGCACGACTTGAGCAGGCGCAATGGTCAGCGACACAATAGATTGAGTTTGAGTAGACATAATTTACGCAGTTGGCTTTGGAAGTTGTGCCAATTGATCAAAGTAGAGTTTGATCGTAGCGTGCTCATCTTCGCGCTGAGAGAGCGATCGACTAATTTCACCTAGATAAAGCGGCTGTGAAACGCTGGGTTTTGGATGCAAAATCGTGCGGGCGCGAATCTTCATTTGATCGGTACCCTGCGATAAGCGTCCTCGCGAAAACAGATCGATCGACGCTTGCTTTAAGGTGGCTTCGATTTGCGTTTGCGTTACCGTTGGCGGCAGAGCAATCACCACTTGAGCCGCTCCGGTATCAAAGACGCGCGAATAATGAACGGCATCGGGGATCACCGGACGGTTATAAAATCCTAAACTCAGCGCAAAAATGCCGCCAGTCAGCACGCCCATAAATCCGGTCGCGCCGACCAAACGAAAGCGAATTCCCCACTTAAAGAAAAACGCCAAACCCGCAACGACACCGAGCGCGATCGTGGCAACGCCCGACCATTGAGCAGCTTGAATCAATTGAGCAGTACTAAGCATGGCCTCTATTCGTTACTCACAAATCCCGCAGGCGTAGCAACCGTTTCGAGGGCGGCTTTTAGCGTGTGCCACGTCAGCGTCGCGCACTTAATCCGCACCGGAAACTGTGACACCCCTTGCATGACATTTAGCTTGCGGTGCTCTTGGGGAAACTCAGCATTGCCCTGCATCATGTTCTGAAAGCGCTGCACCATTTCGAGGGCTTGATCGGTCGGTTTACCGCGCAAAGCTTCTGCCATCAAGTCGGCCGATGCCATTGCGATCGCGCATCCTTCGCCTTCAAAGCGGACATCCTCGATGTGATCGCCCGTTTCATTCAGCGCGACGGTGAGTTCGATCGTGTCGCCGCACGACGGATTGTGACCGCGCTGGTGCCGATGCACGGGCGTGGTAGTACCGCGAAACTTCGGCTTTTTGTAGCGTTCTAAAATGACCTGTTGATAAAGGTCGCGCAAGTTGCCCGTCGTCATAAGTCGGATAGTTCAATCCTTGATTCGTATCTTCATCGTATCAGGCTCGTTACCAATGATCCGCTCCAGATAACCGCCCAATCAATTTAGAGCAACGATTTTGCTCACACAAGAGCAATTGAAATTTGATACTCTATCCAAATAGTCTTGGGGACAACGGCGTGGACATTCAAATTGGCAGGGGCAAAACGGCTCGCAGAGCATACGGGTTTGATGAAATTGCATTGGCTCCGGGACAGCGAACACTTGATCCAAAACTTGCCGAAACTCGTTGGAGCATTGGCGGCATCGATCGCGAAATTCCCATTATCGCCAGCGCAATGGATGGTGTTGTCGATGTAAAAATGGCCGTGATGCTGTCGCAAATGGGCGCGTTGGGCGTGCTGAATTTAGAAGGCGTGCAAACCCGCTATGACGATCCGAATCCTACGCTCGATCGAATTGCTTCAGTGGGCGCAACAGAATTTGTCCCGTTGATGCAAGAACTGTATTCACAGCCGATTAAGCCAGAACTAATCGAAAAGCGCATCGAGGAAATCAAAGCGCAAGGGGGAATTGCAGCCGTAAGCGCAACTCCGGCAGGAGCCGCGCAGTTTGGCGCGATCGCGGCAAAAGCGGGCGCAGATTTATTTTTTATTCAAGCGACCGTTGTTTCGACGGCGCATTTATCCCCAGAGTCGATCGCGCCGCTTGATTTAGCAAAATTCTGTGAAGAAATGCCGATCCCCGTGATTCTAGGAAACTGTGTCACCTACGAAGTCACCTTAAACTTGATGAAAGCAGGTGCGGCGGCGGTTCTAGTTGGAATTGGGCCGGGTGCTGCCTGTACGTCGCGCGGGGTGTTGGGCGTCGGTGTACCTCAAGCCACGGCTGTTGCCGATTGTGCGGCGGCTCGCGATGATTTTTTTGAGCAAACCGGACGCTACATTCCGGTGATTGCGGACGGTGGATTGATTACGGGCGGTGACATTTGTAAATGTATTGCCTGCGGTGCCGATGCCGTGATGATCGGATCGCCGTTTGCTCGCGCTCAAGAAGCACCCGGACGCGGCTACCACTGGGGAATGGCAACGCCTAGCCCGGTTTTGCCAAGAGGCACCCGAATTCGCGTCGGCACCACGGGAACGCTGCAACAAATTCTGCGCGGTCCGGCTCAGCTTGACGATGGAACTCATAATTTACTCGGTGCGCTGCAAACCAGCATGGGGACGCTCGGCGCAAAAAATATTAAAGAAATGCAGCAGGTCGAAGTGGTGATTGCTCCATCGTTGTTAACCGAAGGTAAGGTGTACCAAAAGGCACAACAGCTTGGAATGGGCAAATAACCTGATTTTCTAGTTTGGCTTGCGCTTGGAGGCATCGCGCGTTGTAATCTACGAACGACGATCGCTTCATAATTCTTTCGATCGATTTGGTGAAATCTTTCGCTTTTGCGGGCAAGAATCCGGGGTAAAACTAAATCTGTCGTCTACAATGAAGAAAGCGGAGACGCATGTTTCCGTTCACTCCTCACACCACACTCCGCCTGAACTCCGGTTCGGGCGGTTCCTTTTTAAACGAACTATCAATCGACGATTCATTCAGTTTCAACAAATTCAAAAGACGCAATCAATCGCGTCTCTACCGGAATTCGTTGCAATTATTAACGGGATTCCGACTGCGTTAGAACGCGATCGATGACTCGATAAACCGATTCAAGCTCATCGAGGGTAATACAGTAAGGTGGCATCAAATATAGGGTGTTGCCAAGCGGACGAATCAGAAACCCAGCGTCGAGAAATAGCGCTTTGAGACGAGGCGCGATCGCACTAAAATATCCGTCAGTATCATCGGTTTTAACATTCATTGCCGCAATCGTTCCACAGATGCGGATTTGTTCAATTTTGGGATGTCCCTTAAGTAATCGATCGAAGCATTGACGATGAGCGTGTTCTAATCGTTGATATCGCTCTGGAGCGTTTTCTAAAAGTGCAAGCGATGCTAACCCTGTCGCACACGCGAGCGGATTTCCCGTGTACGAATGACCGTGATAAAACGCTTTTGCCGCATCATCACTGTAAAACGCTTGATAAATCGCTTCGGTTGCCAACGTTACTGATAACGGAAGACAACCGCCCGACAATCCTTTTGACAAGCACAATAAATCTGGTGTGGTTCTAGACTTTAAACAGGCGAATAATTCTCCGGTGCGACCGAATCCGGTCATGACTTCATCGTAAATCAGCAGCACGCCAAATTCACGAGCGAGGCGTTCGAGCGATCGTAAAAACTCGGCACGACACAGGCGCATTCCTGCCGCACCTTGAATCAAAGGCTCGATTACGATCGCGGCGTGCTGTTCTTGTTTGAGTAAAGTTTCAATCTGAGTCAGCGTCTCAAATTCTTTTTGCTCGATGCGATCGTCGCCGTCGAATGTGGTGGGAAACGAAACGATATCGGTTTCAAATAAAAGCGGCTGAAACACACTCCACCACGTCGAACTTTGCCCGATCGACATCGCCCCGATTGTATCTCCGTGATACCCACCCTCAAAGCCAATAAATCGGGTGCGGTGATGCTCTCCTTGATTTCGCCAATATTGATACGCCATTTTCAGTGCCACTTCTACCGCCGTAGAGCCATTGTCTGAAAAGAAAACTCGCTTTAACGCATCGGGCACGTGCGTGAGTAACTTTGAAGCAAGCTGCTCGGCGGGATCGTGGGTAAATCCAGCAAAAATCACTTGTTCAAGCTGCTTGGCTTGTTTATAAAGCGCTTCTGCTAAAACCGGATGAGCATGTCCGTGAATTGTCACCCACCAGCTAGAAATGCAGTCCATAATTCGCCGCCCGTCTTCTAGCTCTAGCCAAATTCCCTCGCCTTTGACAACTTTGGGCACGGGTGGAGCGGTTTTCATTTGGGTAAACGGTCGCCAAATCGGAGAATCAGTCGTCATCGTTTATTTACCAATCATCTTGTATTTACCGAATGTCAGGCTGATAGAAAGGACAGGCTACGAATCCGGGAAGCTCCTCACACAGCACAGCAAGAAAATCGCTCAACTCGTGTTTGTTAACAATCTCACACTTTGCTCAAGCAGTGCTCTCGAAGAGATGGACTGAACGAAAGATAGATTTCGTAGCGTTTGTTACAGTAATATATTGATAGAAGTATTAGATCAACCGCGATCGAAGCGTGATTTGCCATGACACCCGCCGTTTTTACAAACTCCTCAAAGCTTCGTCATCAAGCGAATATTGCCGCATCGTTGGCGCATCGCATTCAAAAAGCAAAAGCTGCTCAGAATGCTGATCTTCTCGCTCTTTTAGAACGTGAGCAACGGCAACTGTCGATCGCGTCTCCGATCAAAGCGGCTTGGCAGCGATCGATTAATGCATTGCCCGATCGCGTTTCGATCGAACCCCTAATCAGCGAAACAGGCGCGATCGCTTGGCGTGCGACTGATCCGAGATCCGGTGAAACCCGCTACGCAGAAACCGAAGCTGAACTCATTGACTGGATTGAAGATTACCGCACTCCGATTCGTTTCTTATACCGACGCCAGGGCTTCTTTTCCGTGCTGTCGCAACAGTTCCATTAATTCATCGCGGTAGTCGTGAAACGTGCTGTGACGCTTGACAGACACGCCGCGATCGGGCAGTCGAATTGTCATTTCTTTTCTGACCGTACCGGGGCGCGAGCCTAAAGCATAGATGCGGTTCGATAGAAAAATGGCTTCTTCGACATCGTGCGTGATCATGAAAATTGTGATTTGAGTGCGCTCCCACAAATCAAGCATAAATTCGTGCATTGCTTCTCGCGTGTGGACATCGAGCGCCCCAAAGGGTTCATCCATTAGCAGCATTTTTGGTTCAGACGCCAAAGCACGAGCGATCGCGACGCGCTGTTTCATTCCACCCGATAGCTGATTGGGCAACGCTTGCGCAAACTGCGTTAATCCGACCACATTGAGATAGTAGCTGGCTTGTTCGCGCCGTTGTTTTTTCGGCACACCCAAAAGCTTTAACCCGAATTCTGCATTTTTTTGCACGCTCATCCAGGGGTAAAGCGTGTAGTGCTGAAACACCATGCCGCGATCGGGGCCGGGATTGGTGATCAGATTGCCATCGATTTTGACTTCTCCGGATGTGGGTCGATCGAGTCCAGCAATTTGCCGCAGCAGCGTTGATTTGCCCGATCCCGATGCGCCGACCGCACAAACATATTCACCTTGAGCAATGCTCATGTTGATGTCTTTTAGAACGCTGAGCGATCCTTGTTGAGTCGGAAAATCTTTGTTGAGGTGATTAATTTCTAAATACATAGCCAGTGAGGGTAAAAATCGATCGTGGCGGATCTGCTCAAAACTCGAACCGTTTATCGCTTTTGGTTGGCCCATCGACAAGACACGCGCAGCAAATATTGAAACAGCAAATCAAAAAACAGTCCGATCACCCCGATCACAATCAGTCCAACAAAAATCTCATCGGTTCGCAAAAACCGCCCTGCAACGCTAATTCGACGCCCTAATCCTTCGGTTGCAGCAATCAGTTCAGACACAATCACGAGCTGCCACGCGGCCGCTAAGTTAATGCGGCAAGCATCAAGAATGCCCGGAAGCACAAACGGGAAAATCACCTGAAGCAACGTTGCACCCCGATCGCCTCCCAACATATACGTTGATTCGATTAATTCCTTCGGCACAAATTTCACCGTATCCATGACCATCAGCGCGTTAAAGAAAAAGACGCCGATAAAAATCAGCGCGATTTTTGGTTCTTCACCGATGCCTAAATACAAAATCAGCAACGGAATAAAAGCCGGAGCGGGCATGTAGCGCACCAAGCCAAACAACGGTTCAAGCAACGCGCGAATGCTGGCAAAACTGCCCATCAGCACGCCTACCGGAATCGAACACAACGCCGCAAACAAAAAGCCAACCCCGACCCGCCACAAACTCGCGATCGTATCTTGCTGCAATTCGCCTGTACTCCACAGTCGCCCAAAGGCGGCGATCACTTGAGCCGGAGACGGTAAAAACTTAGGATCAATCGTTCCGAGCGTCGTAATCGCCCACCATAAAACCAGGGGAAGCCCGATCGAAACGATCATCAAGGCGGTGTTGAGTCGAGGCGGAATATCTTCTGCAAGTCGCCAAAATACGGTCGGCGTGATTGTTTTGGGGCGCATTAACTCGCGAATCGATCCGGGGTTTTGGTTCATAATTCAGCCACAGTGAGGAGTCAAAGCGGTTAGGCTTTTTTGGATTTTTCAGCGTAAGCTTTGACAAAGCGATCGTCGAAAGTCTTGTTGAGATCCGGAGCCGATTTGACTAAACCCACCTGCGTCAGAAACTGACTCATTTCTTTGGCAGCAAAGCCGAGCGAGGTCATGTCGTTTCCGGGTTGAAACGCTTTAAGATTCTCCTCAACCGTAAAGATTTTGGTTCCGTCAGCATATTCTTTGTACTGGTCAACGCTGACGCCTGCGCGTTTTGCCATAATGTCGTAAGCTTTCGCTTGATTGGCTTTGATGTAATCCAGTGTGGTAAACCACGCATCCACCATCGCTTGAACTTTATCTGGATTGGCATCGACAAACTTGCGGGTGAACACCAAATGATCCGAAATCGATCCAGGAAAGGCTTTAGAACTAAATAGTTCTTTGCTGCCCGATCGCTTGAGCGCTTCAGTGGTGAAGGGCGCAAACACCGCAACCGCATCAACTTGTCCAGCAACAAACGCCGCCGCCGCTTTGCCCGTTTCTAACGGCACAAATTGAATATCTTGAGGAGATAAGCCTGCTTTTCTCATGCCTTGCAGCAACAAAAAGTGATCAACGGTTCCTTCTTCAGCCGCAACTTTTTTTCCTTTGAGATCGGCAACGGAATTAATTCCGTCGCGCACAATTACTTTGTCGTTGCCAGTCGAGTTGTCGTTGACTAAGACAATGACTTTTTCAGCGTTATTGGCGATCGAGCTAATCGTGTCGCCGAGCGTTTGGCTATTTGCGTCGATTTGACCAGCCGTAAGCGTGTTGATCGATTCGAGATAGCCGTCAAACCATTTCAAATCCACCGCAACGTTTTTCTGCTGAAAAATTCCGGCATCTTGAGCCACCTGCCAGGGAAACCAACCCGGCCACGCGCTAAAACCAAGACGAACCTGAGCCGTCGCAGCCGCCGGACTTGCATTCGTGCTCGTTTGCATGTTGCTTGCGGGATTGCTGCAACTAATCGTCAGCGTTGTAGCGACGAGGAAAAGCACAAAGCAAGCGATCGTCGATTGAAATGTTTTCAAAAATCGGGCTTTCATAAAAACCTACTGGAGCGAATTGAACGATGATCAGCAATCCCTTTGTACTGGGTGTAAGGGATTGGTTGGAGGGGCGTCTGTTGCGTAAACTACAGCCTGAACAAGTACGCTCATACTGAAAGCCCGGAAGAAAACTTCAGCGTGCTGTCGCTGTTGTTCCTCCCGGGCTTTTCTCCCGCCGTGTAGCTCACGGATCAAGAATTCGTCGATCGTTCTTGATCAATAAGCCTGCTTCTCTCGGACCAGACATTCTGCTTAGCGAAACCGGAACCCTAGAAGCAATTAATTTTTAGACCCTAAAATCGCACTCAACCGAGTGAAGGCGATCTTATGGTTTAGCCATCGACAAGTTAGCAACTAGCTTGAAGAAAATATGTGCTGTAGGTTACTGAATTGCTGGAAACCCCAGAAAAGCAATCTAAGCTTGATTAATTGCCAAAGATTTGTGAACTTGAATAAAAGTAGTCTGCAATACGGTTTTGTTGATTCGTTTGCGATTACTTGTTTGAGTGTATTAAAAACTTGTTCTCAAGCACAGTCCGATCTGCTAATCTCAGATATCTTCACGAGATCAAAGTATAAATTTGCTTCTAGGGTTCCGGTTTCGCTGAACGGAATGTCTGGTCCGAGAGAAGCAGCCCGTTTGGTGAGCAAGATGCCGCCAAATCGGTCACACGGAGGGAGAAAAGCCCGGGAGAGCCAATCCAGCAGTAGAACGCTGCTCTGAAGGCTTCCTGGGCTTTTGTTGTTTCTACTAGGAGATCAAGATGACAACAGACTACTCGATCGATTCCGCTTTAATTGCCCATCAAGAAACGATTCCCGGCGGTGCTTATTGGTCGCGCATTATAAAGCGCGGAGACACGCTACGCATCGCTGCGCCTGACGGATCGCGGGGCGTAGCGCTGCTGTGCTACAACGCTGACAATCCGATCGAGCGCTACAACGCGGCCGATACGGCAAAAATCCAGTTCAACGCCTTCTTAAAAAAAGGAATGCTGCTGTATTCGGACATGGGGCGCGTTTTGTTCTCGATCGTCGAAGATACCTGCGGCTACCATGACACGCTGGGCGGATGCAGCAATCTCAGCACGAATGCGAAATACGGCGAAGGCGACTACAAAAACTCGCGAGATAATTTTCTGCTGGCATTGATCAAGCGCAACATGAGCAAAAAAGACATAATGCCAAACCTGAATTTGTTTGTGCGCATTGCGGTTGAGCCAAACGGCAGTCTTGCCTGGGCAGACAAAACGGCAAAAGCAGGGGACTTTATTGACTTACGGGCAGAAATGAACGTGCTCGTCGTGTTATCAAACTGCCCGCATCCGTTAGATCCAAGCCCGACTTATAAATCTAATGCGATCGACGCGATCGTGTGGCGTTCTCCGGCTCCGACTGCCGATGATTTGTGCCGCACCGCGAACCCTGAAGCACAGCGCGGCTTTCAAAACACCGATGCCGTTTTTGTTTAACGTTCTTTACCTCAACTAGGAGCCTCAGAGTATGACTTCAGCCGTTGCCGCACAGCTTGATCCAAAAACCGCCGTTTACGATCAGGTGCTGCCTGCCCGCAAACCCTGGGCAAAAGTTCTCAAAAAAGGACAGATTCTTCGCATTGTTGATTTAGGAGGAAATCAAGCGGTCGATTTTCTGGTTTACAACGCGGATGACCCCAGCGAACGCTACAGCGCTCCGGATACGATTCGCGCTCAAAACAACATTTTCATCACGACCGGAACTCAGCTTTACTCGAACGATGGCAACGTGCTCATGACCGTTTTGAATGATACCTGCGGACGGCATGATACGTCGGGTGGCGCGTGTAGCTGTGAAAGCAACTCGGTTCGGTTTGGCTTAGATAAAAAATGGCAGCACGCCTGCGTCGAGAATTTCCTTTATGCTCTAAAAGATTACGGCATGGGCAAACGCGACATGACGAGCAACATCAATTTCTTTATGAACGTTCCGGTAAGCGAAGACGGAACGCTTGAGATTGTTGATGGTATTTCTGATCCGGGTAGCATGGTTGATTTGCGTTCAGATATGAATACACTTGTGGTCATCTCGAATTGTCCTCAAATGAATAATCCGTGTAACGGTTACAATCCAACTCCGATTCAACTGATTGTTTGGGATGCTGTTTAAGCATCAAGGCGATTTGCGTAACGATGCCCGAATCGCCTTTTATTTTCAGTGATTGAGATTTATGAGAATTTCATTGCTTTCTGCATTGGTCGCGTTATTTGCAACCGCAATCACGTGGCGCGGAATTTGGGCATTAGCTGATGTTTATCTTTATCCAAACGATCCAACGATTAGCGCTGCGCATTGTCTTTAGGATTGGGATTGATTGGTTTCTGGCTGTTAAACGGGATTAAAAATCAGTAGCGTCTTATGTTTCAAAAAGTTCTGATTGCCAATCGGGGTGAAATTGCCTGTCGCATTATTCGGACGCTCGATCGATTAAATATCGCTTCAGTAGCGATTTATTCTGAGGCGGATCGCGATGCGCGGCATGTCGCGATCGCATCAGAAGCGGTGGCGATCGGGTCTGCATTGGCACAAGACAGCTACCTGCGATGGGAGCGCATTCTACAGGCCGCGCAGCAAACCGGAGCAGAAGCGATTCATCCGGGCTACGGATTTTTGAGCGAAAATGCTGAATTCGCTGAAGCCTGTGCAGCAGCAAACATTGTGTTTATCGGCCCGACGCCTGCGCAACTGCGCAGCTTTGGCTTAAAGCATACCGCCCGCAACCTCGCCGCCCAAAATCAAGTGCCGTTGCTCCCCGGTACCTCGCTGCTTGAAAGCGTTGAGCAGGCACAAGCCGAAGCTGAAAAAATCGGCTATCCGATCATGCTTAAAAGTACAGCAGGCGGCGGCGGAATTGGCTTACAGCTTTGTCGAAGTGAAGCTCAGCTTGCGCAAGCGTTTCAAACCGTGCAGCGCTTGAGTCAAAACAATTTCAAACAAAGCGGCATTTATCTAGAGCGATACGTCCAAAAAGCAAGGCACATTGAGGTGCAAATTTTTGGAGATGGTAACGGTTCGGTGATTGCACTCGGTGAGCGAGACTGCTCGATTCAGCGCCGCAATCAAAAAGTGATCGAAGAAACGCCTGCACCGGGAATCAGTGACGCGCTTCGCCAACAGCTTTATGCGGCGGCACTGCGGCTCGGACAAGCGATTCAGTATCAATCAGCCGGAACCGTTGAGTTTGTGTTTGATGTCGATCGACAGTCCTTTTATTTCCTTGAAGTAAACACCCGACTGCAAGTCGAGCATGGCGTGACCGAACTGGTTACAGGCGTTGATTTGGTCGAATGGATGATTCGTTTGGCAGCAGGCGATCGCAGCTTTTTCGAGGGGTATCATCCTCAAAAAAACGGACATTCAATTCAGGTGCGATTGTATGCCGAAGATCCCGGTAAGAATTTTCAACCGAGTTCAGGTACATTAACTGAAGTCCGGTTTCCAGATTCGATTCGGTGCGACACCTGGATCGATCGGGGCACCGAAATCACGCCTTACTATGATCCGTTGCTGGCAAAATTAATCGTTCATGCAGAGTCAAGAGAAACGGCGATCGATCAGTTAAAGTCGGCGCTGGATCAATGCGCGATCGCAGGCATCGAAACGAATCTCGATTATTTGCGCCAAATCCTCGATAATCCTGCGTTTGCGATCGCGGATCTCAGCACTCGCTTTCTAGAGTCGTTTGAATATACGCCACGCTCGATCGAAGTGCTCGAACCTGGCACGTTTAGCACGGTTCAAGATTACCCCGGACGCATCGGCTACTGGAATGTGGGTGTTCCGCCATCGGGCCCGATGGATCATCTTGCTTTTCGCTTTGCCAATCGCATTGTCGGCAATTCAGAATCCGCCGCCGCGATCGAATTCACCATTACCGGAGCAACGCTGCGCTTTAACTGCGACACGGTGATCAGCCTCACAGGTGCCCTGATGCAAGCAGAATTAAACGGCGCATCGGTACCGTTTTGGTCAGCAATTTCGATCGCGAGTGGAAGCGTTTTGCGGCTCACAACGATCGACGGCGCGGGCGCACGCACTTATCTTGCAGTGCAGCACGGCTTCAACATTCCTGATTACTTGGGCAGCAAATCGACTTTTACTTTAGGAAAATTTGGCGGACACTGCGGGCGCACGTTGCGCATCGGCGACATTCTCAAACTCAATGCACCCACTGAAGCCGCAGATACCGCAAGGGTCGCTTTCAATGTATTGCCTCCAGAACTGATTCCTACATACACCAACCGTTGGGACATTGGCGTGCTGTATGGCCCTCACGGTGCGCCGGATTTCTTTACCGATGCCGATATCGAAATGTTTTTCTCGACGGATTGGGAAGTGCACTACAACTCAGCTCGAACGGGCGTTCGGTTAATCGGGCCCAAACCAGAATGGGCGCGAGCAGATGGCGGTGAAGCGGGGTTGCATCCGTCGAATATTCACGACAACGCTTATGCGATCGGCACGATCGATTTCACCGGAGATATGCCGATTATTCTTGGCCCTGATGGCCCAAGCTTGGGTGGATTCGTGTGTCCGGCGACGATCGTTCAAGCCGAACTTTGGAAAATAGGACAGCTTAAACCCGGTGACAAAGTTCGATTTCATCGCTTAACGCTTGCCGAAGCCGTTGAGAAAGAACGCGCTCAGGATCAAGAAATCCAAACCTTAAAACCCGCACCAAAACTCGAAGTGCAGCACGCGCCCGACACAGGCGCAATTCTGCACGAAATTCCAGAATCGCCCGGACAAATCGCCGTAAAATACCGCCGCTCCGGAGATAAATATCTTTTGATCGAGTACGGTGCATTAGTTTTAGATCTCAATCTGCGCTTTCGTGTCCACGCTTTGATGACCTGGCTAGTCGATCACCCGCTTGCGGGAATTCTCGATCTCACACCCGGAATCCGATCGCTGCAAATTCATTACGACGATCGCCGTTTGCCGCTTCAAACGCTGCTTCAAACGCTGATTGCGGCTGAAAGCGAATTAAGCGCAATCGATGAAATGGAGGTTCCAACGCGCATTGTGTATTTGCCGCTTTCTTGGGACGACGAATCAACGCAGCTTGCGATCGAGAAATATGTGCGATCGGTGAATCCGCACGCGCCCTGGTGTCCGAGCAATATCGAATTCATTCGCCGCATCAATGGTCTGGACAGCATCGAGCAAGTTCGCGATATCGTGTTTAATGCGAGTTACCTTGTGATGGGTTTAGGCGATGTTTATTTAGGCGCTCCGGTTGCCACACCGCTTGATCCGCGCCATCGCTTAGTGACGACGAAATACAATCCGGCTCGCACCTGGACGCCAGAAAACGCCGTTGGAATCGGCGGAGCGTATTTGTGCGTTTACGGCATGGAAGGCCCCGGTGGCTATCAGTTTGTCGGGCGCACCGTGCAAATGTGGAACACGTTTCATGAAACCGCCGTGTTTGAAGCTGGAAAACCCTGGCTGCTGCGCTTTTTCGATCAAATTCGGTTTTATCCGGTTTCTGCGGCTGAACTTGCGCAACACCGCAAAGATTTTATCCACGGCAGAATGACGCTCAGAATCGAAGAAGAAACGTTTAGTCTAAAGCGCTACACCGAATTTTTAACCTCGATCGCTGATGAAACCGCCGCGTTCAAAGCCAAACAGCAAGCCGCTTTTGAAGCGGAGCGCGATCGCTGGGCAGCTAATCCGCTCTTGATGCAAATCAGCGAAGATGACGACGTTCCTTTGCCTGAAACGCAAACGGAGCTTCCGCCCAATAGCCAACCGATCGCGGCTCAAGTTCCCGCAAACGTTTGGCAAATTGTGGTTGAAAAAGGCGCAACCGTCGCAAAGGGCGATCGCTTGATCATTTTAGAATCGATGAAAATGGAAATCGCGGTTACAGCTCCGATCGAGGGTGTTGTTTTTGATGTGTTCTGCACTGAGGGACAAATGGTGTCGGTTGGACAAACGCTTTGTGTGATTCAAACGCTGTGATCGAGGTACGCCAAAAGATACTGCTCAATCCTAACGGTTTCGATTAGCATTTTCAGAAATTCTGTTGAGCCAGCATGAGCAATAAACTTACAAAAGTGGGTGTGATTGGGGCGGGAAATGTGGGAGCCACGATCGCGTATGCTCTCGTTTTGCTTCGCGTTTGCGTGAGCGTTGTGTTGTTTGATCGCACCTTTGACAAAGCCGCCGCGCAAGCCTGGGACATCGAAGACGCCATTCCGCTTTTATCAGAAATCGACGTCACGCCAACCGATCGCTACGATGATTTAGCCGATTGTGATGTGATTGTCATTACCGTGGGGGCACCGCACAAAGAAGGTCAATCGCGATTAGATTTGCTCGGTGACAATGCAGGAATTATCCGATCGACGATCCAAGAATTAGATCGCGTTGCTTCGAGTGCGATCGTGATTTTGGTGAGTAATCCGGTTGATGTTTTAACGCGAATCGCGATCGAAACGTCATCGCGATCAAGCAATTTAATTTTTGGAAGCGGTACCACGCTTGATACCGCTCGATTAAGTTATCAACTAGGCAAACACTTAAACATTAATTCGCGATCGATCAATGCCTATGTGATCGGCGAGCACGGCGATAGTGAATTTGTGCTGTGGTCGAGTGCGTCGATCGGGGCAATTCCTTTGTCAACTTTTTCGATCTCCAATTCAACTGAATTTGAACAACTTAAACAACAGTTTGCCGAGGAAACCCGTCAGCGTGGGTCTGAAATTGGCAAGCGCAAAGGCAACACAAGCTACGGAGTGGGAACGGTTGTGGTGCAGATTATTGATGCGATTTTGCGCGATCAAAAACAACTGTTTACCGTTTCGGTTGCGGCTCATCGTGACTATGCGATCGGGAATCAAGTCGTGCTTGGACTGCCTTGTATAATCGGTCAGCAAGGTATCGAGCAAAAACTCGTGATTGAGCGTAGCGCAGACGAGCAGCAAGCTCTTGTTGCATCGGCGAATCAACTCAACCAAGCCTACGATTCTCTTTTTTCCTCTAAGAAATAATTCGAGCGTAGCTTTCTAAAGCTGATGTGTCTGTGGAAAACGTAAAGGTCTCGATCAAATCAGATTCTAAAAATACGGGTGAGTTCGGGATTACAAACTGCCTGAATGTGATTTGAATCGGTGGATTGGGTCGTTGCCCCAGACGCGCCCGCGTTCGTGAATTAACCCAAACTCACGTTAAAAATCAAGCGGCGGCTGAAATCAGGTTATTGCGTAGAATTAAGACGGCGGCAAACGCCAAAATGAAAATCTCTGTATCCGAGAACTAGCGACGGCCCAAACGTCGATCGCTCAGTGCCGAAGGGTCGTAAGAGCATGACGCAGAACGCTAAATTTTTAGCATCTCGCTCGGCTCAAGCGATCAAGGAAAAAGTCAAGAACCGTTACTAATGCGAAGAGTATATGACGCCCAAAGTTGAAGTTTACCTCTGGACAACCTGCCCGTTTTGCGTTCGCGCCAAAGCACTGCTCGATCGTAAAGGCGTGCAGTACACCGAATATAATCTCGATGGCGACGAACCCGGACGCGCAAAAATGGCGCAACGGGCCAACGGTCGCCGATCGGTGCCGCAAATTTTTATCAACGATCAGCACATCGGCGGCTGCGATGATTTGTACGCGCTCGATCGAGCCGGAAAACTCGATCCGCTTCTCGCTTAAATTCTGCGGGGAAGATCGCTTCCCCGATTTCTCGCTCAAAAAGGACGCTCCTTGTGAAACTTGCATTTATCATCGACTCGATCGCTCGATTAGATCCAACGCACGATAGCAGTGTGGCGATCATGGAAGCCGCGCAGCAGCTTGGACACGAAGTTTGGATTACTCAGGCGAATCAATTAAGCGTAATCGGCGGAAAAGCCTGGGCAATGCTGCAACGATTAACGCTGGTGCCCGTCACGCTAGGCGAGAATCGCTGGATTGCGGTTGACCATTGGTTTCAAACTGAGCCGCCGATGTTTCAAGCACTCGAAACGATGAATGCGGTTTTTATGCGCACCGATCCGCCTGTCGATACCGCTTATCTTTACGCCACGTACATTCTCGACTACATTGATCCGGCTAAAACTCAGATTGTTAATTCGCCGATCGGCATTCGAGCGGCAAACGAGAAAATGTACGCTTTGCAGTTCAAAGATGCCATTCCCGAAACGATCGTGACGCAAGATAAGCGCGTGATCCGCAACTTTCTCGATGCTCAAGGAGCCGCCGTACTGAAACCTTTGGGGGGAAAAGCCGGAGAAGGCATTTTATTTCTAGAACCGGGCGATCGTAACTTTAATTCTCTCATCGAAATTAGTACGCTGCAAGGCAAGCTGCCGATTATGGTGCAAGCGTATTTGCCGCAGGCCAAAGACGGCGATAAGCGCGTAATTTTGCTAGATGGAGAACCGATTGGGGCGGTTAATCGCATTCCAAGCGGCAATGAGTTTCGCGGCAACATGGCAGTCGGCGGCGTCAGCGCTAAAGCAGAGGTTACAAATCGCGATCGTGAAATTAGCGCTCAACTTGCTCCAACTTTAAAGCGAGATGGCTTAATTTTTGTGGGAATTGACGTGATTGGCGGTTATCTAACAGAAGTAAACGTGACGAGTCCAACGGGAATTCGAGAAGTCGATCGGCTCAATAGCACTCAGTTAGGCACACAAATTATCGAATGGCTCTCGAAAGACGATCGAGGATGATAGAATTTTCTGATCAAAGCCCTGTAAATCTGATCCAAGAACGGCAGACAGCACCAAGCCCCCTTGAGCTGCCCACCCCTCTTGACAGGTATTTCACCTGTCCTACGACCCTAACTTATGCTGCAAGCGGTTTAGGCAAAGCAAGCATAAAGAAACGCCGCGAAACAATAAAGTTGTAACAGCAAAGGCTGGAATTGGCGTCTTTCATGTCTGGTAGAGCGCCTGAGATGCAGATTCTTTTTTGCAAACTGCAATGAAAAAGCGATTTATCCCGGATCGGTTTTGGATGACTCGGATGCAGGTAATCCGAAAAAGGAGTCGAATTTGGATCACGGCAACCGCGATCGCGGCGACCACGCTTGCGGTTCGGGCAACGGGTGCTTTGCAGCCCTGGGAGTTAAGCAGCACAGATACGTTCTTCCGATTGCGGCTGTCTGAACCAACAGACAATCGGATTGTGATTGTCGGCATTCGCGAAGAAGATTTGAGAAAACACGGTTGGCCTATCTCTGATCGCATTCTGGCTGAACTGCTGCAAAAAATTCAAGCTCATAACCCGCGTGCGATCGGGCTTGATTTGTACCGGGATGTGACCGTCGGTGAGGGACATGCCGAGCTAGTGCGGGTCTACCAAACGATGCCAAACTTAATCGGGATCGAGCAGCTTCCCGACCGCCCCGAAGTTGAAGGCGTAAAGCCGCCGCCCGAACTTGCTAAGCTCAACCAAATTGGCTTTAATAATGTGGTGTACGACCCCGATCGCAAAGTTCGTCGATCGCTGCTGTATTGGTTTGATAAAAGCAAGCAAAAACACCGCAGCTTTGCGTTGCAGCTTGCGCTACAGTATCTTAAGCCGTATGGCATCGAAGAAAAAGGCGCAGAGCGCGATCGCCGACTGCTGCAACTCGGACAAACGGTATTCGATCGCTTTGATGGCTTTCAAGGCGTGTACGTGGGTGCCGATAAAGGCGGTTATCAGATTATTTCCAACTATCGCGGCAATGCGGGACATTTTCAAATGATCCCGATGCAGCAAATTCTCGATGGAACCGCTTCAGAATCGCTGCTGCACGATCGCATTGTGTTAATCGGATCGGTTGCCACTAGCATAAAAGATTTTTCTGCAACGCCGTATAGCGCTAGTGCGCAAAATGCACCGAAATTAGTGGCAGGCGTTGAGCTGCAAGCGAATTTCATCAGCGAGATTCTCAGCGCCACGCTCAACGATCGCACGCTGCTCAAGTCGTGGCCTGAATTTGTGCGATGGGCTTGGGTGTGGGTGTGGGCGTTTGTGGGGGCGGGCTTGGGGTGGCGGCTGCACTCCCCGCAGCGTACAGCGTTTGGAGTTGCTGTCACCGGAGCGGGATTAACGATGATTTGCTACGGGTTGTTTTGCTTTGGCTGGATTGTGCCGTTTGTTCCGGCTGCGATCGCGCTGTTTAGCTCCGCAGGCATGGTGATTGCTGCGATTGCTCATTCTGAAGCAGAATTAAAGCGATCAAAAGAATTTTTGCATCGCATTATTAATTCGATTCCTGATCCAGTTTTTGTCAAAGATAAACACCATCGTCGGATTGTGCTTAATGAAGCGTATTCTAAGTTTTTAGGCAGATCGATCGAAGAGTTGCTCGAACGCTCTGATTATGAAATCTTTCCACAGCACCAAGCGGATGTTTTTCGTCAACAAGATGAACTGGTATTCAAATACGAACTTGAGTTAGAGCACGAAGGAGAATTCACAAACGCGAACGGAATTACTTATCACATTGCCACTAAGCGATCGCTGCACAAAGATGCGGCAGGAAATCTTTTTTTAGTCGGCGTGATTCGGGATATTACACACCGCAAAACAATCGAAGATGAACTGCGACGCACAACGGCTGAATTAAGGCAGTCCAACGAAGAATTGCGATCGTCGCAAGATCGGCTCAGCTATTTAGCGATGCATGATGCATTAACAGGATTACCGAATCGAAGTTACTTGTATGATCGATCGCGCCAATATCTTGATGTTGCTAGTCGAAACAGTCAGATTGTGGGATTGTTATTTCTAGATTTAGACGGATTTAAATACATTAACGACACGATGGGACATGGTATGGGAGATTTGCTGCTGCAAGCGGTGGCAAAGCGTTTAAAGAACTGTACCCGCACGAGCGATATTGTGGCGCGGCTTGGCGGTGATGAATTTGTAGTGCTGCTGCCGTTGATTCCTGAAGCGCAAGACGTAGTTCGAGTGGCTGAAAAAATTCTCAACACGCTTTCTCAAGCGTTTGCAATTTCTGGTCAAACGCTTCATGTCACCACTAGTATCGGTATCAGTTTATTTCCCAATGATGCGTCCACGCTTGAAGATTTAATGCAACAAGCAGACACCGCAATGTATGAAGCTAAAAAAATGGGTAAAAATTGCTTTGTGTTCGCGCAATCGCGGTTTTCGCATTGCCCGATCGAGCGATCGCAAGGCGCTTGAAATATTCGGTGTTATTAACGGGTTGATTGCAAAGCAGCGCGTCTCTAACGAAATTTTGCGATCGTTGCGATGTCTGAAACACAATCGAAATATTTTATCTAGCCGTAGCAAGACCAACATTCAGCGCTAGACTGAATCAAAGCGCGATCGATGCGCTATAAGTATTAAGCGGGAACTCTGGTTTACCCGAATTCTTCCAAGATGTAGAGCGATCGTATCGACCATGCAGCCAGCCATATCAACCGGAACTGTTTTACAAAGCCGCTACCGAGTCTTGAGCATTCTCGGACAAGGAGGGTTTGGTCGAACATATCTTGCAGAAGATCAAGGCCGGTTTAATGAACTGTGCGCGATTAAAGAACTGATTCCGCCGCAGGACAGTTCTTACGGGTTAGAAAAATCGAAAGAACTGTTTCAGCGTGAAGCGCAAACCCTGTACAAAATTCAGCATCCGCAGATTCCTCAGTTTCGAGCGACGTTTGAGCAAGAACAGCGATTTTTTATTGTTCAAGATTACGTAGCGGGGAAAACGTATCGCACGCTGCTCGATGAACGCAAACAGCAAGGATTTGTTTTTTCAGAAGCCGAAGTGCTTCAGCTTGTCAAACAAGTGCTTCCTGTTTTGTCGTATCTGCACGGGCAAGGAATTATTCACCGCGACATTGCTCCCGATAATATTATTTATCGCGATCGCGATCGTCTTCCGGTTTTAATTGATTTTGGCGTGGTGAAAGAACTGGCGACCCGAATTCAAGCAACCGAAACCGTGCGCCAGCAAACAACGGTCGGTAAGCTGGGATACGCGCCTACCGAGCAGATGCAAACCGGACGCGCTTATCCGAACAGCGATTTATATGCGTTGGCGGTAACGGCGATCGTGCTGCTCACAGGGCGCGAACCGCAAGAGCTATTCGACGAAAACACGCTAACGTGGCGCTGGAATCGATTTGTGACTCTCAGCCCGACGTTTGCTGACGTGTTGAATCGGATGCTCAGTCAGCGCGTGAACGATCGCTATCAATCTGCTAGTGAAGCTTTGCAAGCGCTGTCTCAGCCAGCAACAATGGCCCCGATTCCCGCCGCGCAACCGCCCATAAACGCGCCGTCACCGCCAACGAGTCTTTCACAAGTCGAAACCGTCGCGATCGGACATCGATCGGCGAATTCAAGCCTTGAGCCAACGGCGTTTCAAAACCGTGCTGAACCGACGATTCCTTCGCGCAGCTCGATTTTTGATGATCCGTTGGCGGTGCTTGCGATCGGTGCGGGGCTTGTTTTATTAACGGGGCTTGGGGCATGGACGATTACGCGCACGCTGCTGAATTCATCGCAGCCCGCCCCGAGTCCGACGCCGACCGAAACGATCGCATCGCCTACGCCTTCTGTCACGCCAACGACGCGCCCCTCGTCACCGAGTCCAACGCCGAGCGCAGAACCTGTTACCTACAGTCAGCAGCTTGATTTATCAAGCGGAACGGCAACGCGCAATGCCACATTACGATCGAACGAAACGCTTAATTTCATTGTGCCTGCTCAACAAGGACAGCGCTTAAGCACGAATTTAAGCAGCGAAGGCGTATTGCTGAGCGTTTTAGCTCCGAATCGTGATCCGGTGGATAACAATGCCAATCGCGTTTCAAACTGGAGCGGTGAGCTTCCGTTTACGGGCAACTACACGATTCAGCTTAGAACGGTAAAAGGCATTCCCAAGAGCGACTTTAAGCTGAATGTGAGTTTACAAACGCCCTCGCCTTCACCGAGTCCGTCGCCAACGGAGTCGCCATTGCCGTCTCCGTCGATTAATGTCACGCCGATCGTGTTTGCACCGGGAGAAACCGGAACCGTGCTGCGGGGAACGGCAAGTCCTCAGATCACGCAGCGCTTCACGCTAAACGCAAAGCGAAATCAATTGGTTAATCTGCAAATTTCTGGCGCAACGTTTACCGTGCGGTATCCGAACGGCAATCCGGTTGAAGATGCCACAAATCTATCGAATTGGCGGGCGCAACTGCCGCGCAGTGGCGTTTATCAAATCGATGTTACAGCCGATCGATCCACGAATTTTACGTTGAATGTTGATGTTCGTTTTTAATTGAGAATTTTGTTTTGAACGCTCTACTGATTACTGGAACTGATACCGATGCTGGAAAAACAGTGCTAACCACTGCATTAGCGGCGTATTGGCAAACGTATTGCAGTTCGCGATCGCTCGGCATTCTTAAACCGTTGCAAACCGGAATCGGCGATCGTGAACTATATTTGCGATTGTTTGACTTAAATCAATCGATCGATGAACTCAATCCGATTCATTTTGCCGCGCCGTTAGCGCCTCCGATCGCGGCAGAGCGCGAAAATAAGCGCGTGAAGCTTGATTTGATTTGGCGGGCGTTTGAAGCGCTGCGGCAATCGCGGGACTTTGTTTTAGTCGAGGGCGTGGGCGGATTAGGGGCACCCGTTACCCGCGAAACAACGGTTGCAGATTTGGCGTGGGATTGGCGATTACCGACGGTGATTGTGGTGCCTGTGAAACTTGGCGCGATCGGGCAAGCCGTAGCAAACGTGGCATTGGCACGACAATCAAACGTTCATCTCAAAGGAATTATTTTGAACTGTGTGCAGCCGCGATCAAATGAAGAAATCGCGGATTGGACGCCGAGCGATTTAATTGAAACGCTCACCGGAATTCCGGTTTTAGGACTGCTGCCGCATTTGACAGACGCAACGGATATTGCAAAACTAGCGCAGGTTGCGAGTGCGCTTGATTTAGAACAGATATTGCCGATCGCGATTTGAAGCTCGTTTAATGTCGGTTCCGGTTCAGCGGGCGCGACTGAAGGCGCGGCTACACAGACAAAACCACCCACGGGTTCCTTCACGGCAAATTCTGAGTTTAGTCCGCCTGATCGCGGACTTCGATTCGCGCGAAGCGCAACTCCGAAGGAACCGATTAGCCGCGTAGCCGTAGGCAATGTGCGCAGCTAATCGCAGTCGCCAGGCGAGTTAGGGTTCTGATCCAGCATTCAGGTTTGTTCACGCTTGTTGCTGACCCGTCCGCAATTCATTCGCGGTAGACTGCCGCTCTAGAACACCCTCTAATCCCACTTAGGCTTCTTAGATTGTCCTTTGAGAAAATAAGTTAGCGACGCAATGACAAGCGCAATGCTCGCCCCAAACGGTAGCAAATTTCCGTTACCATCCCACCGAATCGCTTGTCCTAAAAATACGACGCTTAATACGACAATGATCACACTGGTCAGCTTGCCTTTGAGATCATCGATCGTATGAATTTCGAGCCATTCAGGAACTTTGATTCGATCGTCGATAAATAATTCGTATAATCCAAGCGCCGTAATATAAAAAACAGTCGCAAGTAAAAATAAATCAATAATTTCAACAAACGATAACACAAGCGACGTTGCGCCTTCGTGAGAAATTGACCCTTTTGTAAAAAGGTGCAAAACCGTTACGACTGTTTGAAGTGCGCCATATACCATTACAGTAATCGCTGCGACAAACGAGCAAAATACAGCAATTAGAATAGAAAATCGACTGGCTTGAAGAATACGATGCAGCATAAGTTTAACCGTTTTTAGAATCGTGAAACGCCCTGATTCTGCTGACTGTAGCTTAATCTTGTATGAAAGTCATCCGCGTCGCGTTGAGCAACATTCTTAACGATGCGGCTCAGATTTGACTCGATCAAACATTATTTAATCAAAGCAATTAGTTCGATTGATACTGTAAGTTATACGCAGTTTTGATCACCGCAAAAAATTGTTTCATTGGTGCGATCGACCTCGTTCATCAGGTAGCATCAAGAAGTTCTCTTGATTTCAGACTTATGAATCCTGCCCTTAGCCAGTTTGGTGCTGAAATGTCGCAGTTGTCCGGTGTGCGGGCAATTATGAAAGACATTATCGAGACGTTGCGTGCGGGTGCAGGACAGCAATTTATTAACTTGAGTGCTGGAAATCCAGTGATTTTGCCGCAGGTCGAGCAGCTTTGGCGAGATTGCACCCGCGAATTACTTGATAGTTCAGAATACGGTGAGGTCGTGTGTCGGTATGGTGCAAGTCAGGGATATCAACCATTAATCGAGGCGATCGTTGAAGAGTTTAATCATCGATACGGACTTCGCTTAAACGATCGTAATATTCTGATCACGCCCGGAAGCCAAAGCCTTTATTTCTATGCGGCAAACGCTTTTGGGGGGCACGCCTCAAGCGGCGCTTTGAGAAAAATTGTGCTGCCGTTGAGTCCAGATTACACAGGTTACGGCGGCGTAACGCTCACGCCCGAAGCGCTCATCGCTTATAAACCTGAATTAGAAATAGATACGACAGCTCATCGGTTTAAATATCGCCCTGATTTTACTCAGTTGCAAATCGATGAACAAACTGGATGTGTAATTTTTTCTCGTCCGTGCAATCCAACCGGAAACGTTTTAAGCGATGAAGAAGTGAACAAAATTGCAACGCTCGCGGCAATGCATAACGTCCCGGTTTTAGTGGATTCTGCGTATGCTCCGCCGTTCCCCGCGCTCAACTTTACCGACATGACGCCGATGTTTGGCGCGAATGTGGTTCACTGCATGAGTTTATCAAAAGCCGGATTGCCCGGAGAGCGGATTGGAATCGCGATCGGTGCCCCCGAAATCATTCACGCCCTTGAATGTTTTCAAACGAATCTGTGCATTCACTCTGGGCGATACGGGCAAGCGATCGCCGCTCGTGCGATTCGATCCGGTGCGTTGGCAGAGATTTCTGAAGCTGTCATTCGTCCGTTTTATCAAAGCAAAATTGCGATTGTTGAAGACACGCTCGATCAAACGATGCCGCGATCGCTGCCGTGGTTTTTGCATCGCGGAGAAGGCGCAATATTTGCCTGGCTTTGGCTGCAAGATCTGCCCATCAGCGATTGGGAATTTTATCAAGAACTCAAAAAAGTCGGCGTGATTGTGGTTCCAGGAAGTACGTTTTTTCCAGGACTGCAAGAAGAATGGCAACACAAACACCAATGTTTGCGAATTAGTTTGACGGGAACCGATGTAGAATTACAAACTGCAATGCAACGGTTAGCGCAAGTGACAAAACAAATTTATGCAAGATGAACCGCTAGAGTACCTTGAAATTGGAAAGATCGTATCGGCACAAGGTCTAAAAGGCGAAGTGCGCGTTTACCCAACCTCGGACTTTCCCGAACGCTTCGAGAATCCTGGCGTGCGCTGGATTTTGTACCCAAACCAACCCAAACCGAAATCGATCGAGCTACTGAGCGGACGTTATCTAGATGGCAAAGGTTTGTATGTCGTGCGGCTTGCAGGCGTGGAAGATCGGACCTCTGCCGAGGCGCTGCAAGGCTGTAAACTGCTGGTTTCTAAGCTCGATCGACCCGAACTCGAAGCAGGAGAATTTCACGTTGATGATTTGATCGGATTGCCAGTTTACCACCAGGTGACTCAAGAACTGGTCGGAACGGTGAGAAATATTTTTCCAGCAGGACACGATTTATTAGAGGTCGATCGCGCTTCGGGCAGTCCGGTGCTGATTCCGTTTGTCGAAGCGATCGTCCCGATCGTGGATCTAGAACAAAAACGCATTGAAATCACGCCGCCCGAAGGGTTAATTGATTAAGGGTCGATCGCTCAAAAGGGTGCGCTTACAAAGCACAACCCGCCCATAGCGAAAAACCGTGAGTTAAGCGGTTTTCTAAGGCGTCACGCCTAAAACTTCTAAATATTGGTTGATAATCCGATCGACGAAAAACGTTTGCGATCGCTGCTGCAACAAATCTGAATCGGTGGGTTCGCTGAGGGTCGCAAGAATGGCATGAGCGAGCGCAGGCACATCGGCAACTGAAACCAGCTTGCCATAGCGACCGTTTTCTAATATTTCTAGCGGCCCACCTTGCCGACAATGCGTTGAAATCACAGGCGTTCCAACTGCCATTGCTTCAACAATCACATTGCCAAAAGCTTCACTAATCGACGACAACACTAAAACGCTAGAGCGCGACATATACGCATAAGGATTTTCCACAAATCCAGGCAAAGCAACATCTTTTTCCAACCCCAGCGTTTTTACCAAAGCTTCAATCGCCGATCGCTGCTCACCGTCGCCTAAAATCATCAATCGCGCCGATCGCTGTTGCCGCACCCGCGCAAAAGCTCGAATTAAGGTCGGAAAGTCTTTTTCTTTTGAGAGCCGTCCAACGCCTAAAATTACGGGCGTTTCATCGCTGAGCCACGGATGCTGAGCCGCTTCTTGCGATCGCGTCAAAATCGACGCGGTAATCACCGGATTCGGAATCACGTGAATGCGATCGCGAGGAAACCCGGAAACCTGCGCCAAATTCTCAGCAACGCCTTGAGAAACTGCAACAACGCCATCGGCTAACAGGTACGAATACCGAACTAAATACGGTCTCAAGCGCGTTTTGAAACCAGCAGGCTGTTGCGAAAGATTGATGTGTAAGCTCACAATAATTCGAGTCGGAACCCGTGCCAGCAGTCTGGCCCAGCCTGCTACATTCACGTTGTCGAGAATCGACAGCAAAACCGTTGGCTGTTCTCGCTCAAGGTACCGCTTCAGCGCAAAGCACTTGCTAATCAATCCTGGCGCACCGAGATCGATCACTCGAACCGGAGCCGCAACGTTTGACTGAAATGCACCGATCGCGTTTTGTGCGACTAAATCGACCTTAAACCCTCGTTCACAAAGTGCCTGAGCGAGGTTTAGCGCAACTCGCTCTGCCCCCCCAACCATCAGCGAAGGCACAAACAAGCTCACCAGCGTTGGCACAGTCATACGGTCGAAATACGATTTCCACGGCTAAATCTGCGTTTCTTAAAATCCAGGACACGGCGAGAAAGCGACTCTACAGAGTATAAATTCTGTCGGTAAAGCTTTAGTTATGCCCTGATTAGGAAAACAAAATTTTTCCAAATAATGCAGCGCTTGCGACGACTCTAGAGCCGCTAATGCTAACGGTGTTATTTGCGATTTTCAAAGCTTATTCTTGTTACTGCACCAGATAAATTCAACCGTATTAATACGGTCAAGCTTAATTAAATTCGTTGAAGTTTTGAATCAAAAGCAGTTTAATCCCGTAGTAGCACAGATGAGGTTTGCGGCTAAGACTGCGAAGATAAACGGATAAGTCATTTCATTAGAGAGTATTAACTTTCACAGCTACCCGCCCAGTAGTGTCGCGCTACTGGGTCTTTTATTTTTAAAGTTAGCGCGATCGTCAGTTAGGATAAATTCGCTATGATTCCCTGTTGCTGTTAGTGAATGTACTGCCATGACAAAGCTGAAATGGATGCTCGGTACGGTGTGTTTGAGTACGATCGCCCTCACCGCTTGTTCAACACCTTCGACGAACAATAATCCATCGCCCACTCCACAAGCCAGCACAACCGCACCTTCAACTCAGCCCATGCCAGACGGCACAAAGCCACCGACGCAACCGACGGCAAAGCCTTCATCAAAATCATCGCTAAGCTACAAGCTTGAAACGTATCGCAGCGAAGTGTTTGGCAGCGATCGTACCTACGGCGTGGTTTTGCCGCCTGGATACGAGCAAAATTCACAAGCTCGCTATCCGGTCGTTTTTTTATTACACGGGGGGCATGGCGATCCGACATCTTGGTATGAAAAAGGCGACGCTTTACCGATTATCGAAGACGTTTTTAAGAGTAGAAAACTGCCTCCGTCGATTATCATCACGCCCGATGGCAATGACGTTCGCGGATCAAGTGCGTTTTGGGACCCGCAATACATCGATGGCAAAAACGGCAATGTCTCAAGCGCGATCGGGGATGAATTAGTGCAGGTAATTAAATCGCGCTACCGCACCAAAGAACAACCGCAATTCTGGGCGATCGGCGGGTTGTCGTCGGGCGGTTGGGGAGCGCTGAATGTGGGTCTTCATCATTCCCAAAATTTTAAAACGATGTTTAGCCATAGCGGGTATTTCAGCGATAAAAGCGGTGTGGAAAATAGCCCGATTCAGTTTATTCAAACCCTGCCGCCAAACCAGCTTAAAGATATTGCCATTTACATTGATGCAGGTGAAAGTGACGGCGAATATTTAACCGAAACCGAAGCGTTTCATCGGGTTTTAACGCAGCTTCAAGTCGAAAACGAATTTAATGTGTTTCCAGGTGGACATGGAACGCATGGAAATTTAGTCGGTTGGGGATTTTGGCGGCGGCATTTAGTGGATTCGCTGAGCTTTGTGGGTAAACAGTTTCAGAGCGCAACGGTTGCAGAAAATTCTTCTAAAACTCCTGTGTCGCAGCGTTGAGAAGTAATTAACGTAGTAAGATTGCAGATCGATTTGAAGCAATATTGTTCTACAAAAAGCGTTTTTGCTAAGGCATGGTTTAAATGGCGACGTTTAGAGTCCGCCCGCAATTGATTCGCGGGCGGGCGGGCAACAAGTCAAGGAGTTTTAAAACAGTCCCTAATCAAGCATAAGTTCGAGGAGTTCCTTGCTGCGCTGTGCCCCCAAATTCCCTATTGTGAGAAATTTTGAATCTCTCCGCTTAAAGCCTTCTAGGATCGAAATCTCGGCGGCTTTCCGACTTAATCATCGCGGCTAATCCCGATCGATTTCACGTTAAAAAACACCTCAAAAGGTTGGTGAAACTGTTTCAAAAACTGCGGGGGTAAAATTGCAGTTTGGGACTTATAAGCGCCGATCGCACAGTGCTTTTGATCTTGAACCGTATGAATTGAAATCCGATAAGCATGAGCCAGATCTTGCGGTTTTAATTTCAGCAAAAACGGGGATTTCCAAAGCGCCCAAATTGCGTATTGAATTAAGTCAACTTGCCGTTGCGATCTAGCAGAGATATCTGCTTCAGCCGATCGGGTAATCGCCTCGCTGACTAATTGGTAAGTAGCTTCGTGATCCGAATGATGATCTTTACAGTGAGGAACGTAAACTTCGATCGGTTGGTAATCGGTTAGAAGCTGGGCGAGAGTCGCGATCGTGCTGAGTCGATCGCTCAATTGATTTAACTGTCCGTCTGGATACGCTAGAAAGTGGATGCGATCGAGTTCTACCCCCAAGATTAAAAGGGCGCTTAACGCTTCTTGTCTCCGGGTTTGGGAGACATCAGCACCGCCATCGGTTAGAAACACAACGCTAACCGCTACGTTTTGCCTTCGTTTAAGCGCAATCATGCCACCACAGCCAAAAGTTTCATCATCTTGATGAGGCGCAAAAATCATAGCTGAGTTTTGGCTGACGGTGGTTAAATCAGTGCCGTAATTTAACAGCCAGCGAGAAAGTATCGTTGCATGAGCCGACTGTAGAAACTCGATCGGCAAAACACCTCGAAGACAAGTTAAAGCGCGACGAAACATAAAACATTCTCACGCTTTGCTTAAAAATCGAAAGGTATGATTTTGGAATGAATCAGGCACGGCATACTCTGATGCGGCTAACGCGGGAAACGGGTAGGGCTTAAATCGATGCCAGCTTGAGCACTTTTCTGGCGGAAATGGGCAGCGTTCTGAAACATTGTTCCAGCCAAACACGAGAACGCCATTGCTTTGTAAGCCTTGAAAACATTGCTCAAATGCGATTTCTGCTTTTTCTTGAGTATCAATTCCCCAACCGAATACGCCGTTGTAAATGATCGCATCAAAATAGCTGTGTTCAAAGTGAGCGTCGAGGTTTTCGATACTATCGATAATATGATTGCTAGAACCGTATTTTTTTAGCGTTGGATCAATTTCGATCGTCCAATATTCTTTATGCTTAAATATCTCTTCGTAGTGTTTCGTATACCATTGGCAGCCAATAAACAGAACGCTGCGATAAGCTGGGTTTTCTGCAAAATAAGGCAGGATAACTGTCTCTAAAATAGTTCGATCGCTTGTCCGCAAAGCAACATCAAATCCTAGCCGCATTTTCGCATCGATAAGCTGCTCTTTAATTTGGGTTTTTAGCTTTCTTAGACCAGACATAGAACGGGTTCGATCGACGTTTTCTGCAATTACAGCACAAAGCCAGATCACAAGCGAGTCGTCTGGAATACGATCGACGTCCTGTTTTACTAAAAGCAAACGGAGGCGAATCCCTGAAACGCCTCCGTTGAATTTCACAATCGATCCAAATCGCGATGGGTACTAACGACTAGCGATTCAAAGTCCTACCTTAACGCGAGTTCGGGATAACAAATCGGCTTGAATGGGTTTTGAATAAGTGGATGGGCGGATCGTTGCTACAGACGCGGGCGCGACTGAAGGCGCGGCTAAACAGACGAAACCCACCTCCGTGGGTTAAGAGTCAATTTCATTCATTAGTCCGTGGGTGACTTTGTTTGTGTAGCCGCGTAGCCGCAGGCAATGCGCGAAGCTAATATCATTCGCGCCTGCGTCTGTGGATTAACCCGAATTCACGTTATCTTATGCCAGTACCGTTTGCAGCTTGACGGTATCTTGAGGCAGCTTGCCAGAGCGCAGCCAACCTTCTAGCTCATCCGGAGCTTGAACTCGATTCAGCTCTTGCCGCAGCGCTTCACCTTCAAGAACTTCCCGATTGAGCAGCGTTTGCGAAAGTTCTTCGAGCAAATCGCGGTTTTGCTTGAGAATCGCTAACGCAACGTGATGCGCATTATCGACAATCTCTTTGACTTCACGATCGATTTCCTCAGTAACTTTAGCGCTAATCTGACGCCGCGACGGGCCATAGCCTTCGATAAACTGCTGCTGCACTTTCTCAAAAGCAACCGGCCCAAGTTCGTCGCTCATGCCGTAGATCGTCACCGTCCGTTCTGCCAAATCGGTTGCTTTCTGAATGTCATCACTAGCACCCGTCGAGACTTTCCCGAAAATCACTTCTTCGGCAGAGCGTCCACCGAGGAGCGTAGCAATGCGACCGCGAATTTCATCTTCTGCCATCAAAAAGCGGTCTTCTTCCGGCAGTTGCAGCGTATAGCCGAGCGCACCCACGCCACGAGGCACGATCGAGATTTTTTCAACTTTTCCGGCTCCCGGCATTAGCGCTCCGATCAAAGCGTGACCCACTTCGTGATGAGCGACGATCTTTTTCTCGGTTTCGTTGAGCACGCGAGACTTCTTCTCAAGGCCAGCGATCACCCGCTCGATCGCTTCGTTAAAGTCTGCCATCACGACCGCTTCACGGTTATTCCGAGCCGCAAGCAAAGCCGCTTCATTGACGAGGTTGGCTAAATCTGCGCCAGCAAAGCCTGGTGTACGAACGGCGATCGTAGCGAGGTTCACGTCTTCGGCTAACTTCACCGCGCGGGCGTGAACGTTGAGAATTGCTTCACGACCGATTTTGTCAGGACGATCGACGACGACTTGACGATCAAATCGACCCGGACGACGCAGCGCAGCATCTAGCACTTCAGGACGGTTCGTAGCAGCCAGCAAAATCACGCCTGTATTGGCATCAAAGCCATCCATTTCGGTGAGTAGCTGGTTGAGGGTTTGTTCGCGCTCATCGTTGCCGCCCATAATATTCCCGGCACCGCGAGATTTACCTAGCGCGTCTAGCTCATCGATAAACACAATGCACGGGGCTTGCTGTTTGGCTTGCTCGAACAAATCGCGCACGCGAGACGCACCGACACCCACAAATAATTCAATGAATTCTGAGCCTGAAATACTAAAGAACGGCACGCCAGCTTCTCCAGCGATCGCTTTTGCCAGCATGGTTTTCCCGGTTCCGGGAGGACCCACTAAAAGCACGCCTTTCGGAATTTTGGCACCTAAGCGGGCGTACTTATCTGCATTCTTGAGAAAGTCAACGATTTCTTGTAGTTCAGCTTTGGCTTCGTCTACGCCTGCTACATCGCTGAACTTCACGCCAGTCGTCCCTTCTGAATAGATTCGCGCTTTGGATTTACCCACGGTCAGCGCAGCCGCACCGCCGCCTTGACGATTAATCACAAAGTTCCAAATGCCAAAGAATACAAGCGGAGGCAGCACCCAGCTTAAAAGCGTCCCAATCCAACCAAATCCGCTTGGAGCAGGAGCGCTGAATTCGACATTGTTTTCGCGCAGAATTTTCGGTAAATCGAGGTCAAGCGCCACTGGAGTTGTTGCAAACACGCGGGGACGCGATCCTTCAGGCAAGGGTTGCTCAGATTTGAGCGTAAATTCAATTTTGTCATTGCCGATAATGGCTCGATCGACGTGTCCGCTTTTCACCTGCGTCACAAAATCGCTATAAGCCACCTGCGGCGTTTGTGCTCCAAAGTTGGGCAGCACAAAATTGAGCAGTAAAAGTAAGGTGAATAAAATCAGCAACCCGCCGCCAAGCTGTCTGGGGCGTTGGGTTCGCTTGTTGCTAGTTTCTACTGGCATTGTGGATACTTCCTTTTAGTTAACGTAAGGAATCTCCGGTTCCTTTGCTAATAAACTTATTGTAGGAAAATGAGCGCGATCGACTCGGTTCGGACTCGCCACTGATCGGTAAGGATTTCCGTAATTTGCTAAATCTCGCCTCGCGCGGGGTGAACGTGATCAGGATGGAATTTATGCTGCTAGAACTTAATCGAATCGAAGTTCCACCGGGACAACGGGTTTTGTTTAATCACATCTCTTGGCAAGAATTTGAGCGAATTGTCGAAGCGTTAGGAGAACATCGTGCGGCTCGAATTGCCTATGACAATGGAACGCTAGAAATTATGAATCCACTACCCGAACACGAAGCAAACAAGGAAATTGTAGGAGATTTAGTTAAAGCGTTACTCGAAGAACTGGATGTTGAATTTTTGACGCTCGGCTCTACAACGTTCAAGAATCAAGCAATGGCACAAGGAATTGAGCCGGATCAATGTTTTTATATTCAAAATGAAGCGCAAGTGCGCGGCAAACGGTTAGATTTATCGATCGATCCACCGCCCGATTTAGCCCTAGAAATTGATGTTACTTCTCGAACTCATCCTCGGATTTATCAAGCATTAGGCGTTCCTGAACTGTGGCGGTTTGAAACCGAAACGCTACAGATTAACGTTTTACGCGACGGTCAGTATGAGCCGTCTGAACGAAGCTCGATTTTTCCAGATTTGCCCCTTGCTGAAGCGATCGCAGCGTTTCTTCAGCAAAGTCGAGCGATGGGCAGAAACGCAACCTTAAAAGCATGGCGACAGTGGATTAAAGAGCAACGATTGTAATGCTTCTTACTCTTATTAAATACTAAACGTTCAATTCAACTTCTAAGGTAACGTCCCGGTTAAGCGCGACTAAGAAACAAGTTTTGGATAAAGACTAAAACCGATCAGCCGCAGACCGTTTATTTCTGTCGCGCTTCCCGCAGATGCGCCTGCGTTGAAGACTCAGGTTAAGTCGGTGGATTAGCGGGTTAAGCCACAAACGTCAGGTATCTGTGGCTTAACCCGAACTCTTAAGAAACAAACGGTTTCTTTCAGCCTTTTCAAAGTTTCAACTTCGCTGAAGACTCACGTTAACTTAGTAACCATCAACCGACCAATGAGGCGGATCATATTCAAGCTTGTAAACGCCGTAGGTTGCGCCCACGTCCCAAAGCTGCGAATTGCTATTGCCTTCACGCGGCGCACCAATATTCACGGTTGAGCCGTTGGCATTGCGAATCGAGAGCGTTCCATTCCAAGTGATAATCCAATCGATCGCGAGTCGTTGCGTGTGTCGAGATTGCAGCGCGGCCGGATTGCTGCCAATGTCATACGCCTGAATCATGTCCTTTGCCGCTTGGTACGACAAAGCATCGGTGTACTGTACCCACTCAATATCCACGCCAGCCATCGAAGGCACATCCCACGGATCGATATCGCCGTTATTAATTGCCACACAGTAATGCATCAAATAGGCTCGCTCAGGTGGACGATACGTGGCGGTGACTTGAATAGTAGCTCCAGCCGCTTGCAATGCTTTTTGAAACGCTTGCACTCGTTGACGAAACGGCGAAGTGAGATCATCGATCGATTGACTGGTGGGAAAAAATTTCACCCACTGCGCACCGCTTAACCGCGCTCGCTGCCGTCGGGCATACTCGGTTAAAATAGTCAGCCCGGGCGCATAGTCTGCGCCAAGTTTCTGCTTTGTCGCGGTCGAGAGTTGTGCATCTAATCGCGGGCGAAAATTAACGTCAATTACTTTGTAGGTTTCCGCGAGTCCTTTGGTGCTGCCCAAGCCAAAATCGCCGTCGATCGCCAAAGGCGGATTGAGTCGCCCGATCGTATTCAAACTCTGCTGCAAATTCCGAACTTCGTTTACGCCGTAGTTGAGGTAGCTTAACAGCGTGGCTGCGGTGAGATTGGCAACGTTAAAAATAAAGCCTTGCGACAACGCTTTGGTATAGGTTCCTGTTCCCACAACGCCATCTGCGGGTAAGCCGTTTTTTTGCTGATAGCTGCGCGTTACGGTGTCGGTGGTTGTGCCGAAGCCGTTATCGATGCCGCCGATCGGATAGTTTTGCTGTTGTAGAAATCGCTGCCACGCTCCTACAGCCGCCCCGGTTGAGCCACGCTGAATGGTGGGAAGGTTGAGAGCACGAATGTTAAACGCCATAAATACAATTCCCCAAGCCAATGCAGGTAAAATTCCTGCGTCACGAAGTTCATGATAGTGAAATCAACAAAAAACAGATGTAACGAATCTCAAAATCTGAATCGTTACATCTGTTTTTACATGCTGACGCGATTCCGTCGCTGTGGTAGAAACCGCATCGGAATTCATCTAGAACACGATCGAGCGTTAGAAATCCGACGGAGCCGCCGATCGCATTTTTGCTTTAGCTTTGGCTGCACTCTTTTTCAGCGCATCTAACCGCGCTTGATATTTTGATCGCAGTCGCTTTTTCGGCGTTTGGTCGATTAAAGCCTTCAGCGCACTTCCTAAACTTTTATAAGCGTTCGGCAACGTATAGCCAAATCGAGTTGCCAACTGAATCGCTCGCTCATCCGCGTCGATCGCTTCGCGCACGGTGCGATCGCTGTTGTTTTTTTGATACAAGCGCCAACCTGCGACACCCGACAATCCCATCGCCAAAATCAGCAGCAGCCCATCTTGAACCCACAGTTCACCGACCGCGCCCCCTAACCCGATTGCAAGCGCCGCCATTTCCCAACCGTCTTTGGGAATCGTATCGGCTTGCACCCGCGCTACTTCGTGCCAAAACAGTAAATTGCGCTGATCGATCGCAAGCTGATCCCACTTCGGCATATCGATCAAAATTTCCACTTCGTCGCGCCCGATTTCCTCGCAGGTAATCAACGGAGGATTTACGGCGGTCGTCGATTCGATCGTGACCCAACTCTGCAATTCTGGCGGCAGCAAAGTTTTCAAGCGCCGCAATTCGCTCATGTCGGCTCTGGCAGTCGAGGTTGCGTAAGATGTCATGGATCAGCCTCAGAATTTACTCGATTCCTCCTCTTCGATCATAGCGATTTTACGGGTAAAAGGAGGTTCGTCTATTCTGCCTGATCAAGACGCAATCGAGCAAGCCTAATCACTCTAGCGAAGGAGTTTCAATCTTGTGGGCGGCGGGTACAACCGCAGGCGGACTTTGCGCCGTATAGCGTGCCACCACAAGTAATGGAAGAACCAGTGTAATGAGCGCGATCGCAGTTCCGATGACGTTCGCCAGCGCGTGGGTAGATTTCGCTGGAGGTTCGGTAGTTTGACTACCTGATTGCATACAGTTATTAAACCAACTCAATACGGTTAATCCAGAAGCCCTGATCTTCTTAGTTAACCCAAGAAACAGTGAAACATTTCGCCTGCATAGATAATTTTAGCGAGTTTTGGGAACTTTCCTGTTCCACATAAACAATATTGATAAATATAGACTAATTTTTTAATCGCAATCATCCTCCGGAAGAGTTGACCGCAACGGCAATACGCGCAGTAGCCTAAGATACTGATTATTTCACAAAAATCTATCTTTTCTGCGATCGGGCCTGCGACTTCCGTTAGAGGGTTAGTTTTTCTTTTACGGCTAATGTTGGGTGTGTTTCTAAGTGAACGAGTTGAATCGTTCCGTTAAACCACTAAAGGAGTTTTATCATGACTAACTTGTTTTCTAAAGTAATTTCTGCGGCTGCATCAATTTTTGGAACGCTGCAAGTTAAGCGTTTCTTAGCGATGGCATTGGTTGGCGTGCTGTTGCTGACCACAAACGTTGATCCGAATCGCAACGCGAAAGCCACGATCAATCAAATCGATCAGACTTTAAACCAAAGCAATTCCGATCGTCCGAAAACCACGGGTGAGTGGAACGCAGAAGCGCAACAAGATGCAAGCCTGGGTGAGCGCGTAAAGCAGATCGGTAAAGAATCGGCTGAAGCCGTGAAAGATTTCGGCAAAATGTATCCGGACACGGCTGAGCGGAGCGGTGCAGCGCTGAAAGACCAAACGGGTAACTAACAACAGTTCGGCTGAAGGGTTGGCTTTCTAGTCGATCGTCACTGTGAATTCGGGTTGCTTCCTAAATCTAAACCGGAAACAATTTCCCGAAACAAAGGATTTAGGGGGTACTTAACCCGATCACACCTGTGTAAAATCACTTGTCGAATTGATGTTGAATAAGCGATGACGAAGCATTGAGCGGCGTGAAATTGACTTATGCCGCTTTTGCTTTCTTAAATTTCCTCTTTAAGTTCAGCTTTTTCGCCGCAATGCCTCGATAAACTAATCAGAGGAATTACGCGAGGGGCTACGCTCATGGACGCTACTGCACTTTGGCAACGCTATCAAGAATGGCTTTATTACCACGAAGGCTTGGGGCTGTATGTCGATGTGAGCCGAATGCGATTCGACAATCAGTTTGTGGAAACGATGACGCCTAAATTCGATCGCGCCTTTGATCAAATGAAAGCGATCGAAGCGGGCGAAATCATGAACCCGGATGAGCATCGAATGGTTGGGCATTATTGGCTTCGCGATCCGGATTTAGCACCGAACGAAGCAATCAAGCGGGACATTATCGGCACGATCGAGGACATCGAATCGTTTGTGATTCAAGTTCATTCCGGTGAAGTTAAACCGCCGAACGCCCAGAAGTTTACCGATGTGTTGTCGATCGGAATTGGAGGATCGGCGTTGGGGCCAGAATTTGTTGCAGAAGCGCTGTCCCCGATTCATCCCGCAATGAATATTCATTTTATTGATAATACCGATCCGGAGGGGATCGATCGCACCTTAGCAAAGTTGGGCGATCGGCTTGATTCTACGCTGGTGATCGTGATTTCTAAGTCCGGTGGCACACCAGAGCCGCGCAACGGCATGTTAGAAGTGCAGCACGCCTACCAGAAAAAAGGCTTAGATTTCAGCAAACAGAGTGTGGCGATCACGGGCAAAGATAGCCAGCTTGACAAGCTGGCAAAATCGGAAAGTTGGCTTGCAACGTTCCCGATGGAAGATTGGGTCGGCGGTCGCACGTCGGAAATGTCGGCGGTTGGGTTGCTGCCGGCCGCCCTGCAAGGCATTCACATTCAAGAAATGCTCGAAGGAGCACGAGAAATGGACGGCGCGACTCGTGTTCCCAATCTAAAAGCAAATCCAGCCGCAATGCTGGCGTTGTCGTGGTATTTTGCGGGCAACGGCAAAGGCGAAAAAGACATGGTTGTGCTGCCTTATAAAGACAGTTTGCTGCTGTTTAGCCGTTATTTGCAGCAGTTGGTAATGGAATCGTTGGGTAAAGAAAAAGACCTCGATGGCAACATTGTGCATCAAGGAATCGCAGTCTACGGCAATAAAGGATCGACCGATCAACACGCTTATGTTCAGCAACTGCGCGAAGGCGTGCCGAATTTCTTTCTAACATTCATCGAAGTGCTGCACGATCGGTCCGGGGCGTCGATCAATGTTGAACCTGGCGTCACGTCTGGAGATTATTTATCTGGCTTATTGCAAGGTACGCGCAAAGCTCTTTATGAGAACGATCGAGATTCGATTACGGTTACGATTCCTGAAGTCAATCCGCGTCAGGTCGGGGCTTTGATTGCGCTGTACGATCGAGCCGTTGGATTCTACGGATCTCTAGTAAACATCAACGCTTATCACCAGCCTGGAGTTGAAGCGGGGAAAAAAGCGGCGGCAGCGATTCTTGAGTTGCAGCGTCAGGTTGTAGAAGCGCTAAAACAAGAAAATACGCCGATTCCGTTGCAGACGTTAGCGATCAAGGTGAATGCGCCGGATCAAGTCGAGGCAATTTACAAGATTGTGCGGCATTTGGCGGCGAACGATCGAGGTGTGACGCTAATCGGTGATCCTCGCAATCTTAGTGCCTTAACGGTGTTCGCTTCTTAAAATTACGTCAGTTGGGCAGCAGGGGTTAGCTACGATGAATCTGCAAAGCCTGTGAATCTGCCATTCTGAGAGCATAAACCCACAACGCGGCGAAAATCGCTCAATTCACATAAAAATCGATTCCAACACGTCTTGATGCATCCGAGCACGATCGACGAGCGAATAAATTTGATCGTTTGAGAGCGCTTCGCCGTTTGCATACAGCTCGATCCAAGTGTGACTGAGTTCATAAGGATCGATCGGCAACTGATTCACAGCGCATCCGGGCATATCCAACGCTTCCATAAGTTGATTCACTTTTGGATCGTAGCTGATGGCAAAGCAGCGACAGCCCTCGGATGCTGCCATAATCAACCCGTGTAAGCGCATCGCGATCGTCATTTCCACGCCCCGAAACACGCCTTTTAATTCTTGCGGATGCTCGATTTGTAGAATTTGGCTAACCGTGGGCATTTGTGCATGAATCGATTGAGCGATCGCGCTGTCTTGACTTGCCTGAAATGGAATGAACAGCAAATACGTTTGCGTGGCTTTTTGAAAATCAATCAGCGCTTGAACGAAGACGGCTAACCGATCAGGCGTGAGTTGCGGATGCGATCGTAAATTCACAGCAACTCTGGGCGCAGGTAAATTCCAGAGTCCGGGAACCGGATTAGATTCGAGCGCCCAAACCGGATCAGGCGCAATCACAAAAGGAAGCTGCCATTCGTGCAGTAAAGCAGCAGAAGCACGATCGCGCACGCTGATTTGAGTGCAGCGACGAAAAACGCTTTTAGAAAATTGCCGCACCCAATTGCGCTTAAGCGGCCCGATGCCTTGTGCCCAAGCGATCGTTTTCAATCCCATGAGTTGCGCGAGTGTCATTAATCCACCGTAGTAAATTGGATTAATCGCGCTGGTAGCGTCTTGCATTAAACTGCCACCGCCCCAGATAAAAATATCCGATCGTCGTAGCGCCTTGAGAACCGCAGGCAGAGATTTACGATCGCAGCTTTCTACGCCGTAGCGATCGCAGGTTTGGGCTGGATTGCCAGAAAGCACGATCGGATCGATTTCGGCGGGTAGAAATTGCAGCAATGACGCTAAAAGCGCTTCATCGCCGCCGTTTCCCATGCCGTAGTAACCACACAAAACTGCCCGCATGATTCAGTGATAAGGTAGGAAAGGCTGCACAACGGATCTTTGCATGAATGCGCTCTCGATTCCAACCTGGATTATTCATGTTTCTAGCGTGATCGAATGGATCGCGGCAATTTGGCTGATTTGGCGCTACAGCGAAATCACCGGGGAATTGGCGTGGCGATCGCTTTCGTTTGGAATGCTCCCGGCACTAATTAGCGCGATGTGTGCCTGTACCTGGCACTTCTTTGATAATGCGCCTTCGCTCGATTGGCTCGTGACGCTGCAAGCTGCGATGACGGTTCTCGGAAACTGTACGCTGTGCGCGGCGGCTTGGTGGATTTGGCGCAGTTCTCAAGCTTCTAAACCGCTCTAAATCGATGTCTAAAGAAACTCTTTTTGCTGTCTCGCTGTTTCCGTATTTGGGCTTTTTGTGGTTTTTAACGCGATCGCCGCGCACGCCCCGTCTTGCTTTAATCGGCTTTTACATGACGCTTGTATTCGTAGCGGTCACCATTCCTGCCGGAATTTATGCCCAAGTGCATTACGGGAAACAGCTTGCTGATGTCGATTGGCTGCACGGAGGAGCCGAATTTTTCTTAACGCTCTCGAATATTTTAGTGGTGTTGGGGTTTCGACAAGCGATTATGGCAAAATCGAAACCTGAATCAATTCCCAATCCTGAAGGTGCTCAGTCCGATTTTTGATTATTTTCAATGTCACCAACTTACGCGATCGCCCTTCATACCAGCAGTCCAGATTTAGGATTGGCTATTTCTAATTTTGATGGCGATTCCCGACAGCAAGTTTGGAATCTTGGCCGCGATTTATCAGCTTATTTGCACACCGAGTTAGTGACGTTTCTGAAGCCGCAAAGCTGGTCAGATTTAATGTTCATGGCAGTCGCGATCGGGGCGGGTGGCTATACGGGAACGCGCATTGGAGTGGTTGCCGCTCGAACGATCGCGCAGCAGTTAAACATTCCGTTGTTTGGGGTTTCTAGCCTGGCTGCTGTTGCTCGTTCCCAAGCGTCTGAGTTTGATCTGATCGCCGTTCAAATGCCTGCTCAGCGTGGAGAACTGTACGTTGCAATTTACCAAGTTGAACCAAATCAGATGGATGCGGTTTTACCCGATGCGGTGATGACGCCGAGCGCGTGGCAACAAACGCTAGACACCTGGCAAACCCCTTACAAATTAATTCACGTAGAGCCAAATCAAGGTCGGTATGTCCGGGAAGTTTTGGCGATCGCGGCTCAAAATTGGCAAAAAGGGCAGCGTCCCCATTGGTCGGAAGTACTGCCCTTTTATGGTCAACATCCGGTTGATCTTTAATTTAACGTTAGTTCGGGTTGAGCCTGGCAAATGCGATTAGCTTCGCCAGTGCCTTCGGCAACGCGGCTACACAGACAAAACCCGATTTTATCGGGTTCAGTCGCGATAAATCTTGGTTTAGTCCGCGCGATCACAGATTTGGATTCGCGCAAAGCGCAACTCCGAAGGAACCGATTAGCCGCGCCTTCGCTAGGCGGGTTAGGGTTTTGATGCAGTAAGCTAACCTACTTGATCGCGTCTTGTACTTTATCGATCGCTCGCTCGATTTGCTTGCCTAGCGATTTTGCGCCGTTTTTCAGCTTCGCGTCTTCAACGTTGTCGGTTTGCGCCGAACCCAAGCGTGCTTTTTGCTCTTCGGTCACACTGTTGACGACATTGCGCTTACCTTCGTAAACCGTTTTTTCCTTCTCCAGGGGATTTTCAGGTGCGCCGGGATGAGCCGAATAATCTGCATCGGTTTGCAGCGCTTGAGCGGGCAGAATCCACAGCATTCCTAACACTAAAATCATTAATACGGTACGGTGAAACACTTTCCAAGCGAGTTTAATTTTATTCATGAGATATAGCCTCTGAATTTAATACGTGATGAATCGTACAAAGAATCGATCGTGCTACCGTCAATCTCAAGAGAGGTTTTTGTGAATCAAAAGGATTGATCATGACAACGCACACTGTGCATCAAATCAAAGCAGAATTGATTACTCAAGCTGCGTTTCAGTCATTTGGGCAGTTGATCCAAGCGTCTGAAGACGGTAAAGCTTTCGACGCCCAAGATGCAGAACTACAGCTTCAAAACGGCACGCCCCGGTTTTACATTATGCGATTGAAACATCGGGGACGGAATTTTCATCGCATCACCCGACATCAGCAATGCACGCAGTGTTTAGGATCGCTCGAAGGCAAAGACTGGCTGATCGCCGTTGCGCCACCGGGAATTCAATCAACGCCGTCGATCGACGATCTTCGCGCTTTCTGCATTCCCGGTAACTGCTTTATCAAGCTAAACGTTGGCACATGGCACGCTGGGCCGTATTTTGATCACGAGGCTGTCGATTTTTATAATCTTGAACTGAGCGACACAAACCTTGTGGATCACGATACTTGTGATTTACGCCTTAGCTATGGCGTGGAATTTGAGATTGTTTAGCTGCCCGACTGAACTCGCACGCCGTTGATTTCCACATCGGCGGCTCCTTCGACTTGACGCGCAATCTGTACGAGTTGCGTTAAGAGCGATCGGCTCGGCACGGTTCCCATTAGCAAGACCACTTTGCCGCGCTGCATCACGCGCAAGCTCGTTAAATCGCGATCATCGATTTGCGCGCAAAACGCTTGATTGACGCGCTTGGCAAGTCCATTATGGTCATACTCGCCGTTTAGCCCGATGCGCTCTGCCGGAATGCCTGCAAACAACGATGCTGGCGCTTTTTCAGGTGGCAAAGCGACGTTTGCGCAGTGTAGTGATACCCGTGCATTCATAAGTTCAATTTCTGATGTGGTAGACGATTTGGAAGTAACCCTTGTTTGTGATTAAAGACTTGAAAAACGAATTAGACAATCTCCCGATCGGCAGTTGGAACCGTCTCAAATTCTTTTCAAATCGTTGATAAATGCCTAATTCTTCTAACTCTACCTATTTTATCTTTACAAATAAAACTTCTCCAGAAGATGACATTCGGAAAGCTGAACCTTTTGCTGGTTTTAACGGCAACATGGCGCGGTTTTAATCTGGCAAAAACATGAAGATTGATTTAGCGCAAAGTCAAGCAGCTCCGATGCGATCGTCGATCGGAGCATCCTGCTTTACAGGTTCACGTAAAAAAATCGGGTTTACCGGACAACTTGCCGCATATAATCCCCCCAAAGTTGAGCGGCTAGGCCGCTATTTCCGCCTGTAGGGGTATTGTTATCGTTGCCAAGCCAAATTCCTGTGACTAATTTACGACTTGGGACATAGCCAACAAACCATAAGTCAACGTTGTCGTTGGTGGTTCCTGTTTTGCCCGCTTCACCTAGCCCGATCGCGGCACTTCGTCCGGTTCCCGATCGCACTACACCCTGGAGCAGCGTGGTCATCGTATTTGCAACATCCGGTGAAACCACTTGAACATTACTTTCACCGTCTCGATCGGCTTGATAAATCACGCGACACGTATTAATGTCTTGGCGATTTTTGCAATCGCTGCTGTCGAGAATGCGCTGAATCGTATGCGGACGATTACGCACGCCTTGATTTGCCAACACTCCAAACGCGCTGGTCATTTCTAACGGGGTGACTTCGCTTTGTCCGAGTACCAATCCTGGAACTGGATTAAGCTTTGAGGTAATCCCGAAGCGCTTTGCCATTTGTACAACTTTTTCTAAACCGATTTCTTGAGCAATTCTGAGCGCGATGACATTCTCCGATCGGGCAATTCCCGTATACATATCCAAGCTGCCGCCACTGCACCCCGAAAAGGTTTGACCGCCCCAGTACAACGGCGCACAAGAAAACGGCGTGCTCGGTGAAATGCCTTGTTCGATGCCGCCTGTGTAAGTGAAAATCTTAAACGTTGATCCCGGTTGGCGCTGCGCCTGAGTGACGCGATTAAACTGACTTTCTTGATAATCAACACCACCAACCATTGCTTTAATCGCGCCAGTTTTCGCGTCGATCGTCACCATCGCGCCTTGCGAATATCCGGCACTTGCACCATTTGTAGCTACACTGTCGCGCAAACTTGCTTCAGCACGAGTTTGCATGGATCGATCGAGTCCAGTCTCGATAATGAAATTACCTTCTTGTGCCAGTCGTCCACCGAGCAACTGATCAAGTTCATCAAAAACCGCACTATAAAAGTAAGGCGCAACCGCCCCGCGAAGCTCTTGAGTTGCTTTTGGACTGAGTTCGATGCGCGATCGACGAGCGCGATCAGATTCTTCTTGCGACACCATGCCTTGCTGCGCCATGCGCTCTAGCACGCGATCGCGGTATTCGATCGCCGCTTTATAGTTGCGCACCGGATTAAAGCTGTTGGGCGCGGGCAAAATGCCGACCAGCGTTGCCGCTTCAGATAAATTGAGATCTTTTGCAGACTTGCCAAAATAAAACTGCGCGGCATCTTCAAAGCCGTAGATGCCACTGCCCAAGTACACGCGATTAAGATACGTTCTGAGAATAAAGTTTTTGCTGTAGGCGGTTTCAAGTTTGAGCGCGACGATCGCTTCGCGAATTTTTCGTCCTCGTGAATCATCGCGCCCGACATAATCGCGAAACACGTTACGGGCAAGCTGTTGCGTGAGCGTACTGCCTCCTTCGCGAATTTCTCCACTGCGCACGTTGGTAAACAAAGCGCGAAACGTCCCGATCGGGTCAACCCCCAAATGCCAGTAATAGCGCGAATCTTCCGACGCCATCACCGCTTTAGGTAGATACGACGAAAACTCACCTAGATTTTGCAGTTCGATGTGGCGCTCGGTGCGAGGCGTGCGGAGCGGCGTGCCATCGCTAGAGTTAATTACAACGGGCCCTTGCACCGATGCCGGAAGCGGAAAGACCGAAAACTTTTGCCACTCAAACCCGATCGCAACTGCCGCGATCGCGCTCACACCGCCGATGCCGTACAGCCACGATCGCACAATTTGTAAATACCACGGACGCGGATCTTTAAACTGCAACCGCACCGAAGCGGCTAATTCTGGCGGGCCGAGCGTGATGACGTCGCCATCGTAGAGAATTTTGGCTTTGAGTTTGCGCTTGCCGCGATAAATGCCGTTTGTCGAGTTTTCATCGCGAATTAGAAAGCGCGATCGCGTCGGCAATCCGAGAAATTTGCGTTTGCGATCGCGCTTCACAACAGCGTGAACCTGACTTACCACTGGATTTCGCACCACAATATCGCACGATTTAGAACTGCGCCCGATTTGATAGCGATCGCCCAAAAGCGGGAAAACGTCAGCTTTTGACGCATCAGCATCTTGAACTAAAAGCTCTGGAACTCGCGCATTGGGCTTGAGTTTGAGCTTTGAGAAATTAATCCGCGTCAGCGTTGTTTTCACGGCTTGCGTGAAATTGCCAAGAACGGTTTGCGATCGACGAGGCGGCGGAAGCGGCGGTTGAGTCATGCGTACAGGGATCGGAGTACTCCAATCATTCTAAACAAGGAGTACTACTTATTAAACGGGTCGTGTTCCGCTAAGATTCGCTCTAATTTTGCTTCATCGACGCGAGAAATGATGCGCTTCGATTCGTGCATATCGCGGGTTGTTTTTGCCACACTAAACGTCGATGCCACTGAAAAAATCGTTCCCATGCCCATGTAAGCCTTAATCCATCCATTTACAGGAAGATAAGCGATGCCAATTGTCGTTGCTGAAATCGAAATCACAAACGATGCCCACGCTTGAAAAATCCAAGCACTACTGTGGGTTTGATGGGCTGCATCGAGTTTTTGCATGGTGTCCTCGCCGGAACTAGTGTGCCTCGACGATACCAAGTTCTTCAACGTCAGAATTTTTACAGTAGACACTCTGTAATTTGTCCTGCCTTAGACGGGTTTATATTCCTTAAAATTCAATAAAAATATTGAAAACTTAATGCGCGATCGCTTTTTAGTTTAAAAAGTTTGATCCCCGTGACACGGAAGACACACTTTTGGGATTGTTGTTTACATTAAGACATAGTTGGGTGCTTCGTTTTTAGAGTGTCATCCTGATCAGTCCGGCTACTAACCTATTACCTACACCCTATGGAGCACGTTACAGACCCTCACAAGCATCGCGTTGTGATTGTTGGCGGCGGATTTGGCGGCTTGTATGCTGCAAAAGCGCTGAGTCACGCCGATATTGAGGTGACGCTGATCGACAAGCGGAACTTTCATTTATTTCAGCCGCTTTTGTACCAGGTTGCAACCGGAACGCTTTCTCCGGCTGATATTTCATCGCCGTTAAGAGCTATTCTCAGCCGTAAAAAGAATGTCCGCGTGTTAATGGAAGAAGCGATCGATCTCGATCCAACCGCGCAGCAAGTGATCACCCGCGAAGGCTCTGTGTCTTACGATAGCTTGATCGTAGCAACCGGGGTGAGTCATCACTACTTTGGAAATGATCAATGGGCCGAGTCAGCGCCCGGACTCAAAACCGTCGAAGACGCGATCGAGATGCGCAAGCGGATTTTCATGGCGTTTGAAGCGGCGGAAAAAGAAACCGATCCCGAAAAGCGCAAAGCGTGTCTGACGTTTGTGGTCGTGGGCGGCGGCCCGACTGGGGTTGAGCTTGCAGGCGCGATCGCGGAAGTGGCTAGAAACACGCTGAAAAACGATTTTCGCAGCATCGACACGACCGAAGCGCGAATTTTGCTGATTGAAGGCATGGATCGAATTTTGCCGCCGTATCCGCCTGAACTCTCGGAAAAAGCTCAGCAATCGCTAATCGATCGCGGCGTAACGGTGATGACGCAAACGAAAGTCACTCAAATCGAAGGCCATACTGTTACCATCGAGCACGACAATCAAACCGAAACGATTTCCGCTCAAACGATTTTGTGGGCGGCGGGCGTGAAAGCGTCGGCGGTCGGAAAAGTGATTAGCGATCGCACCGGGGTCGCGCTCGATCGAGTCGGTCGAGTGATGGTTGCGCCAGATCTCAGCGTGCCTAATTTCCCGAATGTATTTGTGATCGGTGACTTAGCGCATTGTGCTGATTCTGACGGAAAGCCTTTACCTGGAACGGCAGCCGTCGCAATGCAAGAAGGAAAATACATTGCGCAATTGCTCACAGCCCGCTTAAAAGATCGTACTCTTCCTCCGTTTCGTTACTTTGATGCAGGAAGCCTTGCCGTTATCGGACGCAACGCGGCGGTTGCGAGCTTTGGTAAAATTCGATTGTCTGGCTTTATTGCCTGGTTTATTTGGATTGCAGCGCACATCTACTACCTGATCGAGTTTGATAATAAACTCGTGGTCATGGTGCAATGGGCATGGAACTATACCACTCGTAAACGGCGTGCTCGATTGATTACCGGACAACCAATGCAAACTGAATTGAATCGACCTCCGACGCCAGAGAAAACCCCGATCGAAGTCTGATACCCGATTGATTTGGTATGAGCCAAATTAAGGGATCAATTTGTGGATTTCAACAACATTAGATAAATTTGTAAGACGCGATTATCGCGTCTTTTTTTAGAAGTCTCGCTGCAAAATAGCGGGTGCTAAAACTAGTGATGGATTAAGAAACCTACCTTGATCGAGGCCCAACAAAAAAGAGACGATCAAGCTTGATCGTCTCTTTTACAAAGGGGGTATTAAGGTGATGTACTAACCGAAGCTAGACATCAGTGTATGCGCACTAATCGATCGCGTCTTTCACTGCATCCTTAACATCTTCTTTTGCGTTGCGGGCTTCCGCTTCGGTTTGCTTCATTTTGCCTTCTGCTTTATCACCGGGATCACCAGTCACATTTCCCAAAGCTTCTTGAGCTTTACCTTCAATGTTTTTAGCAGCAGCTTTAGCTTTTTCTTCTAAACTCATGATTTTTCTCCTAAAATTTAACTGAATCGACTTGGCAATTTCGCTTAGTTGCTAATCGCTTATGTATTCTACGTTACGCAACTTCTTTGAGATTGGGATCTAGCAGAAGGGGGATTAAAATAGCAGATTATTGTCACTTGCTGCACCAAAAGGTGGAGAAAAACATATTTAAGAAATGCGAATTTCGCAACGACTAAAGTAATAGAAATAATAAGGATGACGCGATCAATCAGTATTGATTAAGTATTATAGAAAACTGGCTTTGATTCAGTGAGAACTGTAGTAAACAATGTAAATTAATATGACTCTGACGACCACCGAGTACAGACACATTCAACTCAACGAAAACAATGTGCCGATCGTTGCTGGTAGCACTTTGACTAACTTTCTTGTTGAAACCTAAGGGTGGGTTTTACATCTTCGCGTGAAGAAAACTCCTAAATACGCCCTGTAGAATAGCATTAAAGTACCTTGTTCAGAAGTACAAGCTCGATGTGTTTCAATCTATTCGTCTTCAATCTGCTTAGTTTGGTTCCCATTCAATCAACCCAGGTACTTACAGCGCCTCCGAGTCCTTCGCCACAACCATCTGATTTCTTCACTAAACTACTTAAGGAGTATTCTTTACCAGACAGTTTTTTCCCAATTGCAGTGGGCATCGTGATGCTGGGTGTGATGGCAATTGGGCTGAAATTTCTTAAAGAAGTTTTCGAGAATTCTGAGAAGCTGCACGGATACTGGCAAAAAATAGCTACATTTTTTGAAGGAGAACCAACTCAAAGGGCATTTCAAGCACGAAAGGATTTGTTGAAAGTAGTTCGGGGTGAAGTTGATCGGCGTCTGATGCTATCGCTTCATAATCGGGTCAAGATTGATTTGTTAATCGCAGATCAGGCGCAAGCAGTTGAATCGCCACAACTGCTACCCCTAGATTCTGCAAGCGGTGCAAGACAGCAATCAACGGATTGGCTTAGTCAAATTCGACGGCGGTTGAAGGTTGGTCGTGCACCAGAAGTATCGCTAGAGCCAACTCAAAAACTCAGCGAGGTGTTTAAGCAGCAAGTGGCTGGACGACTTCTTATCTTGGGGGAACCAGGAAGCGGCAAAACAACTGAATTATTGAAACTGGCTGAGGATCTAATTGCAGATGCGATCGCGGACGAAACAAAACCGATCCCGATTATTTTTGAGCTTTCTGCTTGGAAGAGCGACCAACAATCGATTCATGATTGGCTGATTGCGCAACTAAGAGAAATTTATAATGTTCCACGCTTGGTAAGCGAACAATGGTTGAAACAGCAGCAACTCTTACCGCTATTTGATGGTTTGGATGAGTTGAGCATTCGTCGAGATAACTCGGTTGAAGCTGGACTTAACTCGGCAAATTAACTGCGTTGAAGCCATCAACGAATTTCTCCTGGGCAATCCTGATCAGCAAGCTGTTGTGTGCTGTCGGCAAGGTGAATATCAAAGAGGCTATGAGCAAGGCAGAGTCAAGTTAAATCAACTGAACGGCGCGGTTCAACTGCAAGATTTAACTAATGAGCAAATCGAAAAATATTTTAAAGACCTAAAACGCTTTGAGATTTGGCAGGATATTAAGCAGAAGCCGGAGCTAAAAGAGTTAGCTAAGTCACCGCTCTTGTTGACTATGATTGTAGTTGCTTGTCAGCCGAGTAGAGAAATTAAAAACAAACAAGAATTATTTGATGCGTATATTGATGAGCAGTTTTTGAGGAGGCTCGATCGAACTCACTATCCAAGCAGTCAAGCACCCTTTGATCGCTCTACGACTCAACATTATCTAGTTTGGTTAGCAAAGAAACTTAAATCAGAATCTAAAACTGAGCTTCTAATTGAAACGATGCAGCTTTCTTGGTTAGCTAATTCTAAACAATATTGGTCATACTGGTTAACCTTTGGAACAGTATTTGGACTAATGTTTGGTATTTCCGATTGTTTGCAAAGAACGTTTTATAGACACCAACACGGTAATCTAATTGGAATATTAATAGGAGGAGTTTTTCTAGGAATTGCTGGCAGCATCATTGGTATGTATAGTTCCAGATTTAATAGTTTTAATGACAGCTTAATTAGCAGAATTATTGGAGGAGTTGCGGGTTCATTAATTGGCGTGCTGATTGGATTAATCACTAATTTATATCCCTCTTCCTTTGATGCCTTGACAAGCGGTTTAATTCTTTGGCTTAGCGTTGGTTTAACTAGCAGAATTGAAACTTTTGAATCTTTCCGGTTTTCACAAACAACTCTAAATACTCTAAAAAAAGGAGTAACTTTTGGAATAATTAGCGGACTACTTGCTGTTCCAATTGCTGTCCTAGTTTGTGACATCACTTCCACATTAATTCTTAAGAAAGCGCTCGTTTTTAGAGATTACGATTACTTCAGCAGATATGTATTTTGCCTATTCCACACAGGAATAGTTAGCGGGCTGATAGCAGGCGTAATTGTTGGGTTAGTACTTGGATTGAGGGCGGAGACTAGAGCAAGAGTAGTTGCCAATCAGGGAATTAGAGAGACAGCAAAAAATACATTTATTCTTGCCTTTATTTGCTTTCCAATTGTGTTAATAGCTTATCTTGTGGTTTATCCTTATTCAGGATTTTCTCTAAAAACTGTATCAAGCGATCTGAAGGTTGCTTTTCTATACACTGTCTGGATTGCTATTGCTCTAGTTGGCCGCACATGCATTCAACATACTATTTTGCGTCTCATTTTGTGGCGAAGTGGTTCAATTCCCTGGAACTATGAAAGTTTCCTTAGGTATGCGAGCGATCGACGCTTCATTCAGCGCATCGGTGGGCGTTATCGATTTATTCATGACACGCTGAGAGAACACTTTGCGCAAATGCAAATGTAGGAATCAAAACAATGGCTAAGCGAGAACTACAATAGATCAACTATAAATCGTTCTGAAATATGTCCCTAACTGCAACTGAGTACAAACATATTCAACTCGACGAAAACAAGGTGCCGATCGTCGCAGGCAGCACCATGAAAGTGATCGAGATTGTCATGGCACAAATGGCATATGGCTGGACGCCCGAAGAAATTCACATCAATCATCGCTATCTCAGCATGAGTCAGATTCTTTCAGCCCTTGCTTACTACTGGGATCACAAAGCCGAGCTTGATGCAGACATTCAACGACGAGAAGAGTACGTCAAGAAAGCTGAACAAGAAGCTGGCGAATCGCCTTTTGTGGCAAGGCTGAAAGCTCAAGGAATTTTGAAGTGAGCTTAGCCTTCTACATCGATGAAAATGTACACGGTGCCATTACACAAGGATTAAAACTGCGTGGGATTGATGTTTTGACGGTTCAAGAAGATGGGCGTTCCGGTATTTCCGATCCAGAAGTCCTTAATCGTGCAACTGAGTTGAGGCGGGTTATGTTCTCGCAGGATCAGGATTTTCTAGTCGAAGCGCAACAACGTCAAGCGATTGGTGTTCCTTTTCCTGGGGTGATTTACGCCCGCCAATCTCGTGTTGCAATCGGCGTTTGTATTCGCGATCTAGAAATTATTTCTCAAGTCGGAACCCTTGAAGAATTAAAGAATCAGGTTCAGTATTTACCGTTGTGAAGTCAGTCGGGAAATCTCGCCTCGGATTGATACGGTAGTAACCCCAAGAAGCGAATCAAACTCGTTACACTAAAAAAGCAAGCGCGATCGCTGTTATCGCCCCTTTTTGAACCCCCCAAAGCATGGCAGAATTTAACATTCAAGCCCCGTTTGACCCCAAAGGCGATCAACCGACCGCGATCGCTCAACTGACCCAAAGCCTCAAAGCAAACAATCGGTTTCAAACGCTGCTCGGTGCGACCGGAACCGGGAAAACGCATACGATCGCTCGCGTGATCGACAAAATCGGGAAGCCAACGCTGCTACTCGCACACAATAAAACCCTGGCCGCTCAGCTTTGTAACGAGCTACGCGAATTCTTTCCCCACAACGCGGTTGAGTATTTCATCAGCTATTACGATTATTATCAGCCTGAAGCCTACATTCCGGTAACGGATACCTATATTGAGAAGACGGCTTCGATCAACGATGAAATTGACATGCTGCGGCACTCGGCAACCCGATCGCTGTTCGAGCGCAAAGATGTAATCGTAGTGGCGTCGATTAGCTGCATTTACGGGTTGGGAATTCCGTCTGAATATCTCAATGCGTCGATTCCGTTGCGCGTGGGTGAGGAAATCAATCAGCGCCAGATTTTGCGCGATTTGGCTTCGGTGCAGTACACTCGCAACGATTTGGATCTCGGCCGGGGACGATTTCGCGTCAAAGGCGATGTGCTTGAAATTGGCCCCGCTTACGAAGATCGAATCGTGCGCGTTGAATTCTTTGGCGATGAAATTGATGCGATTCGCTATGTTGATCCGGTAACGGGCGCAACGCTACAAAGTATGGACGCAGTCAGTATTTATCCGGCGCGTCACTTTGTCACGCCGGAAGATCGACTGCAAGCGGCCTGTGACGCGATCGAGCTTGAACTCAGACAGCGCTTAGTCGAACTCGAAAGCGACGGTAAACTACTCGAAGCGCAACGCTTAGAGCAACGCACCCGATATGATTTAGAAGTCCTGCGCGAAGTTGGTTTTTGCAACGGGGTAGAAAACTATTCGCGACATTTAGCGGGACGCAATCCGGGTGATTCGCCGGAATGCTTGATTGATTACTTTCCGAAAGATTGGCTGTTAGTGATCGATGAATCGCACGTCACGATTCCTCAGATTCGCGGCATGTACAACGGCGACCAAGCCCGTAAGAAAGTGCTGATCGATCACGGGTTTCGTTTACCCAGTGCTGCCGATAACCGACCGCTCAAAGCCGATGAGTTTTGGGAGAAAGTCAATCAGTGCATATTTGTCTCTGCAACTCCGGGCAATTGGGAATTAGAAATAAGTGAAGATCACGTTGTTGAGCAAGTGATTCGACCGACGGGTGTTCTTGATCCGGAGGTTTTTGTTCGTCCGACGCAAGGACAAGTTGACGATCTTTTAAGCGAGATTCAAACCCGGATTCAAAAGCACGAGCGGGTTTTAGTCACGACGCTGACAAAGCGCATGGCGGAGGACTTGACCGAGTATTTTCAAGAACGTGGAGTGCGGGTGCGCTATTTGCACTCAGAAATTAACTCGATCGAGCGCATCGAAATTCTACAAAACCTGCGCGAAGGCACGTTCGATGTATTGATTGGAGTGAACCTGCTGCGCGAAGGATTAGATTTACCCGAAGTCTCGCTTGTGGCGATTCTGGATGCGGATAAAGAAGGATTTTTGCGGGCAGAACGATCGCTGATTCAGACAATTGGGCGGGCAGCGCGTCACGTACAAGGACAAGCAATTCTTTACGCTGATAATTTTACCGATAGCATGGCAAAAGCAATCAGCGAAACCGAGCGTCGGCGGGCGATTCAAAGCGAATACAACGAAAAGCATGGCATTACACCAATGCCGATCGTCAAAAAGTCAAACAATTCGATTTTGGCTTATCTCGAAGTGTCACGTCGGTTAAACGCTCAAGAATTAAATCAGGTTTACGACAAAGCCGATGAAATTCCGCTCGAAAACATTCCCACGCTGATCACCCAGCTTGAAGCACAAATGAAAGATGCTGCTAAAAAGATGGAATTCGAGGAAGCGGCAAAGTATCGCGACAAAATTAAGAATCTGCGCGATAAGCTACTCGGACATTGATTATCTAAGCTGATCTGGGTCGATGCCAAGTCGTCTTAGTTCTGCGGCAAGTGCCTCGTTGCGTTGCCGCTCTAAACTAAGTTGATTCGTTGCAGTGTCAGCGCGATGGCGTTCTTGCTCGGCGCGTTGTCCTAGTTCGGTAAAACCTAGAAATCGTTCTCCGTCTGGGCGGTAGATTTCCAGCGTTGCGTCGGTTAGCTCAAAGCGAATGCCCAATTGAGGACTCGTCCAGCCGTTCATTTCTTCAATGACGTCTAAAAATCCATTTCTTCGCATCCACCCGATCAGTTCATTGTCATCGGGGTCATAAACGTAATATTCCTCAACGCCATAAAGATTGTAGAACTGATACTTTCTCGCGGTTTCTCGAAGCCGATTGCCCGGAGACAAAATCTCAAATACGACTTGAGCGGGAATGTTGTCTTCCTTCCACTGCATATAAGAGCCACGCGCTGCTTCGCAGATACCGCAAGGGTCGCCTTTTGGTCTTCCAAACACAACCATTGCATCGGGAGCTTGGCGAATGGCGTTGCTGCCTTCAACCGGATACCAAAGCAAATCACCCGCAACAAACACATCAGGACGATCGACAAACAATAATTCCAAATTTTCTTTGACTGTGACAATCCAGCGAAATTGTTTGGTGTTATCTGCCATCGGTTGTCCGTCGCTATCCGGGTATTTAATTTCTGGGGATGTCTTAAGCGGCTGAACCATCTCAACAAAGCTCCCAAGCGTGCTGTTTCTATTATGAATCTAACCGTTGCTTGAATAATTCTAAGACGTGATCTCGAAGAGATATCTGCTAAAGCAGATCGAGCGCTTCTCGGGTCGGGTGCCCGGCTTGATCGACAAAATGCACGGTAAACACTGAATGCGCAACTTGAAGATTGTCGTAGGGATTGCCTTTAGAAGAATCGATTTCGTGTAGCTCGATCGTGTCTCCGAATTCGCGTCGTAAGGTGTCAAATCGTGCCCGTGTGCAAACTTTGTCTTCGCTAAAGCGGTAAGCGATCGGACCAATTCCTTGTGCGGCTCGCGCTTTAGCTTTTTTTAAATCATCGGGTGAAACGCCTAATGCGGCTCGATGCAGTTAAACCAACCGGATGTGCAGGCTGGCTAATCACCGGAGCCATGACAACTTCATCGACCAGTAGCGACAGCACAAATCCACCGCTCAAACACATTCCTACGACGCCCACACCGCGATGATCGCATCGAGCATAAGCTTCTCAACACAAGGCACGAAGCTAATCGGTAATGGGACTCGATCGATGTTTAGCAAAACAGTAAATTTCTCGACTAATGCAGATTTGCGCCGCATATCCTAACGTGGTTGGAATCGAAAATGGAACATTCGGTTGTCCAAACATGAGCGGCAAAAATACTATATAGCCTGCGTTGGCGATGCGTCGAGCAAAATCTAGACATTCGGAATTCAGTCCAGAGAGTTCGTGTAGGATGACCACGGCGGCTCCGGTGCCTTTGGTGTAAACCGGATGAGTTATGCCGTTGTGGGTGAGCGAGAATTCTGAAAAGTCTTGCATGAGGGGCGTTAGAGTTGCTGTGTCAAGCTTATTTGCGCCCAAACCCTTGATGCACTTTCGACGGTTGCAACGCTGCCTAGAAACCTATTTCTGCCGTCTGCAATCAAGCGAACTGAGGGTCGCCCAATTGCAGCTTCATCCTGATTTTGCTGTAATGTTTCTGTTCGCTAACCTTTATTCATACTCTGTGTCTGCAACGCCACGGTTTTGATCAACGACTTGATCGAGTTGGTCACGAGTGGTTTCAACCGAGGCAGTTTGAGTCGATTCGCTTGATTGAAAGAGTATTTGTAATTCAGACAACGCTTCTAAGCCGTTCGATGATTTTTGAGTGGTCTGATTTTTTTCCTGGGGCGGGATTGCTGCAACGGTTATCGGCTCCGCTTCAACTGCTAATTGATCAACTAATTCGGTTAGCTGCCGAATCGAATCAAACGATAAACCGGAATTGGAACGGGTTGTGGTGGACATTACGGCGAATTCTGTTCCGGCGTAGGGCATTGCGGCTAAAGCAGGCGGCAAAATATCGCTTTGCACAAAAGCGGCATCGCGACCTGAATAATCATTAAGCCGTTCGACTAAGCGTGAGAATAGCGCTTCGCTTTGGCAACCAAGATGATGCAGTCGACTGATGCCTTGTGAAAGCGAGTCTTGATACGCCTCAATTTCTTTTTGTAGCGACTGAAACATCGCGTTTAATGCGGTATCAATCTGCTTTGCTTGAGGGGTTTCGCGTTCAGCAGGGGTAGGCGTTTGCGATCGCTCTAATAACTGTCGATAAGCTTCAAGCTGGCGAATTTCGCACACCAAAGCGTTACGCTGCTGCATTAAGGTAGCAACCTCAGCATGAAGCGGAGAAAGCAGCGTTGATCGTAGCGCGTTCATTTCTTGCACCACTGCTTGCATCGCTGCTTGAGCGTTATTCACATCCGAGTTAAACGGCTCAGACTGATTCTCGATTTGCGCGTGCAAATACGCTTGCACCGCTTCTAAAAGCTGACGCTGATGAGCAGCTTGAGCAGACGTTCTCCAGGGAAGCAGCGACGGTGCTTGAGCGAGAACCGCATTGATTTGGACAATGAGACGTTGAAGTAGGTCTTGATTCGCAGTCACAACAGAATCCTTGATAAAAATTCGCACCGTTTAGAAAATCGACGCTATAACGCTAAGATGCCCGAACCGTCTGATCAACAGTCAGCATCGGCATTGTACGATCGACAAAATTAACCTTTCAATCCCTCATACAAGCGATGTTCCGATCGCAGACTCAGAGTCTGGAGTAATTTGCTCAGAATACTCAGTGTTCTTGAGCAAATTGTGAGATTCTAAGCGTGATTTTCCTGGCTTGGGTGAGTGCTAATACTTAGCTGTTTCATGAAAGTTACACGAAATCCGGTAAAGCTTCTAAAATGTCACCAGTTTTACTTAAAGTTTTAAACTGCGTGAAAGCTGTTTAACAAATGGGCACGATAAAACCGTATTTTGATGCGGATTGTTGCGTCCACCGAGCTTCTCCCGTAACTGCGCCCCTTAACCTTAGATCCCCGATGGAAGATTTGTACACGCTACGCGATACGACGGCAAATGCTCCGATCGGCTCTGCCCCATTTTTTGAGGGACTGCCGAATGCTGCGATCGAAAAAGCAGTGGCGCATGTCGTCATGCGGAGTCATCCGACCAACCAAGTCATTTTGCTTGAGAATGATTGGGGTAGCTCGGTGTACTTTATTCTGAGTGGTTGGGTGAAGATTCGGACGTATAACCTTGACGGTAAAGAAGTCACGCTCAATATTTTAGGGAAAGGCGAGCTATTTGGCGAAATGGCACCGCTCGATGAAGTGCCGCGATCAACCGATGTGATCACGCTTGCGCCAACAACGATCGGCAATATGCCCGCTCAAGACTTTGTTCAATTGCTCAACGCCGAACCGCAAGCAGGCATTCGATTATCACAATTAATGGCGCGACGGCTAAGACAAGTCAATCGCCGATTGCGACTGCGAGAATCGGACAGCACATCGCGAGTGGCAGATATTTTGCTGTTTTTAGCCGAGGGTCAAGGTAAACGCAGCGAAAAAGGAACCGAGATTCCAAATTTGCCGCATCGCGAACTTAGCAGCTTGAGCGGACTTGCCCGCGAAACGGTAACGCGAGTGTTGAGCAAGTTAGAAAAAAAAGGCTTGATTGTGCGCGATCGAGACACGCTTTGTATTCCTGACGCGCACGCGCTCGAACGCATGATGATTTAACGTTTAATTGAGCGGTTTTTCGCTGCGAGGGGTTAGAGAATTGGCGGTTGGAATTGTGCAGCCGCAAAATCGAACTGAATTAATTTTTGGTAGGCATGGTCGATCGAGCGTTTGCCGCGCAGCAAGCCGATGTTGGCACCCGGACAAATAAATTGCAGCGTGTCAGCAGAAAACTGATCGATTAATTGCTGAACGTGGCGCAGTTGGCGCGGCCAATGAAAGGTTTTTGCGGTTCTAAGCGGGACCGGATTGCCCGCACGATCGCTAACTAAATGACGTCCCGAAAACAGTACGCGACAGGGTTCATAATAAACACAAGCCGCGCCCGGAGAATGCCCAGATGTCCAAATCACACGGGTATGAGTTGAAAGATCTAACGTAGACTGAAACGAAGTGCAGCGAATTCCGGGCAGTAAGTACGCTTCTTGCTCTTGAATCACAACCTCGCAATCAAAAGCTTGCTGAATTTCGCGCACTTTCCCGATTCCGCCGCGATGCGTGATGATTAAACACTTAACGCCACCTTGAGCCTGCAAAAACTGTTGATTGACGTCGCTCCAAGCTGGACAATCCACTAAAACATTGCCTGATTTTTCTACAATAAGATAGGCCGTTCCGCCTAACGTATCGCGGTTAGGCGCAAAAGCAAATAAGGCGTGAGGACAAGCGGCTTGATCGGAATCAAACACCCGTTGGGGCTGCTTTGCGATTGAAGAATCGCGGACTGAAGCGGAAGAGAATTGCACAGGCTTCTCAATTCATTAGAAATTCGCTTTTTGATTGTGGCAGATTGTGAAAGTAAATAACAGTTTTGGCGATCGTGGATTAGCTTCTTTGAAGGCTTACGGTTTGATGCCTGGATCGTTTGTGAAAGAATTAAACGATCGCAGCATTCACAAACTCACAATCGTTGCACCTGGGTTTCGATTTTTTCCTGGCACTCCGCGCATGATTTGGATACTTCTTTTCGGATTAATCACCTATTTTTTTATTGCGCAGTGGGTATCTGGAATCACGCGAACACCCGTTTGGCTGCTTTGGCTTGTTGCGATGATGCCTGTCTTTCTGCTGGTGGGGTGGGCGGCTGTATTTCCGGGGCGCACCCTGCCGACGGCGATCGCCGTGCTGCTGTTTGTTGGATTTTTGGTGCTGTATCTGTATTTGATTTATCGCGGGCGAGTGACGCTGCGATCGTTTGGAGAATCGCAAAGCGAGTCAGCTTCCCAAACGCCGCGATCGGCGCTGCGTGAATCTGAGCCGACCCGCGATATTCAACCTGATCTTTCAGCGTTGCGTCCGATCAATACTGCTGAAGAAAGCACGCTACAAACCTGTTTTCCCTGGAATGTCTTTTATTTGCGCCACATAGAGTATCGGCCGCAAAGTGTAACGTGTCGCGGACAGCTACGCACAACGCCCGAGCAGGCGCATCGAATCGTCACGGAAAACATCGCAGCGCAGTTTGGCGATCGCTTTTATGTGGTGCTGCATGAAGGACAGGATCACCCGTTTTTTGAACTCGTGATTTATCCGGCGGCAACACTCGACGGAAAATCCTCTATGATTCGTCCGGCGATCGCGTCAGGGTTGGCGATTTTGACCTTGATCACGACAACTTGGGCAGGACTGCAAACCGTGGGGCGCGTGCCGACAATCCCGGCAATTCTTGAAGATGGCTTGCCGTATGCGATCTGGATTATGGTGTTTTTTGCGCTGCGAGGATTTGGGCACTATTTCACCGCTCGAAAGTACCACATTGCCACAACGCTACCTTACTTTATTCCGTTTATTCCGCTTCCGTTTTTGCCGTTGGGAACGATCGGGGCGTTTACTCAGTTGAAATCGCCGATTCCCGATCGCAAAGCGCTGTTTGATATTGGCTTAGTCGGGTCGTTTTTAGGGCTGTGTTTGTGTATTCCGCTTTTAGCATGGGGGTTGACGCAATCTTCGGTCGTGCCCTTGCCGGATAATGTTGGACTGTTTCGATTTCAGGCGCTTGATCCAAAATTCTCGATCGTGCTTGCCGCTTTTGCAAAGCTGGCAATCGGAAAAGAATTAATCGTGGATACGGGGATCAAGCTTCATCCAACGGCGATCGCAGGCTGGGTAGGATTGGTGTTTACCGCGTTTAACTTGATGCCGATCGGACAGCTTGACGGGGGGCGCATGGTTCATGCGGTGTTTGGGCGGCGAATTGGAGCGCGAATTGGGCGAGCAGCGCGATTTTTGCTGTTGGGATTTGCGATCGTGCATCCACATTTATTGCTGTGGGCGGTGGTGCTGCTGCTGTTAAGCGCGATCGATGAGCCTGCTTTGAATGATGTCACCGAGGTTGATTCGTTCCGCGATATCGTAGGACTGATGGCGTTGACAATTTTGATTTTGATTGTGATGCCTGTGCCTCGAATCTTGACTACGGCGTTGGGAATTTAGAAACGATGGGTGTAACGGTGCAAGCCGCAAAAGAACTGTATCAAAGCTGCGTTTCGCTGTTGATTTATCAACCCGTGTTCGATGACGACATCGGGCAAGCATTTTTGGCGTTGCTTCAGTCGCTTGATTCGCCGATCGAGTCGCTCAAAGCTTATAGTCGCTGGTTTTCGGCGTTGGTCGATCGACAACTCGGCTGGCGTGATTATTTGATTTTGCGGATGCTGAGCGTTGAGACGGCGTTGACGCGACAAATTCAGCAGCCTGATTTACCGCCGCAGCTATTAAAAGCGATCGAACACGATCTAAGACTGCTGCAACAAATTTATTATTATTCGAGCGAGCAGATTTGTGATTGGGTGAGCGAATGCGCTCAACAATCGCTGGTTGCTTGGTCGAATCATAGGTTTAGCGCTGATTCTACAAGGCAAATTGAAGCGCTCCGGCTGCGATCGCAGCTTGAGCAAGCTGGCGATTGGGCGACGATGCTCCCAGAGTTAATCGAGTTTTATCGCAGCTATGGCGCAGGATTGTTTGCTCAATATGATGCGTTTCGCTGGCAAAACGGGCGCTTGGTTGCGATCGGACATCCTGATTCGGTAGATGTCGAAACGCTAGTCGGATATGAATCTCAACGCGATACGCTAATCAAAAATACTGAATTTTTGCTCGCCGGATTGCCTGCCCTGCATATTTTGCTGTATGGCAGTCGCGGATCGGGAAAATCTTCGCTGGTAAAATCGCTGCTGCAACGATATCGCGATCGCCATTTGCGCTTGATCGAAGTGGGTAAATCTGCGCTGAACGAATTACCGTCGATCGTCGAGCAACTGCGCGGACTGCCGCAGAAGTTTGTGATTTTTGTCGATGATTTGTCGTTTGAAGAAGATGACGATGCGTTTAAAGCGCTAAAAGTCGTGCTTGAGGGTAATCTCACAGCGCGACCGCCAAATGTTGTAGTGTATGCAACTTCTAATCGACGCCATTTGATTCGAGAATATTTTGACGATCGTCCCCGTCCAAAAGACGCCGATGAAGTGCATCATTGGGATACAGTGCAGGAAAAATTATCGTTTAGCGATCGCTTTGGACTAACGCTCACGTTCGAGCCTGCGGATCAAACCACGTATCTTAAAATCGTGCATCATTTAGCTCAGCACGCCGAAATTACCTTGAGCACCGAAGAATTAGATCGTCAAGCGTTGCAGTGGGCAACGCGTCACAATGGGCGATCTGGGAGAACCGCGCGTCAGTTTGTTGACTTTCTCAAATCTGATTTAATGCTTTCTTAAATGCCATTTGTTTATTCCCGAACCGTTCGATTTTCTGACACCGATGCGGCGGGCGTTGTGTACTTCGCGACGGTTTTATCGATGTGCCACGAAGCCTTTGAAGCATCGTTAATCGAAGCGGGAATTGAAGTTCGATCGTTTTTTAGTGCAACTGGAGAAGTGATCACACCGATTGTTCATGCCAGCGTTGACTTTTTCAAACCGATGTATTGCGGCGATCGTATTTTGATTCACATGGTCGTAGCACAGCTCAATGAAAGTAAGTTTGAGATTCGTTATCAAATCTATTTTGAAGCAAATCCCAGTCAATTAATAAGTCAAGCGGTTACTCAGCACGTTTGCATCGATCCACTCACCCGAAAAAAAAAGGCGTTACCGCTTACATTACTAAACCTAAGTTTGGGTTAGCTTCGAGATGCTTGGCGATTGATGTGATCGTCCTCGCAGGCTTAGTCTTCAGTGGTTCGCGAAAAACTTCGTCGCGTTCTGGGTAGCCGTTTTCGGCTAATTCCTAATTTTTGCAGCGCTGCATCGGCACGATCGACAACGATTTGTTACAACTTGAAAACCTTGACAATGCTATAGAGTCGCTATAATCGCAACACCTACGCTTACAACTTCCACTTATGACCACTTCCGCGCCTGGAAAATTTAAATCGGGGTTCGATCGCATTCTCGAATTCATTACCAGTGAAACGTCGATTTACGTGATCAAGCGATTATTGCAGGCAGTACTAACGCTGTTTTTAGCAGCAGCGCTGAGCTTTTTTGTGATCAAGCTTGCGCCCGGAGACTACCTTGATACGCTGCGCGAAAATCCGAAAATTTCACCTGAGCGAATCGACCAGCTCCGCAAACAATACGGACTCGATCGCACTTGGTTCGAGCAGTTTGGACTCTGGATTTGGAATATTCTGACGCGAGGCGATTTTGGTACGAGTTTTGTGTATAACCGATCCGTTGTTTCTCTTTTATGGGAGCGCGTTCCGGCGACGTTGCTGTTAGCGATTAGCTCGCTGATTGTGACTTGGGGGGTGGCGATTCCGTTGGGAATTTTGGCGGCAGTGAAACAACAGCGCTGGGTCGATCGCGTTCTACAAGTCTTGAGCTACGCCGGACAAGGATTTCCGAGCTTTGTGACCGCGCTACTGCTGCTGATTTTTGCGCAAAACACGTCGCCCTTATTTCCGGTAGGAGATTTAACGAGCATTGACTTTGCGGATTTGACGCTGTTGGGCAAGGTTCTGGATGTAGCGTGGCACTTGGTATTGCCGACTTTAGCCCTAGCGATCGCAGGGTTTGCCGGATTGCAGCGCATTATGCGCGGTCAATTACTCGATGTTCTGCGGCAAGATTATGTGCAAACCGCCCGCGCAAAAGGACTTCCCGAAAATCGTGTGATTTACGTTCACGCCTTGCGCAACGCTATTAACCCATTAATTACGCTGTTGGGATTTGAATTTGCAGGGTTGTTGGGGGGCGCATTTATTACCGAAAACTTCTTTAACTTGCCGGGACTCGGACGCCTGATTTTGCAGGCGGTTAATGCGCAAGATCAATACTTGATCATGTCGAGTTTGATGCTGGGTGCGTTAATGCTGATTGTGGGTAATCTTTTGGCTGATTTGCTGCTCAAAGCCGTTGATCCACGCATTAATCTAACAGACTTAAATTAAGATGTTTTCGCAAACGTATTACCTGATTCGATCAAGGCTCGACGGTAGCTATTTAGCCGCGTATCCTGATCGCCGCGACGATCAGCCGCGATCGCCGCAAATCGGCTACATCTTAGTGTTTCAAGAGCATTTTGATGCGCTGAGCTACCTTAACAAACATGCGGCGGGTGTGAGCGATCGTTTTAGCGTTGAATCGTTGTCTGGATCGCAGCTTCCGCCCGTTCTAAAGCGTTGGGGTTACAAAGGGGTCGGTATGGTGCGAGATCCGTTGTTGCCTAAAGTTGAGTTTTTGACGAATGGATAGCGCTTTTCATCCCTCTTCAGGTAGAAGGAACCAAAGCTTAAACTCCAACTCGTTACAGATGCTCTTAAGGGCGCAATTCTGAGTAGATAGTTGCAGGTTAAATTCGGCTTTCTGAGTCTAAATCTACCAAACACTCTAAAAAATTCTTGTATCATTGGAGGCTATTTGTATGAAATCTATGCTATCTGCATTACGCTTTTTTCTAACAGTTTGCTTGTGCGCTGTAATGGTATTTTCCACGGTTGTTTCGAGCGCATCGGCATCGAATTTGCCAACAAAAGACCAGCCGATGAAAAACGAAGCGGGTCAAGTTGCGAAGAAATACGAAGCGACTGCACGCGACACGATCGATCGCGGTGGCTTGCAGTCGCTTGAAGAAGTTCGCGATCGCACCAAAGGCGGCGGACTCAACGAGGTACAAGGAACGGCTGGAATCGAAGACATGAAGCGCCCCTCAAACACAAGCGCTCAATCGATCGAATCGGAGATCAAGCAGGGCTTAGATAAAGTCAAAAGCAAATCCGATGATGTTGTGGATTCAGCAAAAAGCGTTGTGGATTAATGATTAAGCTCGTGTAGGATAGGCACAACTGTGAAAGGGGGCAGACCCCCTTTTTTATTGCGGATTCTGAATCGATCCCATAAATAAAATCTCTCCGCTTTGATTGTCTCGAATCGCGCAGAAAAAGGGTCGATCGACGATCATCTTAAAGGGTTCAACGGGCATCGGCGCTGAGGTTAATGCAATTCCTACAGAGGTCGTTGCAGCCGCTTCGGTTCCTTCTTCGTTGACTTCTACAAAAGTCTTGTGTTTAACCTGACTAATGCTAAGCGGGCTGTTGCTTAAATTAGAAAAATCGGCTTGCTGAGAATCAAATGCAACGCTCATTCCTAACGCTGAAAGCGCTTGCTTTAAGTCGGTATCATACGACATCTTAAAGCGTGGAAGCTGAATCGAACCGCTTCGTTTTGAGAATTGATCAATCCAAGTTTGCCAATTTTCTGCGGTTAGTGCTTGCTGAAATTGTGACAAGCTAGACTTCGATTTTGGCAGAAACACATACAAACTCACGCGCTCGTTTCCGTAAGGCAAACTAATCGCTTGAAACTTTTCGGTTTCGTAATAGCTATACCTGCCTTGCTGCTGCATAAACGGCTGTTGTTTTTGTGAGCCATCGGTTAGATAAAAAGGTTTTTCTTCGGTTTGCTGCTGATTAAATTCGTTTGTCCATTTGCCTTTAAAGTAAACCGCATTCATCAGAAACAAAGCTTGATTTGGGTTGATGCGATCGATAATTTTATCAATTTTGCCGCGTGTGTTTTCCTTCACCCAATTATTCATTGTTTGAACGGTCGCAGGTGCGCCAAAATCAAGCGCCGTGACGGTTGCGTCGTAAAATTTTTGATTGCGCTGTACAAAGCTTGGGTTAAATGAAACGTCTTGTCGGGCCCAAATTGAGTTCGCGATCGACACCTGTACATTCGGGTCAGCTTGGCTTAGCAGCGCCTTTAAATCTTCGTGCGCTTGATTAATTTCGTCTAGGTTTAGACCTTGCAGTTCCAGCGTTTTTGCCATTGCGGTTTTTGTGTTTCCGCTTGCACCGTTGTAGGTCATAGCCAGCGCGATCGCCACGCTAGACGGAGACACAAAAACATTCTTGCCGTTGTTTTGTTTGAGAATTTCCGAGTAAAGCTTGAACCCAAATCGCGTGTTGGCTTGAACGAGTTTCGGACTCATAGATTGAGTTTGCGCGGGCAATTTAACGGGTTGAGCGATGAATTGAGGACTTGCTGAATTTGCAAACAGACTTGAACTAAGCGACACAAGCAGAAAAAGATTAAGACAAAAAAGCCCACGAGAAGTTTTCATAGCAAACTCGGAAAATAAACGGCGATCGACGATATGAGAAGTCATCTTCTAAGGAATACAGTAGCCGATCGCACCGTTGCGCACGGTTGTGTTACGGTTTTTGTGACGGTACAGACCACCACGCCAACGCATACGATTGAGTCGGTTCGTTGACCCGATTGCGAAACACCACGCGAATTTTATATCGTCCGGTTGCGGGGACGGGATGAAAAATATGCTTCACACTATCAATGTTGCTAATCGATGACCAAATACTGTTGCGAATGTCGTTGTCTTCGGCTCGCATCAAATAAAGGTCTAACTGATTTAATCCACGATCGCGAAACGTTTCACCTAAATCGTATTCGCCGTTTTTGTTGCGATCGTTTAGTTCCACGAATCGATCCCAAGCAAGCGTTGCTGAAACGTAGCTTCCCTGCAAAAGCGGCTGCTCAATCACGTAATCTTGAAACGGTTTTGAATCGGTAATTTTGCCATAGTTCCAGCCGATCGCGGGGACGGCTCGATCAGGCGTGCGCTCTCCGCTTCTAAACTGCTGAAGCGCTCGAAAGGCGTTAAGCTGTCCGGCTCCCATTTGAATGTTAAGCGGAATTTTCGGATTTTTATAGGCATCCGAATCGAGCCATGTTTGATTACTTTTTTCTAAAATCGTGCGCGTCATGCCCAGTGCTCGACCATCACCGTTATCTTTGATTTTGTCAGCCGAATTCATCAGTACGGCTTTCATCACTTCATGCCGTCGGGCGTCGGTTGTCCAGGGGAGTTGGCAGCCTGCGTCGCGCTTACAGCTTGCGCGGAGCTGTCGATCGCCAAATTCTTGCAGCAATGCGACCGTTGCAGTCACATGCGGCGCGGCAAAGCTTGAGCCGATCGTAGAAGATTCTTCACCTTTGAGATTTGCCACTTCGATCTTGCTTCCGGGTGCCGTAATCGAAATCGATCGTCGTCCGCCTAAACTCGTTTCTACGCCGTCGTTGCGCTTAAAGATGCGCGGCGTTGTATCCCCAATGTTAGAAAAATCAATTTTGGAATACAGAGTACCAACCTGGCGCGTAAACGAAACCGTCATCCCGTTATACGTATCGGTTGGAATCGGAATTCCACCTTTGCCTTGATTGCCTGCGATCGCATACAGCACGTTATGCACTCGTGCCGACCAATCAATGCACATCGTGAGTAACGCATTGCCGTCTAATCGAGCGTTCGATCGCGGATCATCTTGCAGCGCTTCTCCAAAGCTAAAGTTAATCGCCCGCACATCGCCGCCGTTTTGCTGGGCGACCTGCTGCGTTGATAAACATTCCTCTGGCTGTCCGCCTCGTCGGGGCGTTGCGGCGGCTGAAGAATACAGTCGGGCATTCGGAGCCACGCCGCGCACTGCTTTGCTATTGCCGATCATCACGCTGGCAACTTGCGCGGCGTGGGTGTCTAAATTCGTGTTTGTTTTGGCGGATTGATTGCGAAAAAACACCTGCGTTACCGAAATGACGCGATTGCTGTTCGCCGCTTTATCAATGCCAAACTTCACCGGACGCCCGATTTCGACTTGCCCGATCGCGATCTTTTTCCCGGTGAGACTGTAAGGCGCTTGCTGAAGGCGCAGTGCATCAATGCCATTTGCTCCGATCGAAGTATCGGCGACGGGTATTGCCTGAGCAGAAATCGCAACGCCGACGCTACTGATTCCAATCGTCCAGATTTTCACCGCTCTGAGCGCCACGATCGTTCTCCCGTTTCTACTTCCTCACAGAATGACATAAATCGATCAAGGCAGCCTTGATTGATTTTTACATTAGGTATTATTTCCTAAAATTTAGACCAATCCTGACTTAAAATCGAAGAGAAAAGATTCACAGTTTGTTAAACTGATCACAAAATCTTCCACACCCAAAGGGACAAGCACCATGTCTACAAAGCCTATCGTCGTTGCTCCGTCGATTCTGTCTGCTGATTTTAGTCGCTTAGGTGAAGAAATTCGCGCTGTAGATGCGGCAGGAGCCGATTGGATTCACGTGGATGTGATGGATGGTCGCTTTGTGCCGAACATTACGATCGGCCCGTTAATTGTGGAAGCGATTCGCCCCGTCACGCAAAAGCCGCTTGACGTTCACTTGATGATTGTAGAACCCGAACGATACGTCGCTGATTTTGCTAAAGCGGGAGCCGATCACATTTACGTTCATGCAGAATCCTCGGCCACGACGCATCTACACCGCACGTTGGGACAAATCAAAGAGCTTGGCAAACTCGCAGGCGTGGTGCTTAATCCGGGTAGCTCGTTAGATTTAATCGAATATGTGCTGGAGTTGTGCGATTTGGTGCTGATTATGAGCGTCAACCCTGGATTTGGGGGACAAAGCTTTATTCCCGGTGTGCTGCCGAAAATTCGCAAGCTGCGTCAAATGTGCGATGAGCGCGGTTTAGATCCGTGGATCGAAGTTGATGGCGGCTTGAAGGCGAACAACACGTGGCAAGTGATCGAAGCTGGAGCCAATGCGATCGTGGCTGGCTCTGCGGTGTTTAACGCGCCGGATTATGCAACGGCAATCGAAGGCATTCGCAACAGCAAGCGCCCCACGCCAGAACTTGCAGCCGTTTAAGCAAATCGCTGCATAAATCTTTAGAATGGCAGACTACATCTGATGTAGTCTGCTTTTTTCATATCGAGTTATTCCGGGCAGAGGCGATTGAATGCAGAGTGACAGAAATTTGAGCCAAAGAACGTTTAGCGCCACGCGCAACGCCGCAGGAATCGCCAACGCTGCGCTAAATCCTCACCCGCTATGGCAATCCGTTCTAGCAGTGCTGGCGTTTTTTAGCCTGAATCTGCTTTTAGTGATCAACCTGGGTTCAGCGAACGAAGTTGATGTTCTGCCGTTAGCAAAGCAATTTGCCGATCCAAACTGGATGCCCCAAGACTGGTATCTCAATCAGCCGCCGGGCTACCGCTTGGTGTTTCAATCGCTATTTGGTTGGCTGATTGTGCAGTGGGGATTTTTGGCAACGTCGATCGTCGGGCGGCTTTTTTGCTATAGCTTAGTCGCTTTAGGATTAGTTCTCATTGCTCGAAAGTTAAACCTGAGCCTGCTGCTATTGCTAATGGCGATTACGTTGTTTTTAGCGCATGAAGGGGTCGCGGCGGGCGAATGGTTGATCCTTGCACTTGAAGCAAAGGCGGTTGCTTACGGTCTAATTTTATTAGCGATTAACTTGATGCTGGCGGGTCGCTTTGTTGGAATGGCGCTTTTATTAGGCATTGCAACATCGTTTCACGTTCTGGTTGGTGGATGGGCGTTTTTAACTGCGCTAGGATGGCTTGCTCTTAAACCAAAAACTCGACTCAGAGGAATTCGGCGGCTTGGGTTGATTGTGCTGTGCTACTTAGTGGGAAGCAGTTTCGCCTTGCCGTCGATCGTACAGCAGCTATTCACTCCGACGCCTCTAGATGCGATCGCGCCTTCATTTGTTTACGTCTTTTTGCGACTGCCTCATCATCTTAATCCGTTGTTTTGGTCGCCTGAGTCGTGGATCGCGATCGTGCTTTACCTGCTGATTCTCGCCGTTAGCGTTGCTGTACTTCGACGCTCACACAGGCAGCGATTAGCGCACGCAACTCCAAAGGAATTGCTTCACGCCTACACCGCTCAAATCGAGCTATGCAAATTTACGCTAATCAGCTTAGTTCCGTTTGCTTTGGGCATCGTGATCGCGCCGTTTGATTCTGAAGGCAAGCTGTTGCAGTACTACCCGTTTCGGTTTGGCGATGTGATGCTGCCATTAACCGATGCTTTGCTGTTCGCTTGTGCTTTGCAAACGCTAAGCAACAGAGCGCGGCGAGGGTTAGTGCTGGTTTGGCTCGTGATACTGGGCGCGATCGTCCCGGTTCAAAGCGTTCGCTTCATGCAACAACTGATTGAGTTGCGGCAGTTTCCCGGCGTGCAGCAAGACGCTTCTCCTGAATGGAAAGATTTATGCACCTGGATTACCAATCACACCGCTAAAGATGCCGTTGTGCTGGTTCCGCCTGCAACCGAGTTTGCGAATTTCACTTGGATGAGTGAGCGTTCAACCGTCGCAAATTTCAAGCTACTGCCTCAAAGCAAAACCGGAATTATCGAGTGGTACCACCGTCTCGACGATTTAAGCGCTCACAGCGTGCTTCAGACGGCCATGAGCCAGCGTGCGATCGAAAGTTGGCAACTCGGTGAAGCGATTAACACCGCGTATAACCGCTTAACCACGCCTCAAGTTGAAGCGTTGATGACTCAATATCGCACCGACTACGTTGTAACCCAGATCAATCATGCGTTGAATTTACCCGTTGCTTATCGTAACCAAGCGTATTGGGTTTACAAAAAAAAGCAGAAGTAGCTTAACTTCTGCTTGAATAAATTACTCTTCGATCACTTCGCGAATACGACGCTCTAATCGATCGAGGTCTAACCCGCCTTCATCGCGAGAGAACCGTCGAACCGTGCCATTCACCTGCTGCAAATCGGTGTACAAATCGCGCAGAATCTCTTGCTGCTGGCGCGACTGCACCACTTCACGCGGCTCTTGCACCAAATCGCGCACGATCGAATCTTCGGCCCGCGACGCAATCACCGGATCAGACTGTCCTTGCACATGAATAAACGTCCGCCGACCGGGGCCCCGATCTTCCTCGATCGGGATCACTGCCGTCACTTGATCCGAGCGCACATACTTGCCAAACCCTAAATGAACCAAGACTGACGATTGAATTCTCATAACACGCGCTTGCTGACTTGATATTCTTATTATGACGAATTCTAGGAATCGCTGTAAACCAATCAGTGAGCGGTTTTCCGCCTATTTTGTGCCGTAATATCCGCGATTCAACTGCGTGCAGAAAGTCATTCCTTTGAATAACACCTTTCGATAGATTTCATATCAATAAACTTTATTTGAATAGTAAATAGAAGCACTGAAAAAAGCTGCTAACTTTTCGTACAAATGGCAACACGATCGAATTGATTTTAACAACTGAGGTCTTAACATGCAGTCGAGTTTTCCGTCTCTGTTCAAGAAATTAGTCGACAGCGAACGCGCTGTTGCATTAATTCTAGGAATTATCTTTTTGTTTGTTGGAATTGCAGGATTTATCCCCGGATTTATGGGACTTCCGAATGATGCTCCGACGACGGGCGTTGTGGTTCCTCGCTTGATTTCTCCAGACGGTTATGGTCATTTGTTCGGCATTTTTCCGACAAATTATGTTCATAACGCCGTTCATATTGTGGTCGGTTTGCTTGGAATTGCAGCCGCAACTAGCTTTAGCGGATCGCTTGTTTACAATCAAGGATTCGCGATCGCATACGTGGCGATCGTGATTCTGGGAATCATTCCGGCAACCAACACCTCGTTTGGGTTGATGCCGATCTACGGCAACAACGTTTGGTTTAATGCTTTAACCGCAGCATTGGCAGCTTACGTTGGATTCGTGAAGCCTGCTGAACTGGCAAAATCACAGTCAACCAATGCGTAGATTGAGTTAGATTTCAAAGTCGGTCAACCCAGATCGGAAGCATCTATAATTAGGTGCTTCCGTTTATTTTCAATTAAGTCTGCTGTGAATTTTAAGACTATGTTTTCAAAGAACTTTGTTGGTTTCTTAAAAGAAATTATTTTTGATCAGCCGCCGACCTGTGAAGCTTGTTTTTTACAATCTCCCTGTGGATGTTCTGCTCCAGGAAAAGACGATCAGTGCGAAAGCTGTGCTTATTTAGAAGCGTGCTTGTCGCGAGTAAAACGGCAAGAAATGAATCGCGATCGTAACCGTAAATAAATTAGGTTATAGAGTCAATCAACGCCCGATTTAGCCTACAGTCGGGCAAACTCTTTTACACTCGTTTCACAGGCGTTCTCAAAATGCGTCGAACTAATTCGGGAATTTCTGAAGGACGCTCGGCTACGGGAATTCCTGCCCGCTTGAATGCGGCAACTTTACTTTCTGCGGTGCCAATATCAGGGCCAAAATCGGCGGTTTGCGAATCGATAATTGCGCCTGCGTGACCCATGCGCCGATCGCGGGGTGCGCTCCGACCCGCGACATAAGCAATCACAGGTTTATCAATTGCTTCCGCAATATAGTGCGCCGCCGCTTCTTCGGCATCGCCCCCAATTTCACCGACTAAAACGATTACTTCAGTCTGATCGTCTTCATCGAGCATTTGCAGCCATTGTGGAAAAGTTGAACCGACGATCGCATCGCCGCCAATACTAACGGCGATCGATTGCCCCAATCCCGCCTGCGTTAACATCCAGGCCGCTTCGTAAGTCAACGTTCCATTGCGGCTGATCAATCCAACCGACCCAGAAGTGTAAAAATCCGGGGGATGAATGCCAAGCAGAAATTGACCCGGAACAATCACGCCAGGACTGTTTGGACCGACAATCAGCGTGTCGGTTGCTTCGGCTTTACGAATCAGGTGTACCATATCTAACGGCGGTACACCCTGACTGACCAACACAATCTGGCGAATGCCTGCCGCGATCGCTTCGAGGGCCGCATCGAGGGCTGCATAAGGCGGCGAAAAAATTACTGTTGTATCGATCGCCCCCACATCCGGTAGAGCTTGCTCCAGCATGTCAAATACAGGAATATCTGCAAGGGTTTTTCCGCCATAGCCTGGACAAATTCCGGCAACAATCTGCGTACCGTAAGCTTGCATCAACGGCGCATACACTTCACCAAGTGGTTCTAGAATGCCCTGCACGATCACTTTGCTGGCTGGCGTAAAATTCATAGGGATAGATGAACGTTCATTGAAATTTATAATTGTTTTGAAGCCGTTTGTTGTTCAAATTGAGCGTTTTGGTAGGACTATAGAATGTCTCTCAGCAAGATTCAACTAGCTTGAAGTTAAGGCTTTTGGCGCAAGTATCGAGTTTTTCAACTGTTACGGATCGAAGTATCGCCTGCAACCAAAATTAGCGATCAAAGCGAAACCACAGCACAAACCACTCAACAGCGATACATCATTATAAAGTTGTCGAATCTACAACCGAATCTCAAATTCTCCTATTTTTGACAAAAGCAACCTCAATACTTGCAGAAAGATCCGTGAATCTACCAAATGAAGCGGAGGGTTAAGAAACAGTTAATACTCAGTTAAGGCTCTCGTCGTTTTGATAGTGTAACAACTTGAGCAACCGCTTCGTCTAGATCTTCGATCACGATCGCTGGGGTGCTCGATAAGTTTTCTTTAGCTTGAGCAATCTGACTGCCCAAAAGCCGCACCACGATTTTTGGCATCGCTGTCCCGCGTGTGATGCGAACTTCGTCTTTGTAGTGGGCACGAGCCGGAGCCGGGGGACGCAAAAAGCGAGCGATCGACAAACTCACGCGATCGCACGAAACTGTACCGCTCACGATGTTGATTAAAATGACTTTGACTTGTTTGTTGCGAGTGAGCAAATCTAATCCTTGTTCAAGTCGCTCACACAAAGTATCAGGCTGCCAATCGTAATGCGTGTCGCTGCCGATGTTCAGAAAGTGCAGCAGCTTTCCGCCTGCTTGACCGACTAAATCCATTGTTGCCATTGTCAATCCGGCACCGTTGCACAAAACGCCAATTTGACCGCTTGGATTAATCGTTGTCAGAACTTCAGGCAAGCGAGTGCTCCGAGAATCTGAGGTTGTAAGCACGGGATTATTCGATCGCGCATCCAAAGCGGCAAGATCTAAATGGCGAGCTAGAGCGGTGTCATTGACCGTGATTTTGCCATCTAGCGCCATGACTTCACCCGCGCGATTCACTCCAAGCGGATTAATCTCAACTAAATCCAAATCTTTATCAAGAAATAACCGATACATTTTCTCGATTACATCGGTCACAGAATTGATCAAGGTGCCTTTAAGACCCATTTTGAGCGCTAATCGACGCGCATAAAACGAAGAAAAATCTTGATCCACTACAACTTGCTGCATATCGTCGATCGCGGTTTGCACATCGATGCCGCCTTTTGCCGAACCCAGCAAAACCGGACGACGAATTGATCGGTTCAGCACGACTGCGAGAAATAATTCCTGCTGCGCTTCGTATTTTGCTTCGGCTAACAGCACTTTTGGATATTCGCCCAGGATGGGCAGATTAAAAATCGAGTGAGCGGCGGCGATCGCGTCGATTGTATTCGACACAAATCGAATGCCGCCTGCTCGTCCTCGTCCGCCGATGTACACTTGCGACTTAAGCGCGATCGGATACGGAATCTGGAGCGTTTTCAAATCGCTTGGACGTTCAATGCGCTGAGCAGGAAGCACCGGAATGCCCACGTCTTGAAACAATTCCTTCGCTTGATATTCAAGTAAGTCCATCACGATTGATTGTTCAGTTGTTGAGTTTTCCAGTCTTTGGCGACTCGATCGATGCCATAAAATCGTTGCCAAAAGCGATCGACAGCCCATGTTGGAAGCACCTTTGTCATCATAAATACGGTAAAGTCACCTGCTGTTGCTGCAACATATCGCGGGCGCGGTTTTTTCGCCGTGATTGCTTTTACAATCACTATTGCAACTTGTTCAGATGTCCATGCCTGTCGTTTTGTTAGTTTATCTAAATCTTCGAGCTTTGCAAAAGCGGCTCGATACGGAGAATTGCTGGCATCGGGCATGGTGCGATCGACTTCGCGATTCACCACCTCAAAAAAATCAGTGCTCACTGGCCCGGGTTCCACCACACTGATGCGAATATTAAACGGCTCTAATTCTCGCCGCAGTGAATCGCTCAGCGACTCTAGCGCAAATTTCGAGGCGCTGTATAAACTGCCAAACGGAAACGCAATTTTTCCAGCCAGCGAACTTACGTTGATAATTTTTCCGCCGCCTTGATTGCGCATAATCGGAATCAGCGTTTGAATTAACGCAATCGCGCCCAGCACGTTCACCTGAAACTGGCGCTGCACATCGCTGATAGGAATTAGTTCGATCGGACCCATCTGCCCGTAGCCCGCGTTATTAATCAAAACATCCACGCGCCCAAAGCGATCGATCGCCGCTTGCGTTAAGGCGGTGACTTGCTCGATTTGTGCCATATCCGTTGGCACCGTGAGCACTTGCGCTCCGGCTTTGCTACAGCGATCGGCAACTTGATCGAGGCGCTCTTGATTGCGAGCCGCGAGAACTAAACGAATTCCCATAAAGCGATCGGCTAACACTTGCGCGAGGGCGGCACCAATTCCCGACGATGCGCCCGTAATCAAGATAACTTGCGATGAATCAGACATGAACGGCTCCGAATTCCGAGATCACTCAGATCATTATCGTCAATCTTCCCCACGGGTGAAGCGATTAAGAATTTAGAGTTTGTAAATCGTAATTTGCTAGGGTCTATAAAAGGGTGGCGCGATCGCCAAGCAAACGTCATATTCGCTAAAGCCCTCTACAATAGCATTAAAAGCAGCTTACCGAATCATGGCTAAAACACCTTGCTCAAGAACTCGCTGTTAAGTGAAATGAGTTTATGAATCAGAGATTAATTGAGTCGTTAGCACAAATTATTCTCTCTTTATCTGATGAAGAGAGAAAGCTGCTAGATATCAATATCCAAAAGTCTTTAAGTCAGAATGCTGATTTGAAAACACGCTTAAAGAACTTTGAAGAAAAGTATCATATGCCATCAGCGCAATTCTACCAACGGTTTCAATCTGGTCAACTTGGCGATTCTGCGGATTTTTTTGAGTGGAATACTTACTACGAAATGTGGAACGCTGCTCAAGCTAAAGCATCTCGACGGGAATGAATTTAGATCAGTACATTGCTGCTATTGAAGAAACGCTAAAAGCGAGTCCTATTATTTTGTTTGTAGAAATCGTCGATCAGCGTGTGTTTTTAAACCGGGGCTATTTCCGCGCTAGATTGACGCTTAGCAATGAAGATTTTTTAGAAATCGCAGAATCTTTTACGATCGAAAACAATCAATGAATCACGCTGGACTACCGTTATCAATGGATGAATCAGTCCAAGCAAACGCTTAAAAAGCGCTGGGATAGCGTCAAGCATTTTCCATTGCTTAATTTTCCCGATCATGTTCATGTTGGTTCAGAATCTTGTGTCGAACCTGGTCAATCCAGAAGCATTGTAGAATTCATTCGGTTTATGGAAACAGAGTTGACATACTCACCGTCCTAAAGGAGCGGTGATGCTTGACGCTTCACTGACTGATGCTTGCAAGCAAGTCTTACTCTGTCTCTGCATCCGTTTAGAGTCGTGGCAATGTCCTATCCCGACTTTGTTGATATTTTTGGCAGCGTTCTCATCTCTGTGTTGCTCAGTGCCACAGTTAAGACACAAAACTGAGCGCATAGAAAGACCCAGCTTGCCCCACTTGAAGCCACAACCTGAGCAAACTTGACTTGTGGGTTCCCATCGGTCGATGATGCGAAACGCTCTGCCATACTTCTCTGATTTGGCTTCGCACAGCGTTCTAAACTCTCTCCATGCCTGCAAGCTAATAGACTTTGCAAGCTTGCGATTTTTCACCATTCCAGACACATTCAAATCCTCTAAGACAATCGTTTGGTTTTCACGAACAATCTTGGTAGACAGTTTGTGCAAGAAATCTCTGCGAGTATCTGCAATTCGATTGTGCAGTTTTGCAATCTGAAGACGGGTTTTGTTTCTCCGGTTTGAGCCTTTCTGCTGACGTGCTAGTTTCTTCTGAAGCTTGCGAATTCTGCGATCTAATACTGAGTAATTGGGGCTGAAAGCCTTCTCACCATTGCTCATGACCGCAAACGTTTTAATCCCTAAATCAATTCCGATGCTTTGGTTTTTGGCATCGACTTGAACGGGTTCAACTTCTACTACAAAGCTGAGGAAATAGCGGTTAGCGCAATCTTTGATCACCGTTACAGAACTTGGTTCAGAAGACAATTCTCTAGACCAAATTGGTCTTAGATTGCCAATTTTAGTTAAAAATACCTCTCCTTTTTTGACAGAAAAAGCAGCTTTTGTGAACGTCGCAGACTGATCATTCGTCTTTTTCTTAAACTTTGGTTGACCTACCTTTTTACCGTTTCGCTTTCCTTTAAGAGAATCGAAATAGTTTTTGTAGGCGGTATCCAACTGCTTAAGAGACTGCTGCAATGGAACAGACGAAACACCAGACAACCAACTTCTAGCCTCAGTTCTCTTTGTCTGAGTCAACCTTGCAGAAAGCTTGTTGTACCCAGGGTACTTATCGGACTTGCTGAAAGCTAAGGCATCGTTCCACACTACTCGAACACAGCCAAACAACTGAGCCAGGCTCTGTCGCTGTTGGTCGGTCGGATAGAAACGATACTGATATCTTGCTTTCATTGTCTATGCTAAAATTGGTCTGTGAATATACTCTAACTTGGTCTACAGCAAATGACAACCAGTTTACGCAAAGAAAGACACAGCATCTCAAGCCTTAAGACTCACTTGGTCTGTGTGACCAAATACCGTAGGGGTGTATTCACTTTGGAGAGCCTTGCAGTTCTCGAAAAGTCTTTTAACGAAGTGGCTAAGAAAATGGATTTTCAGATTCTCGAATTCAACGGAGAATCTGACCACATTCATGCCCTGATTGAATATCCGCCTAAGCTGTCTATTTCTCAAATGGTGAACGC
>CAXUFL010000010.1:0-107060 GCA_964250455.1 uncultured bacterium
TAGAAACGGCTCAAGCCGTACTGCAAGATTTGCATCAAGCCAGCACTCAAGCCGCACAATGGACAAGCACCTCAGATGTTTTTGCCCTAGATGTAAACGCTTGGACAACATTTCGCTTTGTTTATCAGGTAGTCTGAATTCGGTGTCACGGAAAAAGTATGAGCGCATTTGATTGGATTGTAGTAGGTGCGGGCATTACAGGTGCTTCGCTCGGTTATGAACTGGCAAAACAAGGATTTTCGGTGCTGCTGATCGATCAATCTGCAACTCCGGCGTCGGCAACACAGTTTAGCTACGGAGGCATCGCGTATTGGTCAGGCACCAGTGATTTAACGCGCCAGCTTTGCGCGGAAGGCATTGATCGACACCGATCGCTATCGCTTGAACTCGGTGCCGATACCGAATTTCGTGAACTCGATTTGCTGCTGACGATTTCAGCCGAAACCGATCCAAGCGCGATCGCCGATCGCTATTCTGTTTTTGCAATTCCGCCGCGATCGCTTTCGATTCAAGAAGCCTGCGAACTCGAACCGCTTCTTGATCCCGCTCATCTTTCAGGAGCGCTGACGGTGCGCCACGGCCACATCAACGCTCGAAAAACGGCCCAAGCGTATGGTCAAGCCATGCAGCGATTTGGCGGGAAATATACGATCGCGAACGTTACGGGATTCGCTCGGAGTCGATCGAACCGTATCACGGGCGTCATTACCTCGAACGGTCAATTTAATTCAGCAAGCGTTGCCGTTTGTGTTGGCGGAATCACGCGCCAGTTTCTCAAGCAAGCAGGCATCTCAGTTACGCAGTACTTTACACACGCCGAACTGATTGAAACACCGCCTGTCGAACTCGCCCTGCAAACCTTAGTGATGCCTGCTGAAGCCGAGCGATTTCAGCTTGAAGCCGATGCCAGTCGCCCCCAAGTCGATGAGTTATGGAACACGCCCGGACACGAACCCGCGCCGATGATTCTTGATGCCGGAGCCGTTCAGTTTCGCGATCGACGTCTGTGCATCGGTCAAGTCAGCCGCACGCTCAGCGATCCGAATGCGTCGATCGATGGAATCGAAAGCGAATTCTTGCTGCGTGAAAAAATCCGGCGGGTGTTACCGAGCGTTGCAGCGTTGCCGGGAACTTGGCGACACTGCCTGATTGCGTTTAGCCGCGATCGATTGCCGCTTGTCGGTGAAATTGAGGGCGTTGAAGGCTTAGCGGTTTTTTCGGGCTTTAACAATCCGCTTGCGATCGTGCCGCCGTTGGCAGCGCGATTTGCGATAGCGGCGAGCGGACAAAGCGATTCACTTTTAGCAAAGCTTTCCCCGCAGCGATTTACGCGATCGGTCTAAATGCTTTGAGTGTCGTTTGTCTAATCGCGATTGCCTGCAAACTCGCGACGAAGTTTTTCACCGAACTGCTCGGTGGTACAGAAACCCCGAATTAATCTACAGCGCTGCGTTAATCAATGAGTGACCAAGCGATCGGTCGCTGCTTGTTAACGATCGCATCGTGACGTTGATAAACCTGAGTTCTAGATCAGAATCTCAACTCGCCTGGTGACTCACATTAGCTGCGCACATTGCCTCTGGCTGCGCGGCTCATCAAGTCCTTCAGAGTTGCGCCAATCCCAGTCCGCAATCAGGCCGACTAAACCCAAAATTTGCCGCGACTGAACCCGATCAGGGCGGGTTTTGTTTGTGTAGCCGCGCCTTCAGTTGCAAGCTCAACCGCAACTCACGTCCAGTTAATCGAAACTAGCGACTCAGTAAAACATGAATCGGTAATCCAAAACCCAGCGAATACCGACCCAACAGCGCGAGTGCCAGAATCACCACAAAAACCAGCGTAGCCTGGATATCTTGCAGAGTACAAGACAGTTCTTCGCGGTGGAGTCCGTACAGATTGACCAGATAAAGTGGAACGTCGCTCAGCGCAATGATGACGATCGCGCCCAATTCCCCAAACTGAGAAAACGCTAACGGCATTCCCGCAGCAATCATCACAAACCGCACAAAATTACTTTGGGCTGAATAAACAGGCTTGCCGATCGCCAGCAGCGCAGGGCTTGTCGTGTAAAACAAAATCGAAAACCAAATTCCCGCGCACAGAATCGGCATCATCCAGGTGGCATCTCGATACTGTTCCCAGTGCTGATTGCGACCTGCATACAGCAGCGTAATAATCCAGTCGCCCGAACAAACCAAAACGGTCAGAACCGCGCCGAGTCCGAGCAGCAAAAGCCAGCGCTGCTTGATAATTTTTTCGCGCAGCACCGATCGCGGTAAATCAAGCTGCTTAGAAATCGCCGGAAAAATCACTCGTCCGCTTAATTCGCGAATCAGTTCGCGAGGAATGCTCGCGATCGTATACGCGATCGTATAAACGCCCAGCTTTTCAAACGACAGCAGCTTTGCCAAAATAAAGCGATCGGATTGATCCGCGACAAACATCATGGCCGATGCAAGCGCGATCCATTTGCCAAAGCTCCGAATTTCTTTGAGAACGGTACGATCAAGCAAAAACCGATTGCGATACCCTGGAATCAAGAAGTGAGACAGCGTTGAGTGCAGCAGACTGCCATAAAGCAAGCCACAAGCCAGTGCCCACACCGACGGATGCAGCCAGCAAAAAAAAATTAATCCCCCCAGCGCTAATGGTGTGGCAATCAATTCATAAATTAAGCCGCGCCGAGCTTCTAAATGACGTTGCAGCGTGTGAACTGAAGTTGAAACAAACCCGTCTAAAACCGATGTAAAGCCGACCATCGGAATCAAAACGAGCAAGCGACTATCGTGATAAAAGTGCGCGATCGGGTAGGTTAGCACCAAGCTCAACGCCCAAACTTGAAAGCCGCGAATCACTTGCAGCGTCCAAGCGGTATTGAGAAAAGCTGGCTCATCGCCGCGCTTGTTGTTGACAATGCTTTGAGAAATGCCGTAGTCGGAAAACAATTCAATTCCAAACTTGATACTCAGCGCCAGCGCCATTAAGCCAAAAAACTCTGGCATTAATAACCGCGTCAGAATTAAGTTATTTCCTAGTCGGAAAACCTGTCGTAAGCCGTAGGCGGTGATGGTCCAAAACGCGCCTCGCATTGCGAGTTGTTTAATCGAAGTCGTCATAATTAGTTTGAAGAATCAGCGTTTGCAGCTAAATATCCCCAGATATAGGCGGTGGGTGAAATTGATTGCATCACGGTAAATTCGGTTGCCATCGGAAACAGGAAGATATCAAAGTACGATTCGGTGGTGGGCCATTCGATCGGAGTTGGGAATAACACGTCTTTGAATAGCTCGATCGTCCAGGTATTGGCATAAAATACAGGATCATAAGGGCCATATACGGTAATTCCCGGTGGGGAAGTGGTTCCCATCGCACGCTGATCGCTCACTAAAGGGTTTTGCGGGCTGCGGTGTCCGAGTCCAGTGGTGTAAGTCATGTTGTCGGGGTTTGCTCCTAGCGCAAACTGCGTCGCCAATACACTAGCACGCAAGTATTTAGTATCCTTTGTTAAGTAATTTGCTCTTACCATTGCGACTGCTTTTGGCGCACCGAGTCCGTTTCCCCACCCGATTGGGTTGTAAGGCATTTCTTTTGTCCATTTGAACGCCGTTTGTTCGCCCACGCCAACGGCGGTGTCAGCATCGCGAATTAAGGCATTGCGGGCGTTTTGCTGCACGGATGCATCGACTGAATCGATCGGCATTCGAGCGTATAAAAACGCGGCGTCTCGCTGGTCATACTGATCCCACACCACCACGTCTTTTTGCGGGTCTTTAAACATCGTGGTTTGCAGGAAAATGTCATGCCAACGACGATCGCCCGTCAGCCGCAAAAGTTCGAGGGCGGCTAGATTGCGAGCATCGCGCACTTGCTTGGCAACGCTCTTTTTAGCGGCTTCTCGCTCAGCGTATGCCATTGCCCGCAGTGCGCTGGTTTGATAAGTTTGAGCCAGCTTTGCGTCTTTGGACTGAAGCCAGTTTGCTGCTCGTGCTGCCACGCCTGCATAAAGATAGCTCGACCACAAATCCGGTGCGTAAGCGTAAATATTGTAGGATTCTTGCCAACTCGCTTCACCTAATCGCGGATCGCGCTCAGACTGAATGCCGCCTCGAATCCCGCCGTCAGCCGTTTGCATTCGTCGAAAGAAATCGATCGTCCACAGCGCTTCGTTGATCACATCTGGCAATCGATCTTTTGATTCGGGCAGGTTCAGCCCGACGCGATCGAAGTATCCCGGAAACAGTTCAGCCAGTTCGATTAAGGATCGAGACACTTCAACGTGTTGAATGCGTCGATCCCAATCGCCTGCGTCAAAATAGCCGCCCCAAGCATTCGGAAGCGATTGCGTTGTTTTCGTTTGGCTTAGCACTTTTGCAAATCCTTCTGTTCCTAAGCCTTGATCAACGCTGGTAATCGGGGCGGTTGATTCGTAAATTACATTGCCGTCTTGCGGATGAAACGGGCGCGGGCGCTTCCAGGTGGTATACGGTTCTTTTAGCTCAATGCCACTGCGCTGATGATAAAGCCCTCGCGCTGAAACGTAAAACGCTTGTTTCCACACGTTGGGATCGATCTTAAACGACAGCGAACAGCCGATCGTCTCGACGCAGACGCGGTACTGACCAGGCGTTTGCAGATCGGTAAAATCCATCAAGTACACGTCAGTATTGGTGTAATTGCGCTGGCGTGGATCTTCGGGGTCTTGGCTGGTTTTAGAAAGCTGGGTTTTTCCGGTAAAGACTTTGCGATTTGTTTTCTCATCTACAACTGAAAAGTTTAATCCGCTTGGGTATTCCACCTTGCCGCCGTTGCCCATCCAGGTTGACAAAAACGCAACTTTTGCTGCATCAGAAGGCGCAAAGCCGATCTGAGAAACGTGTACGGCTTCGCTGCGCGTGGCGTTTGGCTCGTATTTAAACGACGCCGTTTCAATGTTGCCGCCGGGAAAATTGACTTGGTAGGTTTTTCCAGGCTTCAAGCTGCTTGGCAGCGTGAGATACACGGTATGCAGCATCGGAAATTCAAATTTCCATTGAGCGATGCGTGCCATATCGGTTGGCTTTGATTTTCTAAATACTGTTCTTGGACTGAGCGACGAGGCGTAAGTGTTGTCATCGCTCGATCGAACTTGGTAGCTTGTCATGCGATCGGCCCACTGCGGGTCAAACGGCGACGCGACAAACTGATCGAACGGATACAGCGTATTGCGCTGCTTTCCGACGAGTGATCCGATCGCTTTGCCGTTGCGAATCACCCAGTCATCTCCGACCGGACGGGGTTGCTCGACGCGATCGCCCGATTCTGATCGATACGGAATTTGCTGACCGTGAATCACTTTTCCAGTGTTAATCTCGATCGCTAAAACGTTGGGTTTGACCAAATAAGTTTGGCTGACTTTGATTTGATTGGGCTGTGAAGCGGCTTTTTCTTTGGTGTAGTCGGCGGTGGCATCCACGCTTTTTGTGCCACAGCTACACAGTAAAAGACCTAAACCGATCGGAAGAATTGTTTGCAACCGAATCATGGCGTCACATTTTCCGTAGGATCTCACCTATTTTGCAACGCTTTATCCGTGAAGTCCGCAATGTATAGAAATCTTGGTTGATTCAATCGGGTTTTTAAAGAAACGATATTCTCAGGGAACAATCAAAAATCAAAGAACGCGAAGGTGTAACATTGCAGCAGTTAAAGTTCTGATAAAGCAGTCGGGTCGAACTTTAGCTTCGCGCATTGTACCGATGCACGCAATAAAACATTCTTTTACAGATTGCTTGACACCGACGAAATCTGCAACTCAACGCTTTAGCAACGGCTTTTCTGGGTCTTAAGCATCAAGACCCCGATTTACACGAACTTCATAAGACGATCGTACCTAAGTACGTTGCAGAAGTTTAATGCTATTTTGTGGTTAATTTCACGTAGGGTTTAGACAGCCGTTTTAAGATTAGGCTACCGATCTGACTTAGCCATCGGTCGTGGCTTTGACCGCTCGAAGCTGTTTTAGAGAAGTCTAAGACGGCTTCAGCATTGCAAATTGCACAAGTTTAAGTCAGAATCCTCTTCTAAAATCTGCTTTCCCCCTAGAAGCGTTTGCGTCTTTTCAGCCGTACTGCCTGCGTTATGCTTCAAAAACTTTTTCGTCCGAAATACGCTTTTATTGCCTTGACGGTACTCGCCGCGCTGGTGTACGTCAAGATGAGTTTTGTTCTCGGTCAACGACTGGATACGGCACAGCTTGATGCCGATGAACTGGAATATTACAAGCTGGCAGGATTGCTAATTAACGGCAATTACGAATTTGATGGGCGTCGCACGCCTGGCTTTGTTGTCATTATGGCGCTGCTGCGGTTGATTACGCATGATCATTTAGTCGCCATTCAAGTTATTGTGACGACTTTATTTAGCTTGTCGGCTCCGCTTTTGTATTTACTGGTCAAACGCACGATCGGCGATCAGCGCGCTGCGCTCGTGGCAGGCTTATTTGTGGTGCTGTGGCCCCCGTTTCTGTTCTACGGACGCACGTTGTACAGTGAAACCGTGGCGCTGCCTGCGTTTCTTGGTTTTCTGCTGCTGCTGCCCCGGGGATCACGCCTGGCGACGATTCGCGATTCAGCTTCGTGGCGCTGCGCGATCGCGGGCGCGTGTTTTGGACTCTGTATGCTGCTTCGCCCTATGTATTTGCTGTTTAGCCCGTTTGCGATCGCGATTTTGTTTCTCGAAGAAGAGCGCTTGCGGGTGGCACTAAAACGGGCAGTTTGGCTGACGATCGGCTGTGCCTTAACCGTTTTGCCGTGGTCGATTTTTATTACGCTTTACACGGGCACGCCGACGCTGTTGAGTGCTAACGGAGGAGAAACGCTTGCGGGTGGACTCAATCCGGTCTTGGTGAAAATGGGATACCAAGAATACACCGCTCCTGATGGGCGACAGTTTTGGGGGGGGCCAGGAAAGTGGCTTTCGACTGGCGACAATGGCTATTTACAACCCGAAGACTTCAAACTGCCGTATGCGCAACGCGATCGACTTCTGCGACAGCGCACGATGGCTTGGGTTTTGAGTCATCCTGGACAAGCTGCATCGCTTCAGAGCGCTAAGCTGCTTTATATGTGGGGGTTTTTCCCGTTTTGGCAAGGCTTAAAGCAAACGCTAGGCGGCAACGTGCCGAGCATTGCGGCTTTACTGTTGGGAATTCTTTCGCTGGTTCGCTTTCGGCAATATTGGCGGCAGTTGTCTCGCTTTTGGGTTTTACCGATCTTTGTTTCGTTAGTGGCGCTGGTGAGTTGGGGCAGTTGGCGGTTTCGCCAGCCGGGTGATCTCGGTTTGCTGGTGTTGAGCGCTTTAGTTTTGCTGTCGCTGTTGATTCATCCGGCAAAGCTGATGGCGACTGCGGAATCAGCTCGATTTGAGTCAGAAAGACTCAAAGTGTAATTTGGGATCGCGTCAGGCTGAGCGTGCTATTCGGTTTCTCGATGCGACAGTTTAGCTGCATCAGCGTTTGGCGAGTCTGGATTTGAGTGAGTATCGCGATCGAAGCCTGCCGTTTCGCTTAGAGTGTATAGCGGTCGTCCTTTGACTTCTTCATAAATGCGTCCGATATATTCACCTAGAATTCCAATACTGATTAGCTGCACTGCGCCTAGAAAGAAAATCGCCACAATGATGATTGTTAATCCGGTGAGCGGCGTGTGCGGAACGAAAATGCGCCAATACACCACGAGCACGGCCATCAACAGCGCGATCATTGCCGCGAAAAGTCCTACGTAAGTAGAAAGACGCAACGGCACTTTTGAAAACGAAACCAAGCCGTCGATCGCTAACGACAGCGATTTTTGAAACGTGTATTTCACTTCGCCTGCAAATCGAGGATGCCGCTCAAACTGAATTGCGATTTGAGAAAACCCGATCCAAGAGCGCAATCCTCGAATGTAGCGGTTGCGCTCTGGCATGGCATTGAGAACATCGACGACGCGGCGATCGAGCAAACAAAAATCTCCGGTATCAATGGGAATGTCGACATCTGCTAACCGCTTTAACGTGCGGTAAAAAGCGTAAGCGGTGAGTCGCTTAAACCAACCTTCTCGCCGCCGTTGGATGCGCTGGGCGTAGACGATTTCATAGCCTTGTTGCCACAGCTCGACCATTTGTGGAATTAGCTCTGGCGGATCTTGCAAATCGGCATCTAGAATGATTACTACTTTGCCTCGCGTAAAATTCAAGCCTGCGGTGACAGCGATTTGATGTCCAAAATTTCGCGCCAAGCTGAGGTAACAAACTCTCGGATCGTTTTGGTGTAGTTCACGCATGAGCAAGAGCGATCGATCCACGCTGCCATCATCGATCAAAATTAATTCCGTTTCACCGTTCATTTGAGTCATGACGGCGAGGACACGATCGTATAGTTCAGGAATCGTGTCTTGTTCGTTATAAATCGGGATTACAACGGAGTACTGGGGACGCATAACTTTATAATGCGCGATCGAGCCGCAATATCTGCTTGCCTTAGATTGTGAAGCTGGCATGAATGCAGCAAATCTCGCTCAAGGTCACTCACGGTAATTTCGCTGATGACAAGAAGCTTCTGCGCGATCGTGGGGCTGAATTGAGCGGATTTTCTCGAAGCAATTCATCGTTCTCTAGGGTTGTACGGTTGTTGATTTCCTCATGAATCTACCTTGTTATATGAAGCTAGTCTGATCTAAGCCATTGAATTTAAAGCAAATCCCTGATCAACCGTTAAACTAGGCTTGATCTCAGTCTCAGTAGACACCTTGCACGAATTGCGATCGTCCTAGATCCCCCAGCTAAAAGGGCTTTTGAAATTCATACAAGCGGTTTAACTCTGAAAATTCCTTGTCATGCAGGCAGAATCGTCGTGAAAAAGCTGCTTTTATTTGCCGAAAAATGTTTTGCCGTTCTTGCGCTATTTTGCTTGTCTGGCGGCGTGTACATCGGCAGCACCGAACAGGTTCGCGGAGGTCTGATTCCTGAATTGGGTCAGAGCGCGATTTTGTATGCAATCTGGACGATGAGCGTGCTGCTGCTCATTCTTTATGCAAAGCGCACGCTGATCACGATGCGGCGTGATTGGCTGTTCTGGGTTTTCGCATTGCTGGTCATGTTTTCGTTTGCTTGGTCAGAATACCCAGCCTGGACATTGCTGAATAATCGTGAATTTGCTCGAATGGTTTGCTTTGGGCTTTATTTTGCAACCCGCTTTGATCTCAAACAGCAAGTCAGGCTGGTGGCGATCACGCTAACCGTGAGCGCGGTTCTTTCGACGCTGTTTGCGATCGGCTTTCCTCGCGTTGGAATCGATGAATTTCACGTTCCTGCCTGGAAAGGCATCTATGACTCTAAGAATACGTTCGGAAGCATTATGGTGGTTATGTCGATCGCCTTCTTTTCGCTGCCAGTTGAGCAATGGTACGATCGCTTAATTAAATGGGGCGGCATTTCGTTTTCAACGGCGCTGATTTTACTTTCAACCTCGAAAACAGCGCTTGTCGTGTCGATCGTGTTTATGGTGTTGATGAATTTGTATCAGAAATTCCAATGGCAGGGTAAGCGATCGGTGGTGCTGATCAATTTAGGAATTTTAGCGGTGAGCTGTGTCTTAGTTGGAGCAATAGCCAACTTGCCGCTTTTGCTTGAGGCGTTAGGACGAGACGTTACGTTCACTGGACGGACTTATATTTGGCAAGTTTCCTTAGATCACCTTGCCGATCGCCCGTGGTTAGGGTTTGGACGGGGTGCGTTCTGGTCTCCACAAAGCCCGTTTCCGAAGCAAATCAGCTACTTTCTGTCTCAAGGGTTTTCTGCGCCTCACGCTCACAGTGGCTACATTGAAACCGCTTTAGATGTTGGATTAATCGGGTTAACATTGGTGGTTATTTGTTTTGTAACCGCTTATGCTGCGGCGCTGAAACGAGCTTATGGCACAAAGCATTCAGAAAATCTCTGGCCCCTGGGATTTCTAACGTTTTTGGCGCTTAGCAATGTAACAGAAAGCTATTTTTTGCGGTTGAGTAACATTTACTGCATTCTGTTTATTGCAACGGTGTTAACGGTTAAGGCACGAAGTTCGATGCCCGATGAGGAAGTTGAATCGTCTTCTCGATACGAGCCGCTACCGATGCGCGAAGAGCACTTTTAGAGCTTTGCTGAGAATTCTGGGGTAGCCATACTACCCGTTTTAAGCGGCACGATCTGTTCATTAGATCGTGCCGCTTGATGGTTTTATGCTTTTTTAATAATGTGAGATTTGGTTAAAGCCTGGCGACTGAAGGCGCGGCTAGACAGACAAAACCCGCCTAATCGCGGGTTCCCTCACGACAAATTTTGGGTGTTGGTTTGATCGCGGGCTGGCTTCGATTTGCCGCTCGTCTTTTGTGCAGCTTAGTCGGTGAACAAGGTTAAATTGATCGTGGGGTTTGGGTTTTGACTGCGCTCAACCCGCGAAGGTAGGAGTCTTGAGTGCAGTCGAAACGCGGCGGTCAATCATGCTGTCTATCTACTTAGTAGCAGTCGCCAGGCGGGTTAGGATTCTGACTTGGAACTCCTAAGAAACAAATTTTAGATGTAGGACTAAAACCGATCAGCAGCAGAACTTTTGTTTCTTTCTCCCTTCCCAAAGTTTTACCGTTGTTGGAGACTCAGGTTGGTAACAAGCGAATTTTGGAGCAGTTGCCCGATCGCAGAAAATGAGACAGGCGACCGATCCTTTCTAGGGAACGTAAACAGGCATCGGCTCGATGTTGAGCTGCGATCGCCATTCAGAAAGCGGTTTTTCCCAGTGGTCTTCCCATTTTTGGGCAAGTAACGGGCCGGCTTTCGCGCCCATGCGGTAGCCCGACGCAATGCGATCGAGCAATCGATCGAGCGAATCCGGGTGATTGAGCAACGTTTGCAGAAATGCGCCTGCCATTAAAACTCCAGCAAGCGGACGCCGAGTTTGCGCTAGTTCAAACGCTTTTAATCCAATTTCACCGGGAACATCAACGCTCATTCCGGTAACAACGTGCCAGATATCATGGGTTTGCCGCAATCGAAATAGCAAATAAGTGGTGTCATCCACGATTTCAATTTTGCGATAAAAGCCAGGGTCAAATCCTGAAGATGTGATGTATTGAGCAAAAGCGTATCCTAACGAATTTGCTGGATACGTCATTAATTTGACTAAATCAGGCACAGGTGCAGTGTAGCGCTCTTGGGCAATTTGCGCGATCGCGGGATTTGATAGCATGTATTTTACTGCTGCCGTTATCGTTTGCGGATGCGATTGCAGCAGCGCGTCTTCAACGTCGTAAATCGATTCGGTTTGTGATGGGTCTCTTAATAGCGAAATCACACTTTTAAGCGTATTTAGATAGCCTAGATTTAACCGTCGCGATTCTTTAAAGTGCATTTTTATCACTCCTAAACACAAACATTCGACAAAGGAAATAACCCGCTTAACTGCCGTTAAATGAGAATTCACAATCGCGATCGACGATTCCTGATCAAATCAACCGCAAATTAGAGCCTAAGATTTATGTTTTTTCTTGCTTTTCTTCGGCTTTTCGTCGAGCGCTCCTTCGATTTTGGCGTTGAAGCCGTAAACTTCTCGCGTTCCAGCAAGCGGCACTAAAACCACGCCGCGATCGTCTCCGGGTTCAAACCGTACTGCCGTTCCTGCTGGAATATCTAACCGCATTCCACGAGCACGATCGCGATCAAACTTTAGCGCTGCGTTGACTTCGTAAAAGTGGAAGTGTGAGCCGACTTGAATGGGTCGATCGCCCGTATTCGCGACGGTGAGCGTTACGGTTTGGCGTCCGGCATTCAGTTCGATATCGCCATCTTCAATTAACATTTCACCGGGAATCATTGCGTTTAGTCCTTGCTTATTGAATTGGATTGTGCACGGTGACGAGTTTTGTTCCGTCTGGAAATGTTGCTTCCACTTGAACCTCGTGAACCATTTCTGCAATGCCATCCATGACATCATCGCGGCTCAGTAGCGTTGTTCCGTAGTTCATTAATTCTGCAACGCTTCGACCGTCTCTTGCGCCTTCTAAAATGGCTGCTGTAATGTAAGCAACTGATTCAGGATAGTTGAGTTTTACTCCGCGATCTTTGCGCCGCTCGGCCAACAGCGCTGCGGTAAAAATGAGAAGCTTATCTTTTTCTTGAGGCGTTAACTGCATGAAAAATCCTCACTTTGAGATCCAAAACTAAGAAAACCCTGATTCGCGCAACGTTAGATTTTTTGTTAGACTCCCCAAACTCGTGGAATACACCTCGATCGCTGAAGGTAGCTGATGCGGATTAGTTGCCAAACTTGAATAAACCACTGGCGGGCTTCAGTGGTGGAGTTTCCTCGATATCGGCACAGTAGCCCGCTTTGCAGTCGCGTTACGCCGATCGTATTGGTTTCACCGCTCCAGAGCGATCGTGCCTTTTCCACGAATTCTGGATCGATCGATTGACCGATCCAGGCGAAGCTTCCTACAACCGAGCATCCGGCTAAAGCGTGCGGACTCATCCAACTCGTTTCACTTGCCGGAAGCCATTGACGATCGATCCAAATCGGTCGATCGCTTTGCCAAACTTCAGTGTGCGATCGCCATTCTCCTTCGATAAATCTTTCTTGACGAGCGCTGCGCCCAAACCGCGTGATGTCCCACCCGATCCACTGCGCGGTCGGCGCTAAATTAACGCGCATCGTTTGACAAAACTGAGCTTGATTAAACACGATCGCTTCTTGCGGCAGCCATTCTAAACAAGCCCCTTCCGCTACGTCTACTTGAAGGCTTTGATTCGCTTTTCTGCCATTTGTACGGTAGATCTTACTTGCTGCGGGAGTTGTTATGAGCGCTTTGCTGTTGGGTTCGAGGCGAAAATCGAGGGTTAAACGATCGCCGCCCACGATTCCGCCTGCGGTATGCATAATCACGCTGTGGCAAACCTCGCCGCCTTCTGGATAAAACGGGCGCTGTACCTTAAGCGGTGCCTGTCCGTGATTATAGATAAGCTGAGTTGTGCCACGCTGATTTGCAAAAATCAAACGCAGCTTACCTTGCCAATCTTGCGGGGCTTGAGTCGAAACGGGACGAGGTTGATTCACGCAATAGAGCTAACGGATAAAGTCAGCTTTTTCGGTTAAGATACCATTCTTTCAAAATTGATGCTAAAAAACTTTATGACGTTTTTCTGATTTGAAGGCATCGGGTTATTATGCACTGGTGCATCGGATTATAGAAGCTACAGGTTATTGCCTGAACGTTTTGTGATCAGACATACAGCAGGGTGCTATTCAATGCCTGACGTTCTAAGTAATGACTCGCGATCGTACCATTGCCATTCTCGCGAAAACCGTGAAGCAAGCCTCTTAGCGTTATCATGCGCAGATTCATGGATTCGGCATCGGGAAGACTACTGGTAATCCGTGCTACCGTTGTGATGTCAAGCCCTCACCTAGTTCTTCTCACCCCCGGAATGAGCATGGAGCGATCGTCTAAGTCGGCACCTAAAACGTTTAACCTTTTGAGCATTGGGCAGCGTGGCGTTGGAAAAACGGTTTTTCTAGCGGGTAGCTATAATCAATTACAGGTTAATTCGATTGCAGAATTAAAAAGCGCTTCGGAAAATTTGCCGAATTCAAAGTATCGTGGTCAGCTTGTTTGGTTTGAGTGCCAAGACCCAGATATGCAGAAAAACTTAGATCAGATTCTGCATCACGTTGAGAAAACGGGAAGCTATCCGCCTCCAACGATTAAAGTGACAAATTTCAATTTTTGCCTGAAGCAGCACGGCATTCGCGGCGCGAAAACACTGTGTGACTTTCGCTGGTCGGATATTCCCGGTGAAACTTGCGATTTGCGCAATTCAGAGTTTCAAGATCTTGTTTTGGCGTCTCACGGGTGCTGCGTGTTTATTAATGCTCACTTGTTGCTTTGCGATTCGAGCTATAGTGCTAGTCTTGAAACGATTTTTAATCAGGTGATCGCGATCGCGTCGCTGGCGTATCAGCATCGATTGAACTATGCGATCGCGCTGATTTTGACGCAGTGCGATTTATTAACGCCTGGAGCCGCGATGCAGCTTCAGCTTGAGGAAGCGCTGCAACCGCTTACGATGCGGTTGAATGATATTCGAGCGACGTATCGACGGTTTTATTCGGCGATTCCGATTCAAGCGATCGACGGTGTGCCAACGCTCAAGGCGTCTGGGACAGCAGATCCGTTGCTCTGGTTGGTGTCAACGTTGAATAAGTATCATCGGGCTGGGCAAGAGCGCAATTTGGCAAGCAGTCTGAACGGTGCGAAGCCGCCGATCGTGCCTCGACAGCTTCGCCAATCTACAATTTTGGTTGCAATTACGACGATTAGCCTTTTTGGAATGGTCGTTTCCCTGCTGCTGGCGCTTGGATTATTTGATTTCACTCCGCGTCCGGTTCCTCAGCAACAACAAACAACCCGATAGCGATTTATTGCAATGTTGTTAGGTCAGCTAGTGTATACGAGTTTTTCTGAGGTGGGGTTTCAAGCGCTGATGACTGACGCGGTTCCCTTAGAAATTCGCCGATTGTTTGTTGATGAAATTGTGTACCCACACTGGGATTCGTATAATCCGCCGAGCGTGGATTATCGTGCGGTTTATCTTTACCGAGTGACGCTTGATCAAACGATTTTTGGATGGTTGTACAACGATGGGGTGGATGATTTTGGTCGGAGTCATGTTCCTTATTTTGTGGCGTATTACCTGACTGGCGCACTGCAACTCGCTCAGCTTGAAACGATTTTTCGGTGTTTGGCAACGGGGCCGATGACGATCGTCGATCGATGCTGCCAGTCGCCAGAGCTTGAAGCGGTTGTGTGCGATCTTCAGAGTTACGAAGCGGCGCGTTTGGGCGTTGAAGTTGCTGCATCGATTCAGGAGCAAAGCAGCATAGGATTGCAGCAAGGAAAATTGTTTAAGCTGTTTGTGTCGGGAGCTGAAAATGAGGAGCATGAAGGCTCGATTCCTGCTGAGCTGCAACTGACACAAATTGAGAATGCATCGATTGCAGAAAAAGTTGTGCTTTGGGAAATGCCAGGTGCAACGGTTAAAGCAAAGCAACCGACAACGGAATTGAGCATCGCGGATCGGCAGGTATTGTTGGATCAATTGCTTGAGCGATCGCAGTTAGAACTTTATCAGCAGCTTTTGTTGTCGAAGATGTGGCACTCTCCAAAACGGGCGCGAGTTTCGTTTAAGGATTGGCGTTGGGTGCAACGGTGCTGTTGGTGGTGGGCGGCGTTTTTCTGATGCAACGGATTCTGTGGCAACGGTTGAAGCTGCGGGGGTGCGTAGAGAATTTGAGGTTTGATAAAGCGCTGAGTAAACGATACCGATGCGGCTTGGGTGGTTGAGATGAGCCAACGCGGATTAGTGGAAGCGAAAACGATTCAAATTTGTCGATCGAATTAGCATTCAAGTTTTGCGCTTTTTGAGTAACGCAACAATAGACGAGTTGATTAGTTCAGTTGTCTGGAATTTTGTCTCACTGTTTAAAACTGAGACTCAAAGTAAGACTTAGTTTGAGTCGCATATTGTAAAACTAGACTCACAATAAGAATGTTAGACTTAATTTGAGTCTATAGAAGAGACTCATTTGATACAAGTAACACAACTGTTGTTCTAAATCTGTTGAGTTTCGCATCGTGTTGGAGGGGCAAAACTTTTTTCTAAACATAGACAATTGGCACAAATTCTTAGACCGTCTAATTATGTCTTCGGAACATCGGCTAATGTAGAAGCGTGTCTCTTAGTCTCATGCGAGGCTTATATTGAGTCTAATATAAGTCTAATTTGTATCTATAAGACTGAGTTCTACTTGAACTGCTTTTCATTAAAACGATCGAATTCCTCGATCGCGTTCCGCAAAAACAACGCGCCGCTTCAATCAAAATCGTCTTTAATTGCCTCCTAAAATTTAGTCCATTTTTAGTCCAGGCAGTAAACTGACCAACTGTTTTATGATTAAAACCGCCACTTTTACTGGGTTTTAGAGATTACATACTTTAAGAACTTCTGCGGAACACGCAGAGAACCAAAGCTTGGAGAAATAGATTAATAGCGGCAATTCACGAAACGGAGGCACTACTGATTAAGCAAGCGTTTGCCTAAGACGCTCCAATACATCAATTCGTTAACTACAGCACTTCTACCTTTGTTCGCAGAAGCGTAAAGATGTCTTGAATCACTTGGGGAATCTGGGCAAGTGTGCAGCAGTGATTAGCAATTTCAGCAAATTCCGGCTTATTTCATAATGAACGTCGAGTGGGTACACAGTGGCAACGGACATGCTGAATAAGATCCTTGCTAAATTTGGCTTCTGAAGAGCGAAGCTGATCAATATCCGCATTTTCCCAAGCTTTAAAGTTTTCCTGTTTTGGATAGTGTTGAGCGTTGCGACAATATCACTGCTATGAAAAGCATCCTCAAACTCCTTAGGCTGAAACAGCGCGATCGAATTTTGTAAACCGATAAATCTCCTAGTTTCCCAAACCTGATAGATTCAATCACTCCACGCCCATACTGAAGCTTGATCTAGTTTGGGATGAACCCCCTATGCCGAGAACACCCAGCGAATTTTCTGTTCACATTTTGCTTGAAGGCGGACATCGCGAAGAAGTGCGATTTCCCACGATTCAGGAGTTTCAAAAATGGTACAGTGGCGAACTCATGCCAAAAGCTGCATCTGATGATTTCATCAGCGTCCCAATCAAAAACATTCAGGGCGAATACATGGTGGTGCGTCCGGCACGAGTGCTGGGAATTCGCGTTGAACCGTTGTATGCGGGCAGCGTCGATCGATACTAACCTTGCATTGTGGATTGCATTGTGGAACCTGTAGGGGTAATCTTGGGTCGATTCGGATTGCCCCATAGTGTCTTAACTTTTCATGCTTCGATCTTGGTTTTGCATTCTTTTACTAACGGGTTGCGGCATTCAACCTAGCGTTGCGGCGTCGGCACCGACAAAACCCGTGGTGCAAAAAACGGTGTTAATGTTGGTTCAATCGGTGCCTCAAAGCATTGGATTAGACGATCAAGTATTAAACGATCGACCTGCGCTAATTCGCGCGATTGATCACAGCTTGCGCTATCTCCAAACGCCCAAAGCTGCCCAAGCGTATGAAAAATATCCGATTAAAGGCATTACTCGCGATCGAGTCGATCGCAGCCTGCGTCGCTTTCGGGAATTATTAATAGTCGCAAAGACCAGCGCTCAACTGCAAGCCGCCGTCAACCGTGAATTTGCGTTTTATCAATCGGTCGGCAAAGACAATCAAGGAACCGTTGCCTTTACCGGATATTTTGAGCCTGTCCACTCAGCAAGTCGCATTCCAACCGCCGAGTATCGCTATCCGTTGTACCAATTGCCGCCTAATTTTGCGCAATGGAAAAAGCCAAACCCCACGCGACTCGAACTCGAAGGAGCAGACGGTTTGAAAAAAGGCATCCTACGCGGCTCAGAATTAGTCTGGATGCGCGATCGATTAGAAGCTTTCCTGATTCAAGTGCAAGGATCGGCCCGATTAAATTTAACTGATAGAACGACAATGACGATCGGCGTTGCGGGATTGACCGATCAACCCTATACGGGAATTGGGCGCGAATTGGTCAAAGACAACAAACTTAAACTCGAAAATCTCAATTTACCGAACGTTTTGAAGTACTTCGAGCAAAATCCAAAGGATCTAAACATTTACTTACCGCGCAATCGTCGGTTTGTATTTTTTCGAGATACAAAAGGTGCGCCAGCATTGGGAAGTTTAGCGGTGCCTGTGACCGGAGGACGCTCGATCGCCACCGATAAATCACTGATGCCGCCAGGAGCACTGGCGTTACTTCAAACTCAGCTACCGATTGCCAACACCAAGCAGCAATTTGAGCCGCGATCGGCGACTCGATTTGTGTTGGATCAAGACACCGGAGGCGCGATCGTCGGATCTGGACGAGTTGATATTTTCATGGGCACAGGCGCGATCGCGGGAACTCAAGCGGGTTTGGTAAACGCGACCGGACAGCTTTATTACTTGCTGCTGAAATAGCATCGTCTGCAAATCCATCAGAATAATGTGCGCTGTTCAAAAAGATGGTGTAGCGTAATGATTAACCCCGAATGAGTTAGAGGTCGCTTGAGCATCGCAACGCTGCCCGTTTTCTTTTGGTATCCCTGACCGTATGGATGGCTCGATCGACATAACGCTGCAAATTGTGATCACCGTTGTTGCGGGAATCGGTGCGCAGGTGGTTGCAGAATGGGTACGAATTCCGGGCATTGTGTTTTTGTTGATTTTCGGGATTACGCTTGGCCCAAGCGGGTTCGGATGGCTGCATCCGTCGCAGTTGGGAACCGGACTCGATGTGATGGTGGCGCTGTTGGTTGCCGTGATTTTGTTCGAGGGTGGCTTTAATCTGCAACTGCGCGAGTTAGGCAGAGTATCCGGGAGTTTGCGGAATTTGGTTACGGTTGGAACAATCGTTTCAATGCTGGGTGGCGCATCGGCAGCACACTGGCTGAGTGAGTTTCCCTGGTCGATCGCGTTTCTGTATGGCTCGCTCGTTGTCGTCACTGGCCCAGTCGTGATTAACTCGCTGCTGCGCCAAGTCAAAGTCGATCGACAAGTTGCCACCCTGCTCGAAGGCGAAGGCGTGCTGATCGATCCGCTTGGTGCAATTTTAGCGGTGGCTGTGCTAAACGTCGTGCTCAACGGGCATCCGAGTTTAATTAACGTCGCGTCAGATTTGCTGGTGCGTTTGGGAATTGGCGCGGGCATTGGCTCGATCGGTAGCCTACTGCTCGGATTTGTGCTGCGTCGCGCTACGTTTCTATCTGAAGAATTAAAAAATCTCGTCGTGCTGGCGGGCTTGTGGGGACTGTTCGGCTTGGCGCAAACGATTAAAAGCGAAGCGGGATTAATGGCGACGGTTGTAGCGGGGATTGTTCTGAGAACGTTTGCTTTACCCGAAGAACGATTGCTCAAACGATTTAAGGGACAATTAACGATTCTGGCGGTTTCGGTTCTGTTTATTTTGCTGTCGGCGGACTTGTCGATCGCGGGAATTTTCGCGCTCGGTTGGGGTGGATTGCTCACGGTTTTAGTTTTAATGTTTGTGGTGCGTCCGTTGAGCGTGTTGATTTGCACCTGGAACAGTCATCTAAACTGGCGGCAAAAACTCTTTTTAAGCTGGATTGCGCCCCGTGGGATTATTGCGGCGTCGGTGGCTTCGCTGTTTGCGATCGTTCTTACTCAACGCGGCATTAACGGCGGCGATTCAATCAAATCGCTGGTATTTCTCACAATTATTCTGACGGTTGTGCTGCAATCTGTTACCGCTCAGGGCGTGGCAAATTTGTTACAGATTACCGCTAAAGATACAACGGGCGCGGTAATTGTGGGCTGTAATCCGCTTAGCTTGCTGATTGCGCGATTGTTTCGCGATCGCGGCGAATCGGTTGCTTTAATCGACACCGAACCCGATTCTTACCCGACCGATGCCAATCTGCGCGTGTTTATTAGCAGTGCGCTTGATACGGATGTGCTCGAAGAAGCGGGATTGGCATCGGTTGGAACGTTTCTTGCGATGACGAATAACGGAGACATTAATTTAGTCTTGGCGCAGCGAGCGATCGAGGAATTCAATCCGCCACGAGTGCTGGCGGTTTTTCCCCACGAAGCACCTCCAAATGCGTCGGCAAAAATTCAAGCAGCGTTTCAAGAACAAGTCTTGCTCAAAACTTGGAATCAGTATCTTGTTGATGGTGCCGTGAAGCTAGGAGAAACCACATTTCGCGAAGACGGACTTGATCACCGCACTCATGTGCAGGCGTTGATCAATTCAGGTAGTTTATTTCCGATTTTGTTAGAACGAGAGCAAGCGTTGCTTGTTTGTCCGGGTGAAGCGGAATGGCAGGCAAACGATCGCTTAATCTACCTCTTACACGACCCCAAGCCGAAACTGCTCAAACTGCTATCTGGCTCGAATCAAGCTAGTTTGACGCTAGAAACCCTGCCAGAAATCGAAGAAATTCCGCTTCTTCAAGAAATCGGTAGCCGTGAATAATGCAGCGCGATCGAGCAAAGTTTTAAACTGTGATTGAATTAAGAATTGCCATCCACCCTTCATTATTGAGATCCTTGTCATGCTTGAATCTTACCGTCAACACGTTGCAGAACGGGCAGCGCTGGGCATTCCGCCACTTCCCTTGAATGCCCAGCAAACGTCTGAGGTGTGTGAGTTGTTGAAAAATCCGCCTGCGGGTGAAGCAGAATTTTTGTTATCGCTGCTGCGCGATCGCGTTCCTCCGGGCGTGGATCAAGCCGCTTATGTGAAAGCTGGATTCCTCAGCGCTGTTGCCAAAAAAGAAGTCACAAGTCCATTGATTAGCGCGATCGAAGCGGTTGAGCTACTCGGTACAATGATGGGCGGCTATAACGTGCATTCGCTGATCGATCTGCTGAGCGCAACTGATGCTGATATTGCTAGAGCCGCGACTGCCGCACTTAGTAAAACGCTTCTTGTGTATGACGCTTTTCATGACGTACAAGACCTTGCAAACGGTAACGCCAACGCTCAGCAAGTAATGAATGCGTGGGCAGAAGCAGAATGGTTTACCTCGCGTCCCACGTTGCCCGAAGCGATTACCGTTACTGTGTTCAAAGTTCCCGGCGAAACGAACACCGATGATTTATCGCCCGCAACTCACGCAACCACGCGCCCGGATATTCCGCTTCATGCGTTAGCCATGCTCGAAACGCGCCAGCCCGGATCGCTAGAAACGATCGTTCAACTCAAACAAAACGGGCATTTGATTGCTTATGTCGGTGATGTGGTTGGAACCGGATCTTCGCGCAAATCGGCGATTAACTCGGTGCTGTGGCATATCGGGCAAGACATTCCGTTTGTGCCAAATAAGCGATCGGGTGGTTTTGTCTTGGGCGGAAAGATTGCGCCGATTTTCTTCAACACCGCAGAAGATTCGGGGGCCTTGCCGATCGAGTGCGATGTCACTCAAATGAACACGGGCGACGTGATTACGATTTATCCGTATAAGGGCGAAATTACCAACGCGCAAGGCGAAATCATTTCAACGTTTACGCTCAAGCCGGACACGATTTTAGATGAAGTACGATCGGGCGGTCGAATTCCCCTTTTGATTGGTCGCACGCTTACCGATAAAACTCGTGCTGCCTTAGGTTTAGCACCTAGTACTTTATTTGTGCGTCCGCAGATGCCATCGGATTCGGGGAAAGGCTTTACGCTGGCGCAGAAAATGGTCGGTCGGGCGTGTGGCTTGCCTGGTGTGCGTCCCGGAACGTCTTGTGAACCCATTATGACCACGGTGGGATCGCAAGACACAACGGGCCCGATGACGCGCGACGAACTCAAAGAGCTTGCCTGTCTTGGATTTAGCGCTGATTTAGTGATGCAAAGCTTTTGCCACACGGCAGCTTATCCGAAACCCGTAGACATCAAAACTCACGCAGAACTGCCTGACTTTATTACGTCGCGGGGTGGCGTGTCGCTGCGTCCCGGTGATGGCATCATTCACTCGTGGCTGAATCGAATGCTACTGCCAGATACCGTCGGCACTGGCGGCGATTCGCATACTCGATTCCCGCTTGGTATTTCGTTTCCGGCCGGATCAGGATTAGTAGCGTTTGCTGCGGCGCTTGGTGCTATGCCGCTTGATATGCCTGAATCAGTTTTAGTGCGCTTTACGGGAAGCTTGCAGCCTGGAGTGACGCTGCGCGATGTGGTGAATGCGATTCCGTATGTCGCGATTCAACACGGAAAACTCACCGTTTCTAAAGAAAACAAGAAAAACATTTACTCTGGCAGAATCATCGAAATGGAAGGCTTGCCGAATTTGCAGCTTGAGCAAGCGTTTGAATTGACCGATGCCAGCGCAGAACGATCGGCGGCCGGATGCACGATCGCGCTTTCCATTGAAACTGTTGCGGAATATCTGCGATCGAACGTTGCCCTACTCAAAAATATGGTGGCTCGCGGCTACGGTGACGCCCGCACAATTCTCCGTCGCGTTCGTCAAATGGAGCATTGGCTTGCGAATCCTCATTTGCTGCAAGCCGATCCAGATGCAGAATACGCCGATATTATCGAAGTCAATCTCGATGAAATCAAACAACCGCTTGTTGCCGCTCCGAACGACCCAGACAACATTAAACTAATGTCTGAATGCGCGGGTGATCCAATTCACGAAGTGTTTATCGGCTCGTGCATGACCAATATCGGTCATTATCGAGCGGCTGCCAAAATTCTCGACGGAGCCGAAGCGGTGAAAGTGCGCCTTTGGATTGCGCCTCCGACTCGCATGGACGAAAAAGAACTGCGCGAAGAAGGGGTTTATCGAGTGTTTGAGGCGGCAGGTGCGCGAACCGAAGTACCCGGATGTTCCCTTTGCATGGGCAATCAAGCGCGAGTTGACGATAACGTAACGGTGTTTTCGACTTCGACGCGCAACTTCAATAACCGCATGGGTAAAGGTGCTCAGGTTTATCTAGGTTCGGCAGAACTCGCGGCGGTGTGTGCGCTGTTGGGTCGAATTCCAACCGTTGAGGAATACCTGGACATCGTAAAAACGAAGATCGATCCGTTTGCGTCAGAGTTGTATCGGTACCTCAACTTCGATCGCATGAGCGGCTTTGAGGATGAAGGGCGTGTGCTCTCGAAAGAAGAAGAAGCGAGTCTAATTGCTTCGGTTTAATTCCTGTGCTTGTGAAGCGATCGCTCTGTTGAACCAAGTCCGAGGGAGCGATCGCTTTTACTCGTGCATCGTGTTACAGAATTAGAGGTTTGTATTACATTTGAAGTAGAGATTTTAGGAGGACTAGAGCAATGTCTCAAATTCTGCAAGCGAAGTGCATCGACGGTGAACTAGTTCTAGATGAAAAACTCAGCGCTGATCTTGAAGGTAAAAAGTTAAAGATACTGATTATTGAAGCTGCTGAGTTCGACAAGGAAAGTTCTATTTCTACAGAAGAACAAATAAATCGGTTTTTGGAAAAAGCAAAGAAATATTCTGCTCAACTGCCAGAGAACTATAAGTTCGATCGCGAAGAACTTTATGAGCGGTAAGGTTTTTCTCGATACAAATCTTTGGGTTTATTTCTTTGTCAAACAGCCACAAGACAAGTGCGCGATCGTTACGAATCTCATTAGTTCATCCTTGCCTTCAATTTCTTTGAGTACTCAGGTTTTGGGCGAGTTGTACAACGTTTTGACAAGAAAAAGCACTTTCTCAAAGCAAGATTGCTGCGAAATAATTGGCGATCTGATTCGCGATTTTCCAGTTTTGACGATCGAAACTTCTCAGGTTTTAAAAGCGATCGAGATCAGCAACCGCTACAACTATTCCTACTGGGACAGCCTGATCATCGCCACAGCAGTATTGAACGATTGCACAACAGTTTATTCTGAAGATATGCAGCACAATCAGCTCATTGATGATAAAACTCGAATTTATAATCCTTTGCTGATTTGAGTTTGTGTAGTTTGAAACAATTAACGACTGAAACGACTTAAGACTTAACTTAGTGTAGATGGTCAAACTCACCGATGATTACACGGGATGCCACCTTTGACGATATACCCTCGATTACCAAAGTGCATGTAGACACTTGGCGAACGACTTATCGAGGCATTGTACCCGATCAGCATTTAGCAAATCTGTCTTACGATCGGAGGGCGAACAGATGGAATCAGATTCTGAGTCAGGGTTCAGAAGACGGTAACTTTACTTATGTCGCCGAGGATGCGTCAGGTGAAGTTGTAGGCTTTGCAAACGGAGGAGTAGAGCGTACAGGTAATCCATTATACAAAGGCGAACTAACTGCAATTTATATTAGGCAAACTCATCAAGGAAAAGGAATTGGGCGATGTCTAGTGCGGTCAGTTGCACAAAGGCTGAGTCAATTAGACATTGATTCTATGCTGGTGTGGGTTTTAGGTGATAACCCTGCGTGTCAATTCTACGCGACGCTAGGCGGAACACGAATTTATGAAAAAGAGCTTGAAATTGGCGGAAAACCTCTTATTGAAGTGGCTTACGGTTGGGCAGACACCACAAATCTTAGAAGTAGCTGAGCAACAAAATCGGACATTAGCAAAGGCAGGTGAACGACATGTTGCAAATCATCCATAATCAATTAGATGATCATCAGGAGTACGTAAAAAGGCTGTTTGAAGAGAATTTGAATGAGTTTGCGCCGATCGTTGAACATGAATTGAAACTTCGCATTGATCCGAATGCTTTACTTGAACACAATCTGCAAACCTTACATGAGTTTGCCCCGCCTCACGGGCGGTTTTTGCTGGCTCAATACGAAACCGAAATCATTGGCTGTGCAGGATTAAGAAAAATTGGCGAAGGCATCGGTGAAGTAAAACGAATGTTTGTGAAGCCGCAGTATCGACGACTGGGAATTGGTCGATTGCTACTAAGCGCAATCATCCACGAAGCGCGTTTGATCGAATACCCGCTTCTACGCTTAGATCATGCTCCCTTCGCCAAAGCAGCACAATCGCTGTATTATTCGCTTGGCTTCTACTCGATCGAGCCGTATCCAGAAAGCGAAATTCCTCAGCAGTATCACGATCGCTGGTTTTTCATGGAAAAATCTCTGATTTCTGATTTGGCAGACAATCCGTGCATAGACTTCGATTAATTCCCTCGATAAGCGATCCCCGAATCCAAAATACCGTGTCGAAAGTCATTAAGTATTATTACCTCCACATGGTATGCTGATGAGTGGCTTTACATTGCGGTGCAAGCGTCAAACTCCGTAAGGGTTTGCTCGTTATCATGGCAATGTAACCTTAACTTCCTGGAGCCGCACCTGCATATGGAAGACACGATCGAAACTGGTACATCCACACCAGAATCCAGTACTTCTATGTCCGACTTTTATCAACTCCAAAACGAGTTGCTAAGCGTCACTGTGATCCTAACGGGGCTAATTTTCTTCCCGGTCTGGTATTTTTACTCACTCAACACCGCTCTGAATTATTTAATAGGAGCGTGCACGGGTGTGGTTTACTTGAAGTTATTAGCCAAAAACGTAGAGCGCCTGGGGACAGAAAAACAACAAATCAGCAAAACACATTTAGCCGTCTTTATTGGAGTGATGGTTCTCGTCACTCAGGTTAAAGACCTTCATGTTCTACCTGTATTTCTAGGATTTCTGACCTACAAAGGAACGCTCATCATCCACACTTTACGAACCCTTTTTGCTCCCAATCAAACGGGAAGTTCATAATTAGGATTCGTGAAATTTAGCTCCTTGAATCTGGGAAAAGCTGCTTGAACTGACATGCTAAATTTCCTCGACGCTTCCAACTCCTTAACGCTTGCCAGTTTAGAGGTGGGTCATCACCTTTACTGGCAGATTGGCAATCTGAAGATTCACGGGCAGGTATTTATTGTCTCTTGGATCGTGATCGGGCTGCTCGTTGGCGCATCGCTGCTGGCGATTCAGAATCCGCAACGCATTCCAAAAGGCATTCAAAACCTGATGGAGTACGCGCTGGAGTTTACCCGCGAGTTGGCAAAAAACCAGCTTGGTGAAAAAGAATACCGTCCGTGGGTGCCGTTTATCGGAACCCTGTTTCTGTTTATCTTTGTCTCAAACTGGTCAGGCGCATTGGTACCCTGGAAGCTGATTAAACTTCCTGAAGGTGAACTCGCTGCCCCAACAAATGACATCAATACCACAGTTGCCCTAGCGCTGTTGGTGTCGTTGGCATACTTTTACGCAGGCTTCAGCAAAAAAGGCTTGGGCTACTTCGCGAAGTATATTCAACCCACTCCGGTTTTGCTGCCCATTGCCATTTTAGAAGACTTTACCAAGCCGCTCTCTCTGAGCTTCCGTTTATTTGGCAACATTTTAGCGGATGAATTAGTAGTAGCGGTGTTGGTGTTGCTCGTGCCGTTGTTTGTGCCGTTGCCCGTGATGCTGCTCGGTTTGTTTACGAGCGCAATTCAGGCATTGGTGTTTGCAACGCTGGCGGGCGCTTACATTCACGAAGCGCTCGAAGGTCACGGGGATGAGCATGATGCCCATTCGCCCTAGTTAAAAAGCCTGAGAAATTCAGGATTACTTGTTCACCGTACACTCTAAAGGAAAGACATCATGAATCCCACTGTTGCTGCTGCTTCTGTTCTCGCTGCTGCGTTGGCGATCGGTTTAGCTGCGATCGGCCCGGGTATCGGTCAAGGAAACGCTTCGGGTGAAGCCGTTGCCGGAATTGCCCGTCAGCCTGAAGCAGAAGGCAAAATTCGCGGTACTTTGCTTCTGACCCTCGCGTTCATGGAATCGCTGACCATCTACGGTCTGGTGATCGCGCTGGTGCTGCTGTTTGCAAACCCGTTTGCATAAGAATTGCCGGAATGAATGCTGGATACCGTTTTAGTGTCCAGCATTTCGCGTTCACCTTCTAGCCTTTACTCCTACAATGTTTGATTTTGATGCAACGCTGCCGTTGATGGCAGTGCAATTTCTTCTGTTAGTGGCGCTATTGAATGCGGTGTTTTTCAAGCCGTTGACGAAAGTGATCGAAGAGCGAAACGATTACATTCGCAACAACGAAGCAGACGCGAAAGAACGGTTGGCAAAAGCTGAAGCGATGACCAAGCAGTATGAAGCTGATTTGGCTCAGTCGCGCAAAGCGTATCAAGCAACGATCGCGCAAGCGCAAGCGGATGCAAATCAGATTGCCGCTCAAAAAACGGCGGAAGCACAGCAGGAAGCGCAACAGCAGCGCGAACAAGCTCAAAAGGAGCTAAACCAGCAGAAACAAGCCGCTCTGGAAACGCTAGAGCAGCAAGTAGATGCCCTAAGTCGTGAAATTCTAGATAAACTTTTAGTCGGAATTTAGCGAGTGCGGGTTGATCAAGGCTCCCTGGAAAATAGTCCGTTTCATCAGTTTGGGATAGTCAAAGAGCGCATTGGATGAGTGTCATGGAAATTTTTTTGCGGTTCGCCGTCGGGAGTTCCTCGATTTTGGCAGAAGCAGAGGGGGGCGGTTTTGGATTCAATTTTGACATCCTACAATCGAACCTGATTAACCTCAGCATCGTGATCGCAGTCTTAGTTTATTTTGGACGTGGGTTTTTGAGCAAAACGCTGGGCGATCGACGATCGGCGATTGAAACCGCGATCAAAGAAGCCGAACAGCGCAAGCAAACGGCAGCATCAGCGTTAGCCGAAGTTCAGCAAAAACTGGCGCAAGCACAACAAGAAGCTGAGAAAATTCGCGCATCAGCAGTCGAAGCGGCCGAAAAGTCGAGAAACGATATTTTGGCAAAAGCCGAAGTTGATATTCAACGAATGCGGGAAACGGCGGCGCAAGATGTTAGCACCGAGCAAGAGCGCATTATCAACGAATTGCGTCAGCGAATTGCGGCGATGGCGGTTCAGCGAGCAGAAGGCGAACTGCCGAATCGGTTAAACGATGACTCGCAGCAAAAGTTAGTCGATCGCAGCATTGCGCTTTTGGAGACTTAATCGATGCAAAGCAGTATTCTTACGTCAGAAGTTTTTGAACCTTACGCGCAGGCGTTGATGTCGCTGGGGCAATCGAATGATTTAGTCGATCGCTTCAGTGAAGATGTCAACAACATTCTGGATACGCTGAACGGTTCAGACGATTTGAAATTTTTTATCGCGAGTCCGCTTGCCAAGCTTGATGCGAAGAAATCTGTGTTAAACCAGATCTTCGGAGAGTCCTTGCATCCGTTTACGCGGAATTTTTTGATGCTGCTCGTCGATCGACGTCGAATTAGTTTTCTTGAAGGCATTTGCCGTCAGTATCAAGTGCTGTTACGCAAACTTAAGCAAACGGTTCTTGCCGAAGTCGCGTCTACGGTTGAACTGAACGACGACCAGAAAAATTCAATTCGCGAGAAAGTCAAAGCAATGACGGGCGCTCATCAGGTTGATATTGACACAACGATCAATCCGGATCTTATTGGCGGTGTAATTATCAAAGTTGGCTCTCAAGTGATTGATGCGAGTTTGCGCGGTCAACTGCGTCGAATTTCTCTTCGTTTAGCCAGTTCAATCTAAGGTTTTTCTTTCTCCCATCCTTATCCAACGAGGTTTCTAATGGTAGCAATCAGACCCGACGAAATTAGCAATATTATTCGTCAGCAAATTGAAAGTTACGATCAAGGCGTCAAAGTTGACAACGTGGGTACTGTCCTTCAGGTCGGTGACGGTATTGCGCGGATCTACGGTTTAGAAAAAGCAATGTCCGGCGAACTGGTGCAGTTTGAAGATGCAACGATCGGCATGGTACTGAACCTGGAAGAAGATAACGTCGGCGTTGTATTGATGAGCGACGGTCGCACGATTCAAGAAGGTAGCTCAGTTACCGCCACCGGAAGAATTGCTCAAATTCCTGTAGGGGACGCGATGATCGGTCGCGTGGTTGATCCGCTTGCTCGTCCGCTCGACGGCAAAGGCGAAATTAACACCACGGAAAGCCGACTGCTTGAATCGATGGCTCCAGGCATCATTGCGCGAAAGTCGGTGTGCGAACCTCTGCAAACGGGAATTACCGCGATCGATTCGATGATTCCGATCGGTCGGGGTCAGCGCGAATTGATTATTGGCGACCGTCAAACCGGAAAAACGTCGGTAGCGGTTGACACGATTCTGAACCAGAAAGGCGAAGACGTCATTTGCGTGTACGTCGCGATCGGTCAAAAAGCTTCGACTGTGGCAAACGTCGTGCAGGTGCTTCAGGATCGGGGCGCGATGGAATATACGATCGTCGTTGCCGCAAACGCAAACGATCCAGCAACGCTGCAATACTTCGCGCCGTATACGGGTGCAACGCTGGCTGAGTACTTTATGTACAAAGGTAAGCACACGCTGGTGATCTACGATGACTTATCAAAGCAAGCGCAGGCGTATCGCCAAATGTCGCTCTTGCTGCGTCGCCCGCCGGGTCGTGAAGCGTATCCCGGAGACGTGTTCTACATTCACTCACGCTTGCTTGAGCGGGCAGCAAAGCTCAGCGATGATTTGGGCAGTGGCAGCATGACCGCACTTCCGATCATCGAAACGCAAGCGGGTGATGTGTCTGCGTACATCCCAACCAACGTGATTTCGATTACCGACGGTCAAATCTTTTTGTCGTCTGACTTGTTTAACGCAGGTCTACGTCCGGCTGTGAACGCAGGTATTTCGGTGTCTCGTGTGGGTTCTGCGGCACAAACCAAAGCGATGAAGAAAGTCGCGGGTAAAGTGAAGCTTGAACTGGCTCAGTTTGCGGAACTTGAAGCATTTGCACAGTTTGCGTCTGACTTGGATAAAACCACGCAAAACCAGCTTGCACGCGGACAGCGTTTGCGCGAAATTCTGAAGCAGCCGCAATACGCACCGCTTTCGGTGGGTGAGCAAGTTGCGGTAATCTACTCTGGAATTAACGGCTACCTCGATGACATCCCGGTTAATAAAATCACGTCCTACGTGAAGAATCTGCGGGACTACCTCAAAACAGGTAAGCCTCGTTATCTAGAAATCATTCAGAACGAAAGAGCACTCAGCGACGAAGCCGAAAAGCTTCTCAAAGAAGCGATCACGGAAACCAAGCAAACCATGATGGCAGCAGCATAAATGAGACGGCAGGTGTGAGGCGTTAATCTCACACCTGCCGCTACCAGGTAAAGAACAATGCCAAACCTAAAATTTATTCGCGATCGTATTCAGTCGGTCAAAAATACCAAGAAGATCACCGAAGCAATGCGGCTGGTGGCTGCGGCGAAGGTGCGTCGTGCTCAAGAACAAGTGATTGCGACTCGTCCGTTTGCCGATCGCTTAGCGCAAGTTTTGTTCGGTCTGCAAGCTCGATTGCGGTTTGAAGAAGCCAACCTACCGCTATTAAGAAAGCGCGACGTTCAGACAGTGGGAATTTTGGTGATTTCGGGCGATCGAGGTCTTTGCGGGGCGTACAACTCGAACATTATTCGTCGAGCTGAAAGCCGCGCTAAAGAACTCAAAGCCGAAGGCATCAACTACAAAATGGTGGTGGTGGGCCGGAAATCGACTCAGTACTTTCAGCGTCGAGAGTATCCGATCGCCGCAGATTACGCAGGCTTAGAGCAAGTTCCAACGGCGGCGGAAGCGTCACAAATTGCCGATGCGATTTTGTCGCTGTTTTTGTCGGAAGAGGTCGATCGGGTTGAGTTAATCTACACGCGCTTTGTGTCTCTGATTAGCTCGCGTCCGGTTGTTCAAACGCTTCTACCCCTTGATCCGCAAGGTTTGGAGGTTTCCGACGATGAAATTTTCCGCTTAACGTCTCGGAGTGGACAGTTTCAAGTGGAGCGCGAGCGAGTAGACGCGCCGCAAATGCAGAACTTCCCGCAGGACATGATCTTCGAGCAAGATCCGGTACAGATTCTTGATGCGCTGTTGCCGTTGTACTTGAATAACCAGCTTCTTCGAGCGCTGCAAGAATCGGCGGCGAGTGAACTGGCTGCGAGAATGACGGCAATGAACAACGCCAGCGAGAACGCAAGTAACCTGATTGGGTCGCTTACGTTGTCGTATAACAAGGCGCGTCAGGCAGCGATTACGCAAGAACTGCTTGAAGTAGTTGCAGGTGCAGATGCATTAAGCTAAAACAGTCCGAATTTTATAAAAGCGTCTAAGGCAACTTGGGCGCTTTTTTACACGCTAAAATGCTGCAAGGCGTAAATTTGCAATAACAGGCAACTCAAGCAGTGGGTTTTCTTGAAGGCGTTTTGAAAAGAATCTCAAGATTCTCGATTTCTTTGGTAGTGAGATTCAAACGAGCAATAACGCCAGACTCAATCTCTTCGGAGTCTTGTCCAGAATAGGGTCTGCGCTGGTTGATGTAGAGAATGTCGCCCTGGCGATCGTACTCAAATCCTAGTTTCGTCTCTATATCACTTTTCCCTGAGTTACCGTTTGAGACAGATAAACGATAACAATTAATGTTGCGCTTGTTGCTGAGAATTTTTAGCCACTCCTACGATACGTCTCCCAAAATTTGACTGATTGATTTCAACAAATCTGGAGCGGCATAAGGTTTTGGTAGTACTGACTCAACGCCTGCATTAGCAAGCTCATTCAGATATGTCGTTGTGATCAATCCGCTTGTTGCGATGATTCTGAGTTTAGGATCTATTTTTTGTAGCGTTTTAATTGCCGTTAATCCTCCCATTGACGGCATCATAATATCCATAATCACTAAGCGAATTTCTTGCTGATGGCGGGTGTATTGCGCGATCGCTTCCACGCCATTTGCCGCCGTAATCACTCGATAATGATGCTCCTCAAGTACAGTTTTTACGACATCTTGTACGGGCGCTTCGTCATCGACAATTAAAATCAGTTCACCGTGACCTATTAGAGATTTAGTTTTGTCAGCGTTTTCTAAAGCGTTGACTGCATCGGTTTTCGAGGTTGCACAACGCTCGATCGCAGGCAGATACACCTGAAAACTCGTGCCTTGATCGATCGCGCTTGACACCTGGATAAATCCGTTGTGCGTTTTGAGAATCTCGATCGCCGTTGACAATCCAAGTCCGGTTCCTTGTCCGATGTCTTTAGTTGTGAAAAACGGTTCAAAAATATGGCTCAAAATCTGGGGCGGAATACCCGTTCCAGTATCAGACACGGTGATCACAATGTAAGCGCCAACTTGCGCTTCGGAATGTGCCATTACAAACGACTCGTCGATCGTGCAATTTTCCGCAGCGATCGTTAAAACTCCGCCATCGGGCATTGCATCGCGGGCATTAATGCACAAATTGAAAATGACTTGATGCAGTTGCGTAGCGTCAGCTAGAACCATCCACAGCGTCGGCGTTGAAACCTGCGTGCGAACCTCGATCGATTTCGGAAACGTGCGGCGCATCACCTGAGCAATTTCAGCCAGCAAATGTCCGACTTGCAGCAATACGCGCCGACCTTCGACCCCTCGCGCAAACGAAAGCACCTGCTTCACTAAATCTGCGCCGCGTCTGGCGTTCGTTTCTAGCATTTTTAACATTTGCTGATTGCGATCGTCGAGCATCGGAAAGCGCAGTTGCAAATACTGCGACACTGCCAAAATCGGCGTCAGCACGTTGTTTAAATCGTGGGCGATGCCGCTCGCAAGCGCTCCTAAACTTTCAAGGCGCTGCGCCCGTAGAAACTGGGCTTCAAGCTGTTTTCTATCGCTCAAATCGCGGATCATGCCAATCATGCGAATCGCGTCGCCAGAGTCGCTGTAGTGAAACCGCCCAAAAGCCGCCACGGTACGAAAATTGCCGTCTTTGTCGCGCAGCCGATATTCGCAGTCGTAATCTTGATGGCGATCGCGTGCCGTTTGCAAACACGATTCAAGTTTGAGTAAATCATCAGAATGAATACGATCGCGCCACGTTTGAGCGGTATCAACTGCGGCAAAACTGCTTTTTGTTGACGGTTTCCAAACGATTTGATCAGTGCGCAAATCCCACTCCCACGCATCGATTTGCGCCGCTTCGAGCGCGATTGTAAATCGTTCGTGCAGTTGGTAGAGTGCTGCTTCGGCACGCTGACGAGTGGCGGATTCTGCTTCGGCTTGTGCCCAAAAATCGATCGGCTGTAGCACCTTTTGCAAGCGTTTATCAGTGACAATTCCGATTAATCGATCGGCCTCATCCACGATCGGAACCTGCCGGATTTGATGCTGAATTAATGTTGATAAAACGGTTGAAAGCCCTGCCGAATATTGCACCGTGATCACGTTTTGCGTCATCACGTCACTGATTGAAGTGGTTAATAAATCAATGCCTTCAGCTAGGGAGCGAATGACATCCCGCTCGGTTAGAATTCCTAAAATCGTTTCGTGATGCATCACAAGCGCGTAGTGAGTGCGTTCGTGCTGCATCAGTGCGATCGCCGCGATTGCGAGCGTTTCAGACGTTACCGTGACCGGAAAACGGTCGAGCACCTGCCCCAGAGACGGTAGCGCCAGGAGCGAATGGGTGTGCATAAGACGAACCGAGTGCAGAGCAATTAGAGTATAAAGAAAATGAAAAGAAAAGATTTAAGTTCGCTATCAATTGTAGGAATTGTTCACATTAACGGGATGTAAATCTTAACGGTCATGCGCATCAATTTATGCCCTAGCAAACTAATAGGAATTGCATTATTGATAAAGCCAAACGCGCAGCAGTGAAAGCAATTGTTCGGTATCAACGGGTTTTGTAATGTAATCGGATGTGCCTGCTTCGATGCATTTTTCTCGATCGCCCTGCATCGCTTTTGCCGTGAGTGCGATAATCGGAAGCGATTTAAATTCAGGCTGTTGGCGAATTGCTTGAGTTGTTTCGTAGCCGTCCATTTCAGGCATCATGATATCCATTAAAACGATATTGATGTCAGAATTCGCTTTCAGCATTTCGATGCCTTCACGCCCGTTTTCGGCATACAAAACCTGCATTTGATAACGCTCTAATAAGCTTGTTAGCGCAAAAATATTGCGTACATCGTCATCAACAATCAAGATCTTTTTATTCGCTAATACAGTGTCTGCTTGCCGCAATTCTTCGATCATTTGGCGTTTCGGCTGCGGCAGATTTGCTTGAATGCGATGTAGAAAAAGTGCCGTTTCATCAAGCAAGCGTTCCGGCGATCGAACATCTTTGATAATGATCGTTTCTGCTAATCGCTTAAGCTGCGTTTCTTGCGATCGTGTGAGTTCTTTTCCGGTGTAAACCACGATCGGAACGTTCATCAGTTCGGGGGTTTGTTTAATCTGCTCGATTAAGTCAAACCCGCTCATATCCGGTAGTCCGAGATCCATCACCACGCAATCAACCTGTTGCTGCTGCAATGCTTCTAGCGCTGCCGCTCCGGTTGACACTGACGTTGTATGAACATCAACGCCACCGATCAATTCGACGATGCTTTGAGCTTGAACCGTGTCATCTTCGATGATTAGTAAATTTCTAACAGGTCGATCGATAAATCCTTTGATGTTGCTGAACAATCCGCCCAGCGATTCGGGTGAAACGGGTTTTTGCAGATACGCGATCGCACCCGCCTGTAAACCGCGCTGTCGCTGGTCATCGCTCGATAAAATGTGCACGGGAATATGGCGCAGTTCAGGATCGCGTTTTAATCGATCGAGCACTGTCCAGCCATCGACATCGGGCAGGTAAATATCGAGCAAGATGGCTTGCGGTTTAAACTGTTGCGCTAATGCAAGACCCGCTTGAGAACGAGTCGCGACTAACACTTTGAAGCCCTGCGATCGCGCCATATCGATCAAAATCTGCACGAATTTGATATCGTCTTCGATTACGAGGAGCACACGATCTCTTCGAGATATCTGCCCTGGCAGATCGCCCGTTTGAATTGAGTCTCGATCGTCGGACACTTCAGACGGAATCGAAATAGGCATTTGAGGCTGAGGCGACAAGGCGATCGGTTTTCGCTCAGGCGCTTCGATTTTGGAAACTTTGATTTCTGAGCGGCGCGGTGTGGGCGATTCTGCCTCAGTTGCATGAAGTACTTCTGGCAAATACAGCGTAAACGTGCTGCCTTGACTGCGCTCGCTGCTCAAGCGGATATATCCGCCAAGTCGTTGCGCGAGTTCTCGACTAATCGATAATCCGAGGCCAGTTCCGCCGTATTTGCGGCTTGTCGTTCCGTCGGCTTGCTGGAATGCTTCAAAAATTAACTCTTGCTTTTCCGGTGAGATGCCAATTCCAGTATCGGTCACGGCAAATGCCACCATTGCTTGATCCGAGGTAGGTGAAATACTCAGCGTAACGCTGCCTTGATCGGTGAATTTGAAGGCGTTAGCTAAAAGATTTTTGAGAACTTGCTGAAGGCGTTTGCTGTCGGTCGAAATCGCTTCGGGCAGATTCGGATCGAGATCGATCGTAAAATTCAAGCCTTTATTTTGCGCAAGCTGAGCGAAGGTACGATCGAGATCCATTTTCAGATCTCTAAAGCGCAGCGATTCGATTTCAAGCGCGATCGTGCCCGACTCAATTTTTGCCAAATCCAGAATGTCATTAATTAGCGTTAGCAAATCATTGCCCGCCGCATAAATGGTTTGGCTGTATTCAACTTGCTTTTGCGTTAAGTTTCTATCTCCGTTGTCGCTGAGAATCTTTGCCAAAATCAATAAACTGTTGAGCGGTGTTCTCAACTCATGCGACATATTCGCTAAAAATTCCGATTTATATTTTGATGAGAGCGCTAACTGCTCTGCTTTTTCTTGAAGTGCAACCTGAGCCTGTTCAATTTCTTGATTTTTATGTTCAACTTCGCGTTTTTGTACCGCTAATAATTCTGATTTTTCTTCTAGTTCTTCGTTAAGCTGCTGTAATTCCTCGTTAGATTGCCGCAATTCTTCTTGCTGTTGCTGTTGCTGTAATTGCGATGCTTCGAGTGTTGCCGTTTGTTCTTGGAGTCGCTGATTGCTAAGCTGTAGCTCTTCTTGCTGATGCTGTAATTCTTCTGCCAGCGTTTGAGCTTCAACTAAAAGCTGTCGTGTGCGCATGTCTGCCGCGATCGTATTTAGCACAATGCCAAAATTTGCACCTAACTGATCTAGCAACGCTAAATGAATGTCACTAAAACGCTGAAAAGACGCTAACTCGATTATGGCAACAACTTGATTCTCAAACAAAAGCGGCAATACTAAAAGATTTAGCGGGGGTGCATCGCCTAAACCCGATCGAATGCGAATATAATCGCTGGGAACATCAGTTAATAAAATGCGTTGCTTCTCAAGGGCGCATTGTCCAACCAACCCTTCACCCAAGCGAAACTGATTTGATAGCTGCTTGCGTTCTTGATAGGCATAGCTGCTCACAAGCTTCAAAATCGGCGTTTCGCCGTCTTCAAGCAGGTAAAAAACGCCTTGCTGTGCGCCTACGAGCGGCGCTAAATTCGACAGCATTAATCGAGAAACGGTTTCTAAATCGCGTTGTCCCTGCACAATTTGACCGAATTCAGCCAAATTCGATTTAAGCCATGCTTGCGCTTCAGCTTCGGTGGTGGTCAGTTGCAGCGTGCGAATCATATGATTAAACGCCCGCCCCAAAATGCCGACTTCATCTTGGCGATCGCTTTCCGGCACGCGCACGCTCATATCTCCGTCAGAAACCTTTTCTGCCGCTTGCGAAACTCCGGTCAACGGTTTAGCAATGTGGCGATTCAGCAAGACGCCCAAAACGGCTAGGATTAAAATCCCTAGCGGTGTGCCAAAGCCGATCGACGCGATCGTATCTCGCGCTGCCAGTTCTGCCGCGCCCGATCGCTGCTGCAATAATTCTCGCTCTCGCGATTCCATACGCTGAATCGTGGTGCGAATGCTGTCCATTAACTGCTTGCCGCGATTCGTGCGCACAACGGCGAGCGCGGCTTCAACGCTTTGTGTGCGTTCAAGATCCAGCGTTTCTTTTAGCTCAGCCAGCTTTCCATCGACTAAAGGTTCGAGTGAGTCTAAATTGCGCTGCTGTTCGGGATTATCTTTGATTAACTCCCGCAGATCGCGCATTCGCTGCTTCACTTTATCAACCGAGTTGTTATACGGTTCTAGATAGCGTGATTCTCTAGTCAGCAAAAAGCCGCGCTGTCCGGTTTCCGCATCTCGCAGCAAGGCTAAAATTTCTTCGAGTCCACCTAAAACCTGATATGTGTGCGCTTCTTTGCGGCTGGTGTCAACAAGCTGATTGGTTCCTTTGAAGGCAACAAAGCCGATCGCGCCAAAAACTGCAAGTCCAGCCGCAAAAGCGGCACCGATTTTGGTGCCAATTGAGAGTCGATTTAACATTCCGAGATTCGATCGCTTGCAAGCTGGATGGATTGTCTAGTGTAGCATTGGAACGCAACATCCAGCTTGCGATAGATCATTCGATGCGGAACGAAAACGCTGCTTTTATTCTTCTGGCTTGAAGTCGAGCGAAACGCCGTTCATGCAGTAGCGCTCTCCGGTTGGGCGTGGGCCGTCGTTAAACACGTGTCCTAAATGCCCGCCGCAGTGAGCACAATGCACTTCGGTTCGGGTCATAAACAGCGATCGATCCGTTGTGGTTTCGATCGCGTTTTCAAGCGGTGCGTAAAAGCTGGGCCATCCGGTGCCACTGTTGAACTTGGTTTCTGAGGAGAATAACGGCGTTCCACAGCCTGCACACACAAACGTTCCTTTGCCGTGCTCTTTATCGAGCGGGCTAGTTCCCGCTCGTTCCGTGCCGTGCTGACGTAACACGCGGTACTGTTCGGGCGTTAGCGATGCTTTCCATTCTGCGTCTGTTTTATCGATTTCAAACGAGTTGCTTTGAGTGCTCATTTTGATGATGGGATTCTCGTAATTTTGGCTGATCGCTTTTATATTTTAACAAATTGTATCGGGCTTGATTGAGCGTTGAACTTAGAAAATTCTGCCGCAGGAATGAAGTCGAACCAGCGAGGATTAGTACGATCGCCAATAGCTTCGAGAATTGTTTGACGAGGCAACGGGTTTTGTGTCTTGACGTGTCCCGACAATCGAACCCGCCTTGATAGCCTTTCAGCGTTCTCAATTTTTAGTCAAAGTTTTTCAAGGTTTAAACTCTAGGAAATCAAGATGCGTAAACGATTTAGTCCGCTTGCGGTGATGATCGGTGCCCTACTGCTTTTGTTAAACGGGGCGATTCCGGTGCAAGCTGCGCCCTTTGGGAATGATGACTCGAATTTTGTCACTCAAGCCGTCGATCGGGCTGAAGCGGCAGTGGTTCAGGTGAATGTGTCGCGAACGCTGGGCGGCGACGTGCCCAATCCGCTTCGACCGTTTTTAGGAGCACCTCCAGGCGGCGGCGGACGAGTATTAAGCGGCTTAGGGTCGGGATTTGTCATCAACAAAGCGGGTCAGATTTTGACCAATGCGCACGTAGTCGATAGCGCTGACAAAGTGACCGTGATGTTTCAAGATGGTCGCGTGCTTTCAGGAAAAGTGCTCGGCAAAGATCCCGTTACCGATGTTGCCGTGATCAAAGTCGATGCAGATAATTTGCCAACCGTAGTGTTGGGCGATTCAGATAAAGTGCGGCAAGGGCAGTGGGCGATCGCGATCGGCAATCCGCTCGGTTTGCAGGAAACCGTTACGGTTGGCGTTATTAGCGGCACCGAGCGATCGAGCGTTGATATTGGCGTGCCCGATAAGCGCGTGGGCTTTATCCAAACCGATGCGGCAATTAATCCGGGAAATTCCGGCGGTCCGTTGCTGAATGCGTCGGGTGAAGTAATCGGCATCAACACCGCAATTATTCAAGGCACGCAAGGACTTGGATTTTCGATTCCGATTAACACTGCCCGCATGATTGCTCAACAGTTAATTACAACCGGAAGCGTGTCGCATCCGTACATCGGCGTGCAAATGGTGGCGCTGAATCCGCAAGTAAAGGACTATGTGAATAACGCGCCAAACAGCCGTTTGCATGTAGATGATGAGCAAGGTGTTTTAGTCGTTCAAGTGGGTCGTGGAACGCCTGCGGCAAAAGCCGGACTTAAACCCGGAGATGTGATTCAATCGGTCAACGATCAAGCGATCGATAAAGTCAGCACGATTCAGCGCTTGGTCGATCAAAGCGGTGTCGATGGTAAGTTAACCGTGAACGTAAAGCGTGCCGATCGATTAGTGGCGGTGACAGTTTCACCGGAACAATTGCCGACGATGGCGGCAGAATAGCGAATCAGAACGATCGCGCTAGATCGGGGTAGAGACGCAATGAATCGCGTCTCTACCCCAGACGAATCGCATTACTTTCAGAACGGGTTGAGAAAATTAAATTCAGATCCTTCTTTTTGCTGAGGAGACTGGAGATTGAATCTATTACCGTTTCTGTCAAACGATATACAGCAAAGGTGTTGCATGACTCAGGATGTCTTCGAGCTACCCGCACCCCAGGGCACGACGATCGTCGGTCATCTCGTTGATTTAGCACAAGACCCACTGGGATTTTTAACGCAGTGCCGCGATTATGGCGATATTGTTCCGTTGCGCTTGGCGCTTACTCCCGCTTGTGTTCTTTTTAATCCTGACTTTATCGAGCAGGTTCTGCGCGATCGCGATACGTTTATCAAAAGCCGTGGGTTTCGCGTGCTCAAAACGCTGCTTGGTGAAGGCTTACTGACTGCCGAAGGAGAATCTTGGTTTTGGCAGCGTCGCTTGGCTCAGCCCGTGTTTCATCAAAAGCGCATCAACGGCTACGGCGAGATTATGGTGCAATACACCGATCGCATCGTTGACGGTTGGCGCGATGGCGAAGTGCATGACATTCACGCGGATATGATGCGCTTGACGCTTGAAATCGTGATGAAATGTATTTTCAACGCTGAAGTTGATGAAGGCGAAGCAAAAGTCGTTGCCAATGCGCTTGATGTTGCAATGCATTGGTTTGAAAGCAAACGGCGACAGAATTTCCTGGCGTGGGAATGGTTTCCCCGACCGGAAAACGTGCAGTATCGACACGCGATCGCGGAAATGGACGCAGCAATTTACAGCTTGATTCGCCAACGTCGCAACAGCACCGAGCGCCCCAACGATCTGCTGTCAATGCTAATGGATGCCCGCGATGAAGATACAGGTGAGCAAATGGACGATAAACTGCTGCGCGATGAATTGGCAACGCTCATGCTGGCAGGACACGAAACCACAGCAAACGCGCTCTCGTGGACATGGATGCTTTTGGCGCAACATCCCGAAGCACGGCAAAAACTTCAAACAGAACTTCAGCAAGTCTTGCAAGGACGATCGCCGACGATCGAGGATATTCGCCGTTTGCCTTACACCGAGCAAGTGATCAAAGAATCGATGCGGCTTTATCCGCCCGTGTCGATTTTTGGACGCGAAGCCGCACACGACTGCACGATCGGCGATGTTGAGATTCAACAAGGAACGGTGATCATGCTCAGTCAATGGACAATGCATCGTCATCCAAAATATTTTGACAATCCCGAAGCGTTTCAGCCAGAGCGCTGGACGGAGGCGTTTGAGAAAAGTTTGCCGCGTGGCGTTTACATTCCGTTCGGCGACGGCCCGCGAATTTGCATCGGTCAAGGATTTGCACGAATGGAAGCAGTGCTGCTGCTCGCAACGATCGCGCAGCGATTCGCGCTTGATCTTGAACCAGGATTCCCGATCGTGCCGCAACCGTCGATTACGCTGCGTCCAGAATACGGCATCAAAGTTCGACTTAAGGATCTCTCAGCCGTGGGTGCATCGGCATAGCGTGAGTTCTGAATAGATTCGGCGACTGCTATTGGCTGCGCGCATTGCCACTAGCTTCGCAAGAGACGAGCGGCTATGCGGCTACACAAACAAAATCCGCGATTAGGCGGCTCACGATAAACTCTAAACTTAGTCCGCACCAGGCGGACTTGGTTCGATTAGCCGCGACTTTAGTCGCCAGGCGGGTTGGGTCTGTTATCTTCAAGGCGTCGATCGTGGGCTTGCAGAGGCGTTAGGACTAGGGGAAAGTTTCGGTTTTGGTTTGTCGCGTTTCCAATCTGCGATCGGTCGATCAACGGCGTTTTGAAACTCGATCGGCACCAGCAGCACCGATTGATTTTGAGCGGCATTTGCAGGCGGATCGGCTACGGCATATAAAAAGTTGCGATTGAAATTTGGCTTTCCTAAAATCAAACGATGCGCTTTTTGATTGGCTAGTTTGAAGTCGATCGTCGCAATCGGCTGAGTTAATCCGAATTCAGACTGACGCGCAACGGGAACGACGATCGGTTGGTTACTTTTCCCGGTCGCAAGCAGATTGATCAGGTAAACGATCGCGCTTTCATCGGCAGGCGATCGTTCAGGCGTTTGCACGATCCACAACGAGTTTGTTTTCTCAAAGGCAACCGTTTGCTTTGGAGTTTGAACGGTCACCGCCTGCACATCGCCTTCTTTGAAATCAAAAATTGGCTTTGAGTCAGATTGAGCTTGTTCGGGTTGCGCAGGTTTTCGCGTTTCTGAGAAATAAACAAAGCCTCCGAGCAAACCTGCCAGCAGCACCAAGATTAACGAAGTTCGCTGAAATTTCATACAATGCGCCTTAATATTGCAATTGTCACGACCCACGAACGCCCGTAAGCGAAAAATCTGTGTCGATCGTCAGTGACTTTGTATATATTAGGTATTCACTTGACGTTCAACTGAGCAATTAGCTGTGCCGATTCCAACCTTTCCAGAGGCAAACCACCCGATCGTTAAAGCGTTGTTTTATCACAGCGATCAGGAACTTTTGACGTTATTTCAGCGCTGTCCCGATTCAGGACAGTATTTTATTGCGTTGTTTTGTCGCTACAGTCCGATTATGTACACGCTGATCGAACGTTCGGCGCGATCGCCTGTGCAAGCGGAATACCTACTTGCGATGATTTGGCGGCATGTATTTTATGAGCTTGCAGGCGCAGATTTACGAGCATTTAGCGAAGGCGGAACCACATTTCAAACCTGGCTATTGTCGGTGACTGCATCGGGCATCAACGAAGCTGACCTACCTCCGGTTGAAGAAATCCATTACGACATCAAAGCCGCTTCACCGCCGTTTTGGTGCTACCTCGATCGTGCTTTAGAGCAGTTGCCGCCTGCGATTCGATTAATGGTGATCATGGCGCAAACGTTTCGCTGGAGCGAAGCGCGGATTGCAGCCTATTTGCAGGCAGAAGGCGAAACCGTCACGCCCGCCGAAGTTAGAGAGCACTTACAAAACGGCTATCAAGCGCTGCAAAAACTTTTACCCGAAGACATTAGAACAATCTATTTTACGGGGAATTCTAAACCAGAGGGATCGGAAACTGGCGATCTCGATGACCGTTTAGAAGAGCTTGAATTTCTCTAATGAATCAGCGTGATTTGAAAATTGTGGTGGGCGCGTTTGTGCTGGGAACGGTCGTTGCATCTCCTAGCTTTGCGTCGGATCTCGATCGTCAACTTCAGATTCCCTACAACAACGGCACTCAAAGCGCGACGCGATCGAGCGCCGATCGCGTGGTTGAACTCGGCAAACAAGCGCAGCAATCCGGAAATCTCGCTCAGGCAATTGAATCATGGCAGCACGCTTTAAGGCTGTATCACGAAGTCAAAGACGTTCCCGCTCAAGCGCGAGTCTATGATTTACTCGGCATCGTTTACGCGAATGCAGGTCAGATCGACGCGGCGGAAGATGCCTTTCGACGCAGTTTAGCGATCGCCCGCGATGAAAACGACGTGGCGCGACAAATCTACGGCTACAACAACGTCGGAACCATTTTACTCAAACGCGCTAAAGTTTCAGAAGCGCAGCAATCGTTTGCGAATGGCTTACAGCTTGCGCGATCAATTCAGCATTCTGCCGGACAAGGCGTGTCGCTGAGCAATCTAGGCTTAGCTGCTTATACTAACGGTCAGTATCGCGAGGCGATCGCGCTTTTAGAGCAAGCCAGAAACTTTCGCAGCGTATCCGGTGATCCGTTGGGTAGCGCGAATACGCTGAATAACTTAGGAGATGCTTATCTTGCCGTTCGAGATTATCGATCGGCTTATGTTTCGCATCGCCAAGCGATGTTTCTCGCACAACAAGCTCAAAATCGCGACGCGCAGTTCCGATCGCTTGACGGTATGATTTTGGCGTTTCAAGGATTAGGTCAAGATCGCAATTACGTTGAAGCGTTAAATCAGCGATTGGCAATGGCAACTAATGGCGATAATGCTTGGCAGCTTTTAGCGTCGCTCAAGCTGATGGCACAGCATCATCGCGCTAAAAAAGATTTCACGGTTGCCGAGAACTATTATCAGCAAGCGTTCTCGATCGCCCAAACGCTCAACGCTTCAAAAGAGCAAGAAGAATTATTGGCGCAGATTGGAGCGCTTCGATCGAGGAAATACACGCGGTGATCTAGCCAACCTGAGTCCGGGATCACCAATAGCTTCAATGGGGTCTGAATCGGTTGAGGGGCGGGTCGGTGCCTCAGATGCGGGTGCGACTGAAGGCGTCTTTGATCGCTCAAGCGTTTTTAGAAAAGCGAATCAGTTCAGAAATCGCGGCAATGCCTGCAACCGGATCGATCGGCTTCGGAATGTGCTTTTGAAACCCAACAAAGTGCGATCGCTGTTCATCGGCTTCACCCGCATAAGCTGTTAGCGCGATCGCCGGAACGTCTCGCCCTTGCTGAGCGGTGAGATCTCGAATGTGACGGATTAGCATATAGCCATCCATTTCTGGCATTCCGATATCGCTAATTAAAAGATCCGGTGGGGATTGAGTAAAGAGCTGAAGCGCTTCAGCACCCGTCGCCGCAACCTGCACGATCGCGCCTGCTTCCTGTAAAGCAAACGCAATAAATTCTCGCGAATCTGCCTCATCATCGACCACTAAAATTTGGACACCGCTTAAGTCAACGTTGGATTGTGACAAACGAATAGGATCAGGTGCTTCACCGATTCCAGATGCAAACGGAATGCAAACCGTAAACGTTGCACCTTGTCCTTCACCCGGGCTTGTGACGCTCACCGTGCCGCCGTGAAGCTCGATAATTTGACGCACGATCGCCAATCCCAACCCTAAACCACCAAACTTGCGCGTGGTGGCTCCATCTTCTTGCCGAAAATGCTCAAACACAAATGGCAAAAAGTCGGGATGAATTCCTTTTCCCGTATCTTTAACCTGAATTTGCGCTTGGTTTTGCTGCTGAATTAGTTCAACGGTAATTTGACCGCCTGCGGGCGTAAATTTAATCGCATTCGTTAAAAGATTCCACACAACCTGCTGCAAGCGCGTGGCATCTCCGAGCACGGGTGCGACATTCGGATCCAGCCTGACGTTTAGATGAATAGATTTTGCTTCAACGGCTAAACACACCGTGTCGATCGCCGCCGAAATCACCGAAGCCAACGGCACCGGAAACGGGTTTAAAGCCAGCTTGCCGCGCAAAATTCGCGAGATATCCAGCAAATCATCGATCAACTGCACCTGAAGTTTGGCGTTGCGTTCGATCGTGGCGATTGCTTGGGCGGCTCGTGCGGCATCGAGATTGCCTTGCTGCAATAGCTTTGACCAGCCGAGAATCGGATTCATCGGCGTTCTCAGTTCGTGAGACAGCACCGCGAGAAATTCATCTTTGATGCGATTAGCAGTTTCGGCTTCGGCGCGGGCTGCTTGTTCACGCACAAGCAACAATTCGCGTTCGAGTTCGATTTGCATTCGATCGGTGACATCTTCAGCCACGCCTGCCAGCCGCGAAGGTCGTCCGTCGGCGTCATAAATCACAAAGCCACGATCGCGAATCCACCGCACCGACCGATCGGGACGAACGATGCGATATTTTTCATCGCTAGAACCATTCGCCAAACAGCGATCCGGAGCGGTCTGCATCTGGGCGCGATCGTCCGGGTGAATGGTTTCGATCCAACCGCTAAAGTTAGCGTAGAGATCTTCTCGTGATCGACCCCAAATTGCATCGTAAGCGGGGCTGATATAGATCGGCTCGTTTGTTGCAATATCAAACAGCCAAAATACGCTCGGAATGATTTCTGCCATTTGGCGAAACTGTTCGTCGCTGTAGCGCTGAGCCGAAAGCGCTCGATCGCGCTTCACTTCTGCCTGCTGTCGGGCGGCAATTTGCTGTTCTGTTAACGATTCACACGCTTGAAGCCGCGAAGACAGCAAGCGCGATCGCAGCAAAATTTCAACTCGCGCCTGCAACTCGATTTTCTCGATCGGCTGCGTGATTAGTTCATCCACGCTTTGCCACACTTGCCGCGTCACATAGCTAACATCTTGGCGATTCGTGGCTAAAAGAAAAGGCAGCAAAACAGGCTGTTCGGCCGCACGTCGATTTTGCACCTCTTGCCACAGTCGGCTTAATCCTCGACCGCAAATAATGCACAAATCAAACCGCTCCGACAGCAGCGATTCGTTGACGCTGCTTTCGTTCCACTCTGGCTCAATTACGGTGTAGCGTGGACTCAGGCATTCTGACAACAAACGACGATTTTCGCGGTGTTCTATCAGTATCAGAATTCGATTCATTCCGTTCCTTTCAGCAACGCTCGAATTAGCTGCGAAAACTCCCGCATAACCAGAGGCTTTCCTAACAGTCCTAACGCTCCGTGCGCAATGCTCGCTTGTTGAATAGCGGCATGATGACGCGGTGAAATCACCAAAAAAGGGACTTCCTGTTCACGAAGCTGTTCGCACACCGTCCAGATGCTGGCATCAAATCCAGAAATATCAATGAGTGCTAAATCAATTTTAGGAGATTCGATCAGAATTTGAGCAACGTCCTCAAAACGGATTGCTGGCAAAACCTCGTAGCCTTGCTGCTTGAGAAATTGACCGAGCAACTCTAGATTGCGACGATTGCGATCGAGCGCCAAAATTCGCGCAGGATCAGACGTCACGATCGTTGATCCAGTCTGGAATGCCCGTTAGAACGCCGCGCAGGCGGCTCAAAGGTTGGCCGACTTTAATCCCTTCTGGCGTGATGTCTAATTCTCGCAGCGTGCGCTCAAAATCGGAAAGTCGCTTTTTGAGCACGCCGATCGCTTTGCGCATTTCGCCGTGCATTTCTAAATAGCGCAAAAACACGATGTTGTCTGCCAGATAGCTGATGCCAATTTCGGTCGCTCGAAAATCTCCGGTAATGTTTTCGGTTTCGTTGACTAAAATCACGGTCATGCCAACGTTTTGCAGATACTTGCACAACGCATGAAGATGCATGACCAAATCCGTTCCCCGCACCGAGAGTTTGTAGCCTGCAATGCTATCGATCATCACCAGCCGGACGTGCTGCTGCTCAACTTCTTGCCGCACCATATTCGCAAACTCATCGGGACTCAAATGCAGTGGCTCAACCGAGACGATCGACAACGTGCCCGCCTCGATCATTTGCTGTACGGGTGTGCCGATCGATTCGGCGCGTTGAATGAGCGTGCTGGCTGCCTCCTCGAACGTGTAAAGCACCGATCGCTCTGTGCGTTCTGCTGCCGCTTTGACAAACTGAACGCCGAGCGACGTTTTACCAACTCCGGTAGGGCCTGTTACCACTGTAACGGTACCGCGCTCGATGCCACCTTTTAGCATGGCGTCGAGTTCGCTTACACCGGATGAAACTGGCTCTAGCTTAAAGTCTCGTTCGTAGCGTTCGGGTTGAAGGCGAGGAAAAACAGCCATTCCTGTATTGAGCAATCGCAGCGTGTGCAATCCCGATTGAAAATCAGAGCCGCGAAACTTGGTCACGCTGAGGTGGCGATCGCCGTCGTCGCGCTGCAAATTAATCACGCCATCGCTCATAAACTGCAAATCGTCATCCGGCGTCGATTCGCTACTTTCTGAGGCAAACAGCACGGTTGCACCTTGTTCGAGCAAAAACCGCAGAAACGACAGCACCTGCTTACGAAACTGAAATACATCGCTCGATAAATAGCGAAACTGCGTCATCGCATCGATAAACACTCGCTTGGGTTGAAGCTGCTCGACTCGTTCGACAATGCGCTGCGTGGTGGGTTCTCGCTCGACCTCAGCCGGAGAAAAAATGTCGTAGGTTTCAACTTCGGTAAAAAAGTCTGAATTCGGGCTGAGGTCGAGAAACGCGACGGCGTGCAAATCAAAGCCTAAGCAATCGGCGTTGAATCGGACTTGCGATTCTGCTTCTTCAAGGGAAATAAAGAGCGTCGATTCGTTTTGCGCGACGCCTGCTGCTAAAAACTCGACTCCCAGCGTGGTTTTACCGGCCCCAGGCCCGCCGCGAACTAAGTAAGCTCGCTGAGCGATCAGTCCACCATCTAGAATTTTATCGAGTCCTGGAATCCCGGTTGAAAGACGATCGTGCTGCATTGAATCCCTAAACTACTGCTAATCAGAAGCCAGTAGCCCAGTTCAATTGTTTCATATCTTTTCAAAGTTTTTAATGCGAGTTTAGGAATCGTGAGGAGCTAGGGTGCGTCTTAAAACTCTGCGCTGCGGCTCTAGTCCGCCCGCAATTTGTTTGCGAGTAAGCGGGCGACGTCTAGGAGGTTTAAACCAACTCCTAGCAATTACCGAATAATTCGAGTCGTTTTTGCGCTCAATACTTTTGCTTGAATCCACTTCACAAGCTCAGAATTAACGCGATCGGGGCATTCATCATGAGCGCAATGACCTGCGTTATCGAGTTCCACAAGCTGAAGATTAGGATTGTAAGCCAAAAACTGTTTTGCCGAGGCAGAGGGAATCATGCGGTCTTGCTTGCCCCACAGCAGCAGCGACGGCATTTCAATTTTGCTTAAAATCGATCGCACACTCGGACTAAAGCGCGGACTCGTCATTGCTCGCAAAATCGCTCCAAACGCTCGTGCTGAGTTGCGTTCGTGAGCGGGCTTGGTAAGAATTTCTAGCAGTTCATCGGTGACGGCTTCTTTGCACGCATACGCCAATCCGGCCCAGTGGCGAATAATCCAGGGTTGACGCAGCAAATAAAACAACGGATACAGCAGCAACGGAGATAAGAAAATCGCTTGCACGCCCCGCAGAAATGGACGCGCGATCGCAGGCACTGCTTCATGATGGCTAGCTGTATCCGGCAAGCTAATCATCGCTACACCGCTTACCATTTCTGGATGAGCGGCGGCTGTTGCTGAGCAAACCAGCGAGCCGATCGAATTTCCTACCAAAATCACAGGCTTCCCTACATAGGTTTGCCAAAAGTTATAAAGCTGATCAACCCACAAATCAACCGAGTACTCGATATCGGGCTTGTCGGACGCTCCAAAGCCGAGTAAATCGATCGCGTACACGCTGTGATACTGCGAGAGCGCAGACATGTTTTGTCGCCAATGCCCGATCGAGCCGCCAAACCCATGCACAAAGATCACAGGCATCGGACTACGCGGGTTTGGAATCACGGTATGTCGAACCTTCCAACCGCGCCAAATCGAAGTTTGCTGATACCCTAAACGCTGAAGCTTTTCTAAAGTCGGTGGCGCAGGCGTAAACGGCAACGGCGCTGAAAAAGTAGGCTGAAAGGCATTGTAAATCTTCTCAGCCGTTTGGTCGGAATTCGGATCAAGGAATAGCCAGCAAATCGCGAGAAACGCGATCGTAAACACCTGAGTCAAATCGATCGCTGACGGCAACCCGTGAGAAAACGCAGTCACCATGCGATCGCTCAACGCAAACAGCCAAGCGAGATTGCCAAACTCCCAAACGTCTTGGCGAAAATCGTTGATGAATTGTCGGGTGTCGATCGTAAAGTCGCGTGCCATAAGTGAAGCCCTGCAATTTGCCGCCAAAAATATTACAGATCGTTGCTAATCCTTATCTATACTCTGACGCATGGTAGAGAGAATCACCTCTATAAATAGGTCAGCCTTGCTGTTGTAGGCGTCTACCTCTGCACTAGGTGCTCTACAAAGAATTGTCAATTCTGACACAGATTCTCCTCAAGGTAGATTAAGCCTGACTGAAAGTAATTTGAATAGAAATAGGGGTTTTGAAAACAGCGCATTCGTCGTTAACGCTGCCTGTGATTGCAATCCTAAAATAAAGTTATTTAGAACAGGAATGGAGTTATGAGCGGACACGCAAGCCACAAAAGCAACGCAGAAAAACCAAACACCAATCAAAACGGTTTGATTGATCTCAATCCAGGCGATACCCCAACAGAGCCGGATTTTTCGCGAGATGATCAAGATGTTACTCCGACTAATCCTGCGGCATTAGAACGCCCAGCCGAATCTGCAACAGACTCGAATCAATCCTCATAACGTTAGAACGAATGCAAGACTACGATGTAATCATGATCGGCGCAGGGCACAACGGTCTGACTTGCGCCGCTTATTTGCTCAAAGCCGGATATCGCGTGCTGGTTTTAGAGCGGCGAGACATTCCGGGCGGTGGTGCCACTACTGAAGAGCTAATGCCCCAAGAGGCACCCGGCTTTAGGTTTAATCCCTGCGCCATTAACCACGTGTTTATTCATCTGGGTTCAGTGGTGCAAGAATTAGAGCTTGAGCGGTACGGCTTGGAGTATTTATTCTGCGATCCAACCGTGTTTTGTCCGCATCCAGACGGCAAGTATTTTCTCGCTCACAGATCTGTTGAAAAAACCTGCGCCGAAATCGCTAAGTTTAGTCCCCGCGACGCCGAGAAATACCGCGAATATAATGATTTTTGGCAGCATATTATCAAGCTGACGCAGCCTGTTTTCAATGCGCCTCCTAAGTCGATCGTTGAGATTATCGGCAATTATCAATTCAAGCACCTGAAAGACGTTTTCTCGCTGGCTGGATCGGGCGATGAAACGCTGGATTTGATTCGCACGATTTTATCCAGTCCGCAAAATCAGCTCGAAGAACTGTTTGATTCTGAATTTGTCAAAGCGCCTTTAGCGCGGCTTTCGGCAGAACTGAGCAATCCACCTTCACAAAAAACGATGTCGATCGGCGCGATGATGATGTCGCTGCGGCACAATCCCGGCATGGCTCGACCGCGTGGCGGAACCGGAATGGTGACAACCGCTTTGGTGCGCTGCGTGCAGGCTTTGGGCGGTGAAATTCTCACGGGCAAAGGCGTTAAGCAAATCTTAGTCGATGACAAGCGGGCGGTTGGGGTGCGACTGGAAAACGGTGAGGAAATTCGCGCTAAAGCTGGCGTGATTTCGAGCTTGGATGCGAAGCGCGTGTTTCTACAGTTGCTGGATGAACGCGATGTCGATGCGAAGTTACGAGAGCGCGTCGATCGACGCATTGCCAACCACAACGAAGCGATTCTCAAAATTGATTGTGCTCTGGGCGAAGCACCTCGTTTTGAGCAATACGATCATCGCGACGAGTACATGATGGGATCGGTGCTGATCGCGGATTCGGTCAACCAGGTTGAACTGGCTCATACCGACCCAAACATCGGCCGCATTCCCGATGAAGATCCGTCGATGTATGCGGTTGTGCCGACAGTTCTTGATCCGAGCATGGCACCGGAAGGAAAGCATACGCTGTGGATTGAGTTCTTTGTGCCGTATCAAATTTCTGGTAAAGAAGGAACGGGCATGAAAGGCACCGGATGGACTGAGGAGTTGAAAAATCAGGTTGCCGATCGCGTTCTTGCAAAATTCGCTCAGTACGCTCCGAATCTACCAAATTCGATTATTGCGCGGCACATCGAAAGCCCGCCGGAACTCGAAGAGCGCGTTGGAATGCTCGGTGGAAACTATTATCACCTCGACATGAGCTTCGAGCAGATGATGTGTTTCCGTCCGCTTCCAGAGATTGCGAACTACGCCACGCCGATCGAGGGGCTTTACCTTACGGGCGCAGGCACGCATCCGGGCGGATCAATTTCAGGATTGCCGGGGCGCAACTGTGCGCGAGTCTTTTTGCAAGAGCATCGATCAGTCGGTCAAGCCCTGAAGACTGCCGCAAAATCAATTTTCGGGGATTAGTCCTTGAGATGGACGGTGATGATCAACACAATCACTACCGTTAATACCAGGTCAGTCCTGAATTAAACAGGAGATGAAATCACAGTTCGGTTTCATCTCCACAAGGTATTTAACACTGGAGGTTATAGAGTGAGTGCTTTAACAGTTGAAGAAGTTAAATCGCTAGTCGAGCAACCCAAAGGATTGTGTGTATCAATCTATATGCCAACGGTTGTGGCAGGTGCAGAAACTCGACAAAATAGCATTCGATTTAAGAACTTAGTGAAAACGGCTCAGCAAAAATTAGTTGAAAACGGATACAGCGAAGACGAAGCAACTGAATTTTTGCGATCGATGAGCGAAGACCTCGATCGCGAAGATGATTTCTGGCAGCAGCAAGATCGCGGTTTAGCCATTTATGTGACTGAAGGATTTTATCGCTACTACAAAGTGCCGCGTGATTTTGCTGAATTAGTGGTTGTAACCGATCAGTTTCATCTCAAACCGCTTTTGCCGTTGCTAACCGGGGACGGAACGTTTTACATTTTGACCTTGAGCCAAAAAGAAGTGAAATTATTCGAGGGCGATCGCAACAGCATTCAAGAAATTACGCTGCCTGATCTGCCTCAGAACATGGATGACACGTTGCAGTACGACGAAACCGCCGCAGAAGGACAGTTTCGGATTGGCACGTCTGCTGGATCATCAAGCTTTAGCAATTCCTCGACGGGTGCCGGGGTTTATCACGGACAAGGAGCGGGCGATCGCGACGATGTGAAAAAAGACTACGGGCAATTTTTCCATCAAATCGATCGCGTCATGCATGAATTTCTGCGCGATAAACGCGCTCCGTTAGTGTTAGCTTGCGTGGATTATTTGATGCCGATTTATAGTGAAGCCAACACCTATCCGCACTTGCTTGAAACCGGAATTACCGGAAACGTTAAAATCGAAAAACCGAGCGAATTACACGCAGAAGCTTGGACGATCGTTGAACCGCATTTTGTAAAAGCGCAAGAAGATGCGGCGAATTACTATCACGATTTGTCTAACACCGAATTGATTTCTACCAAAATCGAAGAAACGGTTCCGGCGGCGTATTACGGGCGGGTGCAGCAGCTATTTGTTCCGGTTGGCGTGCAGCGCTGGGGCAGATTTGACCCGATGGCAAACGAAATTCAAATCCACGCTGAAGCCCAGCCCGGAGACGAAGATTTACTCGACGCCGCCGCGATTCAAACCTTGATTAATGGAGGCGTTGTGTATGCGGTTGAACCGAGAAAAATGCCAGTAGAAGCGCCGATCGCGGCGGTTTTTCGCTACTAAGATCTCCACCCAAATACGGATTTTCCTTATCCGTCAATAAAAAATAGTTGTAATTATTCTTCACACTTGGACTCAAATCATGGAATACAATCAGTTCATCAAACACGTTCAAACGGCGGCTCAGCTCGATTCACGCGATACGGCAATCAAAGCGACTCAAGCCGTACTTGAAACCGTGCGTGAGCGGATTTTAGGCAACGAATGCGCTCAGCTTGCCGCTCAACTCGCCCCAGAATTGCAGCAATATCTGCTCGGACGCGAAGGCGAAATGGGCGATCACTTCCCGATCGAAGAATTCTATCAGCGCATTTGCAACAAAGCAGGCGTTGAAGCTGATCAAGCCGCGATTTATGCTCGTGCCGTGTTTAGCACGCTGAACGAAGCAGTATCGTCAGGAGAATTTGCTGATGTGAGATCGAACTTCTCGCAGGATTACGATGAAATGTTTGCAACAGGCACAACGGCGTAATTGTTGTGATTGAGAAACGATCGGGGGCGTGACGGTACGCCCCTTTTTTGTTGCCTGAATCGATGAGCGATACACTGGGAAAACACAGACGGCGGGAACGATCGCTTATGATTCTGGTGATTGATAACTACGATAGTTTTACCTACAACTTGGTACAGTACCTGGGAGAATTGGGAACCGAGTTTCCGATCGCCAGCGAGATTGAAGTGCACCGCAACGATCAAATTACGATCGATCAAGTCCGTACTCTCAACCCCGATGGCATCGTAATTTCGCCAGGACCGGGACGCCCCGAAGATGCAGGCATTTCGATCGAGCTAATTCGCCAACTCGGAACCGAGACGCCGATCTTAGGTGTTTGTCTTGGACATCAAACCATCGGGCAGGTGTTTGGCGGCGATATTGTTTCGGCTCCGGTTTTAATGCACGGCAAAACCTCTGAAGTGCATCACACAAATTCCGGCGTGTTTGCCGGACTCGTCAATCCGATGACCGCAACTCGGTATCATAGTTTGGTGATCGATCGGCAAAGCTGTCCAGAGGTGCTCGAAATTACGGCATGGGTCGATGATCAAACGATCATGGGCGTTCGGCATCGTCAGTATCCGCATATTCAGGGCGTGCAGTTTCATCCTGAAAGCGTGCTCACCGATTCGGGAAAGCAGCTACTCAGGAACTTTTTGCAAGAGATTACCGATCACAAAGTGAAATGACACGCGACGGGGTTTGAGGAGCATGAAACGAAGACAATTTGTGCGGTGTGCAGGTGCGGGACTGGCAACAATGGTTTGCGCTTTGCGCAGTTCGAGCGCCCAGGCTCAATCGGGATCGCTCGGTGTGCAGTATTTAGGGCATACTAGCTTTTTGTTTACCGGAAGCGGACAGCGTATTTTAATTAATCCGTTTCGCACGGTCGGCTGTACGGCGGGATATCGATCGCCGAAAGTCAGCGCCAATATCGTGATGATCAGCAGTCAGCTTTTTGACGAAGGCGCAGTTGATGTCGCGCCGGGAAATCCGAAGGTGCTGTACGAATCGGGAACGTATGATCTCGGTGGATTAAGAATTCAAGGCATTGCAACCGATCACGATCGTATCGGCGGTAAACGCTTTGGGCGCAATATTGCCTGGCGTTGGACTCAAAACGGCTTAACGGTTTTGCATTTAGGCGGCATTGCGGCTCCGATTACGCTAGAGCAAAAAATCCTCTTGGGGTCGCCGGACGTGGTATTTATTCCCGTTGGCGGCGGCGCGAAAGCTTACACGGCCGACGAAGCTAAACAAGCGCTTTCGGTTCTCAATCCCAGAATTGTGGTGCCGACTCAATACCGCACGCAAGCCGCAAAAGGACAATGCGATATTGTCGGCGTTGACGCCTTTTTGAGTCAAATGAGCGGAACGCCGATTCGTCGGGGCGGAGATTCGGTGTCGATTTCTCGATCGGATTTGCCAAAAAGCGGCATGGTGATTCAAGTTATGAGCTACAAATTTTAACAGGGGTATCCCTGTCCTTTACTTGTTGGGTTTCCATGTACGCAGAATTTCAGCAACGGCGCGATCGCTTTGTGTCCAAAATCGGCAACGGAAGCGCAATTTTTCGCTCAGCACCAACGGCGGTAATGCACAACGATGTCGAATACAATTTCCGCCAAGAAAGCGATTTCTTTTATCTGACCGGATTTAACGAAGCGAATTCCGTTGCTGTGTTTGCGCCCTGGCACGAAGAGCACAAGTTTATTCTGTTTGTGCAGCCCAAAGATCGCGATCGGGAAACCTGGAGCGGCTACAGAATCGGCGTAGATGCCGCCAAAGAAATCTACGGAGCCGATGCCGCTTATCCGATCGAGGAACTCGATGAGCAGTTGCCTAAATACGTCGAAAAAGCCGATCGCATCTACTACCATTTAGGGCGCGATCAAAGCTTCAATCATCGAATTATGCAGCTATGGCAACGATTTATGGCAACTTACGATCGTAAAGGAGTCGGCCCGATCGCGATCGAAGATCCTGGTCCGTTGCTGCATCCGTTACGCCAAATTAAAAGCGAAAGCGAATTAGCATTAATGCGAAAAGCGGTCGCGATCGCCGTTGAAGCTCACAACCTCGCGTTAGAAATTCGCAAACCTGGATTATACGAATACGTGATTCAGGCAGAAATAGAGCATTTATTCCGGTTACGGGGTGGATTGGGGGCGGCGTATCCGTCGATCGTGGCGTCGGGCGCAAACTCCTGCATTTTGCACTACACCGAAAACACGCGCCAAATGCAGAACGGTGAACTGCTGCTAATCGACGCAGGCTGTTCGTATGCGTATTACAACTCCGATATTACGCGCACGTATCCGGTAGGCAACAAATTCACCGAAGAACAACGAATTCTGTACGAACTGGTGTTAAATGCGCAATTAAACGCGATCGAGCAGGTTCAACCCGGAAACGCTTGGAATCAGTTTCACGATGCGGCTGTCCGAACGATCACTGAAGGCTTAATGAATTTAGGCTTGCTGCAAGGCGACATCGAAGAAATCATCAAAGAAGAAAAGTACAAAGCCTTCTTTATGCACGGAACAGGTCACTGGCTGGGTTTAGATGTGCATGATGTAGGCGTGCGGCAAATCGGCGAAACTTGGCAAACATTTCAACCGGGGCAAGTCGTGACCGTTGAGCCTGGCATTTATATTCGAGCGGACTTTCAACCGATCGAAGGACAGCCCGAAGTCCCGGAGCGCTGGCGGGGAATTGGCATTCGCATCGAAGATGACGTGCTGGTGACGCAAACTGGACATGAAATATTAACGGCTGGGGTGCCGAAGTCGATCGAGGCAATGGAGCGTTAATTTAGCGTGATGGCATAACGCATCGCTTGAACGTGCCCTACCTGGCGAATTTGCAGATTATTTCATTAAACGCGGGCGCGATTCAAATCAAGCGGCTAAAACAATCCTCCGATCAAGTTAAATTAATCAATGCAATACATCGATGAAATCCTTGTGTGTAAATTCAGAAGCTTGGACGTAAAACGATACACTTTTGAGTGTTTCCCCGGTTGATTGTGCTTTTTGGTTTCGACGACTTTGAGGACTTCTCTTCAAATTTGTGATATTCACTCCGTTTGAAGGTTTTGTTTGAGTTATGCGATCACTCCGTGGAGCGAAGCTACCGCTCTTTTCTCGTCAAGCGTCTGTATTTCACTGCAAGACGCTTATTATTGCACCTGTTTCCATTGCGATTTTAATCACCAGCTTGATTGCGCAAGGCATTTGGAGCCGTAGCGCTCAAGCGGACTTTTTACCTTACTGTCAGCAAACTACGCAAGGAATTAATGAAAAAGACGCCGCTCGACGCGATCCCCAAGCGGGAGCACGCTACGCCGAAATTTTAGCAAAACAAGCCGCTCAACTGCGTCAGTGCCGCGCTCAAAACTGGCTCAAAACGCAAGCCATTTGGCTCAGGCTGTATCAATGTGATGCCCGTCCGGGCGCGATCGACGAAGTCCTCGATCGCATCGTCGATCGCGGCTACAACGAAATTTATCTCGAAACGTTTTCTAACGGCCAAGTCTTGCTGCCTGCTTTGGACAATCCGACCGCATGGCAATCGGTGGTTCAATCTCCTAACAATGTCGATCTTTTAGATCAAGTGATTCAAAAAGGACGACAACGCGGCTTAAAGGTTTACGCCTGGATGTTTAGCATGAACTTCGGCTACAGCTACGCCATCAAGCCCGATAAGCAATTAGCTTTACTGCGCAACGGACGTGGACAAACCAGCTTAACCGCCAACACCTTAGCCGGACTCGGCACCGATTTAGGCACGCTCAATCGCGATGAAGCATTTATCGATCCGTATAGCACCGCAGCAAAGCAAGATTATTACCGCATGGTGCGAGAAGTTCTGAAGCGCCGACCCGATGGCGTGCTGTTCGATTACATTCGCTATCCGCGCAGTCGAGGCGTTGCCTCGGTTGCGACCAGCGTTCAAGATTTGTGGATTTACGGCGATGCCGCTCGACAAGCTTTGTACGATCGTGCCTTAAACAACAAAGGACGCGAACTGATTAAGCGCTACGTCGATCGCGGTTTTCTCACACCGAACGATGTTGTGGCCGTTGACAAACTGTTTCCCAACGAAAAAATTCCGATGTGGCAAGGGCGGACGCCATCGAGCGTTGACGCAGGCGGCTCGATCGCGCAACGCGCTTCGATTTTGCAATCGGATTTGTGGCGCTTGAGTGTCGCTCACGCGATGCAGGGCGTTGTAGATTTTCTAAATTTGGCAATTTATCCGGTACAAAAAGCAGGATTATCAGCAGGAGCGGTGTTTTTTCCAGAAGGGAACAGCACGATCGGCGGCGGGTTCGATTCACGATTGCAGCCGTGGGATCGATTTCCAAGCAACATTGAATGGCATCCGATGTCGTATGCGACGTGCGATCGCGCAGATTGTATTGTGGCTCAGGTGCGGCGCGTGTTAAGCCAAGCTCCGTCCGGAACGCAAGTAGAACCCGTACTCGCGGGAATTTGGCAACAACCTGTGAGCAATCGCCCGCCGCTAGAAGTGCAAATGGAAGCGCTGCGCCCGTTTGCTGGACAAATTTCGTCGATTAGTCATTTTGCGTATTCGTGGCAGGAACCGCAAAGCGATCGCGATCGAAAATTCTGTGCACCGCGATCGCTTTAAAACTACGATGTCCACACCGATCGCTGTGTTCAAGAGGATTTAGAAGGCGAACCGCAGGCGTCTCACCATAAAGCTATAATGTGAGGCTGGAATTACCAATGGCTTGAACGCGCCTTGAGGGTTGCACAAGACGCCTGGCGATTAATATTAACGTCAGTTCCGGTTAAGCTTGGCGAATTCATTCGCCAGGCATCTGGGGCAACAACCTGCTAATTCGTGCATCTGCGGCAACAAGCCGCTAATCCATCCGTAGCACATTTAAGCCAGTTTGTTATTCCGAACTTACGTCATGTACAAAGGTTAGATTGCTTTGGGTGAGGTTCTTGACGAGTTGTTGGACGATCGGTTCATTTCCGATCGACACGTCCAGAACGCCCCATTTCTTCGGTAAATGCTCAGCGTTGCCCTGTCACAATATACGCCACCCGCTTCCCGATGTTCGCCGCGTGATCCGCCATTCGCTCTAAATGCCGAATCACCAGCACTTGAAGAACGATCGGTTCAACAATTCCCGGCACGTTTTGCTGCTGAGCCAGCAGGTTGTACAGCGTTTCATAATCTAAATCAACCGCATCATCGCGATGGCGCACATCTAACCCCGATTCTGCATCTAAATCAGAAAGCGACTTCAAAGAAAGCGCCAACATCGCTCGACAGCGATCGAACATTTGCCGAATCTGCCCGATGTGCGGCGAGTCGGGATAGGGAAATAAACGGATTGCCACATCACCGAGATTTTTGGCATAATCTCCAATGCGCTCTAAATCGCGAACAAGCTGCATTAACGCGCTCAGCAATCTTAAATCCTGAGCAACTGGCGATTGCAGGGCGATTAAATTCACGCAGTCAAGCTCGATTTGTTTGTAGAGTCGATCGATCTTTTTATCTTGCTTGTGAATTTTTTCTGCCGCTTCGAGATCGCGATCGAACAGCGCTTCCCGCGCCAAATTGCACGATCGTTCAACCAAAGCCCCCATGCGCAAAACATCTCTGAGAATCCGCTTAATTTGGCGCTCAAACTGAATCCGAAGCGGTTCCTGACCTTGTGGAGGGACGTTTCTATTAATCATTTCTTAAGCTTCAGACAAAGAGTGAACACCAAACCCAACAAGACGTTTAACTATAACAATCGGATTGCAAAATGACCAGTATTGTGCAAGACCTTTTACCTTCATTATTTCAATTGTAAAACGATCGAAATCAGAGATAATCTTGTACCCTATAAACTCTGTTCGTCCAAAGTCGCCAGGAATGATTATGATCGCAGCGAATCTTATGCCGACAAATCCCCATTCCGACCTATTTTCTCTCGGAACTAGTGAAAATGCGCCTGCGGGAGCGCTTTCGTCTCAAGGACACAGTTTATTTGCGCAACTGCGAAGCCGCTTTCCGCAAGGCGCATTGATTTCGGAACTCGTGCAGGTGCACGACGGGCAATTTGTAGTGCGAGCGATCGTGCAGGTCGGCACGACGCTGATGGCAACCGGAATGGCCGCCGCCGAAAAAATTGAAGTTGCCGAAGATCGAGCGCGAATCCGGGCGATGGAAGTATTGGGCATTTCTCCGATGCTGGCGTTTGACGCCACGCCGCGCTTTGTCAGCGAGCCGATCAAAGCGCCTGAACCTGCAATTGATCCCGCGATCGCAGAGCCGTCCTACGAAATCGGCGGGTCGCGCAGTTCTGAGGTCGAAGCAGTTTTGCCGCCGATCGAGGTTGCACCAACGACGCCTGCCATCAGCCCTGCGCCACACCCGCTTGAAGAAATCGAGACATCGGCTGAACCCGCTAAAAAAGTGACGCGCAAAAAGAAAGAAGAACCGATCGCGCCACCTTCGGATCTCATAGATTTCCCTGGGTTAGACGCTTCTATGGAACTCCGCGAAGCGAATCGCAAACCTGCGCCGCCTAAGTTTGAGGATTACAGCTACGATGAAACGCCTGCGTTTGAAGAAGAGCCGCCCCGATCCGAGCCGATCGATCTATCCGACGCGATCGCTCAAATCGGAACCGAAATCGAGCGCATCGGCTGGACCAAAAAACAAGGCAGCACTTACCTACAAGACACCTACGGCAAGAAAACCCGCGCCGAACTAACTGAAAACGAGCTTTTAGAATTTCTGCACTACCTCAAGGCGCTTCCCTCAAAAGGGCATCCCTCGATGGGTCAAATTCCGTTCTAGCTTTGCAACCGGACGAATCGAAGACGACTTGAATTAGGATGATGTTGTGATTGCAGCATTCTAATTCAAGCGTGAAAGACTGATTTACCGTGTCAAGGAGTCAAGATTTGGATCGAGTTGCGCAAACGCCAAAGGAAACGCTGCGGTCTATTCCGCGTAGCCAGTCGTTGCAGGCGCAGGCATACCAAGCATTACGATCGGCGATTTTGTCGGGCGAACTTGCACCCGGCGATCGATTAATCGAAACGCAGCTTGCAAAACAACTGCACGTGAGCCGTACCCCGATTCGCGAAGCCTTAAAGCAGCTTCAGCAAGAAGAATTGCTGTCGATCGATGACGCCGGAACGCTGCGCGTGGCAACGTTTTCGATTCAAGATGCCATCCAGCTTTATGACTGTCGTTTGGCGTTAGAGCAGCTTTCGATCACGGGCGCGTGTGAGTCGGCAACCGGAGAGCAATTAGAAATGCTCAATACGATCGTGACGCAAGCCGAGCAAACTCATCTAAATTCGTCGCACGTTCAACTCCTCGATTTGGATTATCAGTTTCACCGCTTGATTGCAAAAAGTTCGGGAAATTTGTGGCTGATGTCGCTGCTCGATCAAGTGTTTGATAAAATGGCGCTTTTACGAATACAAACGCTACGCCACAATCCGAAGGTTTTAGAGATTCGACAAGAGCATCGGCAAATTTATCAAGCAATTGTCGATCGCAACGTTGACGGCGCGATCGCGATGATGGTGAAGCATTTAAGTGCAAGTCGCGATCGCGTGATGCACGAATTGAAACAGCTTCAGCTTGAGCAAAGTTCCGACTAAAGAGGGAAATACTTCGAGCACTTGGATGTAAAAAGGGATTTGCGCGATTATGAAACGGTTTTTTCGCATTGTCAGAACGTTAGCGATCGTGTACTACGCTTACATGGTGGAGTATCGCGCTGAGCTTTTGCTGTGGGTATTGTCGGGATCGCTGCCAATTATTTTAATGGGCGTTTGGACGCAGGCAGCAAGGCAAAGTAATTTTGGATTATCGCCTACGGATTTTGCGCGGTATTTTTTGGCAGTGTTTTTGGTGCGTCAATTAACCGTTGTCTGGGTGATTTGGGAGTTTGAGCGCGAAGTCGTTGAAGGAAAATTATCGTTTCGATTGCTGCAACCGCTTGATCCAGCCTGGCATCATGTTTTTTCTCATGTGTCAGAGCGGCTTGCTCGCGTTCCGTTTGCAATTTTGCTAATTGTTTTATTTTTTATTCTTTATCCTAGTGCAATTTGGACGCCTAGCTTTTTAGCGATCGTATTGTTTATATTAGCGATCGCATTATCATTTGCATTGAATTTCTTAATTCAATACACGTTGGCAATGTTAGCATTTTGGACAGAACGAGCAAGTTCGCTGCAAGAATTTTGGTTTTTGTTTTACTTGTTTTTATCCGGAGTCATTGCTCCATTAGAAGTGTTTCCGCAAACGGTGAGAACGATCGCGCTATTTACGCCGTTTCCTTATCTTGTTAATTTTCCCGCCAGTATCTTAGTCGGTTTGCCCGTTAACTACCTTCAAGGATTTTCGATCATGATTGGCTGGTGTGGATTATTTTTTGTGATTAATCGCTGGCTATGGCGACGCGGCTTAAAACAATATTCGGGAATGGGCGCATGAAGCGGTATTGGCGAGTTTTAAGATTATTTTGGAGTACGGCGATCGCGGCAGAACTTGAGTACCGCGTCAACTTTCTAATCTCCACGTTTACAAGCTTCGGCGGATTGATTGGCAGCTTATTTAGCTTGTTTTTGTTTTATCAAACCGGATACACCTTCACCGGATGGCGTTGGGAAGAAGCGCTGATTGTAGTCGGGGTCTTTACTCTGCTGGAGGGCTTTTCGAGTACGTTTCTCGCTCCAAATCTCAATCGCATTGTGCGACACGTTCAAGAAGGAACGCTCGATTTTGTATTGCTCAAACCGATTAGCTCACAGTTTTGGTTATCAGCACACACAGTATCACCCTGGGGATTACCCGATATTATTTTCGGGATTATCACAATTCTGTATGCTGGCAATCGATTAGGCATTGGTGCTCGTGCTTATCTTCTTAGTGTAATTCCATTGATTTTTGGATTTGCAATTCTATATAGTTTGTGGTTCATGTTAGGTGCAACTAGCATTTGGTTTGTCAAGATCTATAACGTGACTGAAGTATTGCGCGGATTGCTCGAAGCGGGGCGGTATCCGATGGCGGCGTATCCAGTCGCGTATCGATTCTTTTTTACGTTTATTGTTCCGGTGGCGTTTTTGACAACGATTCCAGCAGAAGCCATGCTGGGGCGCGTTCAAATTGGAGCTACGATCGTAGCGGCGGCGTTAGCGATCGCGCTTTTATTGGTGTCTCGCTTTTTCTGGCGATTTGCGCTGCGGTTTTACACCAGTGCTTCGAGCTAGTAACCCGTGTAGCAGTAGAATTCCAAAGCGTTACTTTAAAATGGATTTCTACTACAAAATTTGTTTATATGTCACCTATTATCGGAATCACAACGCACAGCCGCAACGACGCAGGAGAATATATCCTCCCTGGTACCTACGTTGATGCCGTTCAAGCAGCGGGTGGAACGGCGATTTTATTACCGCCTTCCTCACAAACCCAGCGTCTAATAGATACTTTAGACGGCCTAATTTTCTCTGGCGGAGGTGACATTCATCCCGCCTTGTATGATGGCGAAATGCACCCCACGATTTACGGCACCGACGACGATCGAGACCAGTTTGAATTCCATCTTGCTAAACGTGCGATCGCATCGAACATTCCCGTTCTCGGCATTTGTCGCGGAATGCAAATCTTGACGGTTGCCAGTGGCGGTCAGCTTGTGCCGCATATGCCGGATGTTTATGGCGATTTAGTGGTGCATCGATTAGATCATCCACGCCGCCCGATCGAGCACGATGTTTTAATCACGCCCGAAACCCGACTGAATGAAATCTTAGAAGTTGAGGCAATGCCGATCGTGTCTTGGCATCATCAAGCGGCTCAAAGCGTTCCAATGGGTTGGCGCTTAGCGGCTCAGGCGGCGGATGGCTCGATCGAAGCGTTAGAGCACGAGCAACATCCGTGGATGCTGGCGCTGCAATGGCATCCAGAACTCTCGGCAACGCATCCAGCGCATCAACGGTTATTTCAAGCTTTTGTAGAAGCGGCGGGTCGGGTCAACTTTTGCTAGTAAAAGTTCTGCAATAACACGTGAGCTTCTAACGATACTAAAGCAGATACGGCATTAAGCTTTATGCGTTGCAGTCCTAAAATAAAGGCAGCTTTTAGGCGACTATAGATATGGCTTCGATATTGAGAATTTAATAGAAGTAGGACGTATTTATAAATGATCGATCGTGTGCCAACGAAGGATGCGATCGAAGGGTGGCTCGTGGTTGCCAATAACCGGAATTACTTGAGCCAGTTGCGCAGACTGTCGAGATTGCTGTGTGAATTCTTCTCGATTTGCAGTTTGAAAATTCTTGTATAGTTGAATGAGAGGATAAGAATCGTCTGACTTCCTGAATTATGAGTCCGTTAAACGAAATTGAAGAAGCTGTCAGCCAACTGTCTCCAGAAGACCTTGCCGCTTTTCGGGATTGGTTTGCCAAGTTTGATGCAAAGTGTTGGGATGAGCAATTTGAAGCAGATGTGGCTGCTGGACGGCTAGACGCATTGGCAGAAAAAGCATTGAAGGATCTAAAAGAAGGGCGTTGTACTAATCTGTGAAACACCGAGCGACGCCGGATTTCTGGTATCACTATCGACAATTGCCAAATGAAGTACAAGATTTAGCCGATCGATGCTACGAATTACTCAAACAAAACCCTCAATATCCATCACTCCACTTCAAAAAAGTGGGTCGATTTTGGTCTGTGCGTGTGGGAATTCATTATCGAGCCGTTGCTGTTGAGGATGGGGATGAAATGGCTTGGTTTTGGATTGGCTCTCATGCAGAATACGACAGACTACTCAGGTAGAAATAAGCGATCGACTTAGAATAAAGTGAGAGCATTATAATCTTGAACAATCTGAATTCTTCATATAAAAATGATGTTAGATGAAGCAACTCTCAATTTTCGTTTAGCAGCTTCAGAGTAAGTGATAGCTGCCTTTAACCACACAAATTAGAGGATGCTATCTCTCTAATTAAGTAGTTCTGTTGAGCTGATTAAAGAGAAGTAAATGGAAAGGAACTAATTGTGGAAATCACAACGCGGCAAACGCTTGAATTATTTGTAGAAAAAGCTGATTTACTTAAAGGAGAAAGATTTGCAGAGTCTATTCTAGAAAGTGATTTATTCTTAAGAATAAAGTTCAATTTACCTGGAGAGGTTGAACATACTATTCCTGAGAGTGAATTTATAGGTTCTTGCATTCTTACGCTACGAATGTTTTTTCAGAACAATGATTGCATCTCCATTTGGCGTATTGCAGAATTATTAGACGATCCTGGGTTATCAAGGGAGTGGAAAGACTTTTTTAGTGAAAAACGTGACCAGTTAAACTCTTACCTAGATCACCCGGGAGGAATAGGGATTGCTTGCGGTGAAAAGCTATTTACTAATCGAGAAATATTTAAGGTATTTGTTTATGGAGATATCGCGCACACCAATAAAGAGAAACGTGCTATCTATCAGGAATGGAAAAATTTCGGGGTAATTTTCAGCATAATTAAATATGCTTTTGCAACTATTCTTACAGATATCTTGATATTAATTTGGGAAATATCCGATGCCACAAAGCAAGAGTTAGATGGACAACCAATCATTGTAGAGAAATAACACTAGAACGAACCAAACATGACTCCTACTTGTAAGCAATCCTACAGCCCTCACAACCTCTAAACTCAAAAACCTACGCTGCACCCACAGGCTCAGCATAGGTTTTTAAAAAACTTTTAGTTGCTAGCTCTAACCAATCTCACAGCTTCCGCCAGCCGCTTCGATCTTCTGACGAGCACCTTCAGTAAAGGCAGCCGCTTTCACTGTCAGCTTCACCGACAAATCGCCGCCCCCGAGAACTTTCAATGGGCCATCATCGGTCGTCGTCACGCCTGCTTCAATCAGCGAAGCCAGCGTCACTTCCGAATTTGCAGCCAGTTCAGCAAAATCGCCCACGTTGACTTCGGTGTATTGCGGGCGGTTGATCACCGTGAAGTGTTTTAACTTCGGCAATCGACGATACAGAGGCGTTTGACCGCCTTCAAAACCGGGGCGAGTTGGGCGACCCGATCGAGACTTTTGACCGCGCATTCCATAACCGCCGCTTGCGCCTTGACCTGCCGAGATTCCCCGACCAATTCGGCGCTTGCGCTTGGTTGACCCCTTTTGGGGTACAGCATCTTCTAATCTCATACGTGTTTAAGTTGGGGTGAGTTGGGCAAGTGAAACACCTGCCCGAATAAATTAAGCGTAGAGTTTTTCAACCGCGATTCCGCGCTCTTCAGCCACGTCTGCCAGCGTCCGCAATCCTTCAAGAGCAGTAACGGCAGCGCGAGCGTTGTTGAGCGGGTTATCCGATCCAAGCTGCTTTGCGAGGATGTTTTTCACGCCTGCAAGCTCAAGCACAGTCCGAACAGCGCCCCCAGCAATTACCCCGGTACCCGGAGCTGCCGGACGCATCATCACTTTTGCGCCGCCGCCTGTACCCGTTGCCGGATGAGGAATCGAGTTCGCTTTCGTGAGCGGCACGTCGATCAAGTGTTTTTTACCGTCTGCAACGCCTTTTTTCACCGCCCCGATCACGTCGCTGGCTTTGCCGACGCCGACGCCGACTTGACCGCGCTCGTTACCGACGACGACGATCGCTCTAAAGCTCAGTTTCTTACCGCCCTTGACCACTTTGGTTACCCGACGAATCTGAACCACCCGTTCTTGCCAGTCGCTTTCTTTTTCGCGAGTTCGTTTTTCTTTTTTGTTAGCTTTCGCCATGTTGACGCTCCTAGAAATTTAAACCAGCTTCACGGGCAGCATCCGCTAAGGTCTGAACGCGACCGTGATAAAGATTACCGCCTCGATCGAACACCACTTGCTGAATGCCTTTTGCGATCGCACGCTGAGCCACGAGCCTTCCGACTTCTGCCGCCGCCGAGCAGTTTGCACCCGATTCGACCTTTGCTTTAAGTTCGGGATCGATCGTCGATGCGGAAACGAGCGTGCTTTGAGCGACGTCATCGATCACCTGCACATAAATATGCTGGTTCGATTTGTACACGGCTAACCGGGGACGATCGGACGTTCCCGAAACGCGACGACGAATTCGGCTGTGCCGCCGCTTTGTAGATTCTTTTCGACTTGTAGTACTCATGGCTTATTTCTTCTTACCGCCTGCTTTACCGACCTTCCGACGAACCGCCTCGCCCGCATAGCGAATGCCCTTGCCTTTATACGGTTCGGGTGGACGCACGGCGCGGATTTTTGCGGCGGTATTTCCCACGATTTCTTTATCGATTCCGGTGACGATGACGTTTGTATTCGCTTCAACCGCAAACTGAATGCCGTCCGGCGGTTCGATCGTCACCGGATGACTATAGCCCATGTTGAGGTTCAGATTCTTGCCTTGAACCGCCGCCCGATAACCGACCCCTTGAATTTCTAAGCGACGCTGAAAGCCGTTAGAAACGCCGTCAACCATGTTGGCAACCAGAGTGCGGCACAAGCCATGACGCTCACGAGCCATGCGCGATTCATCGACGCGGTTGACGTTGATATTTTCGCCTTCTTGATTAACGGTGACTCCCGCAGGCAGCACCCGCGACAGTTCACCTTTTGGGCCTTTAACACTGACTTTTTGACCGTCGATCGTCACTGTCACCTTTGCAGGGATCGCGATCGGACGTTTTCCAATTCGAGACATAACAGAACTCTCCTTTGATTCACGAACTAACGCTTACCAAACGTAACAGAGGACTTCGCCGCCCACGCCCGTTTTCCGAGCATCGCGATCGGTCATAATGCCGCTTGACGTGGACACGATCGCAATGCCAATTCCCCCCAACACGCGAGGCAAATCTTTGCGGTTCGAGTACACGCGCAAACCCGGACGGCTCACTCGCTTGAGGGCCGTGATGATCGGCTTGCGGTTTTTGCCTTTGTACTTCAAGGACAAAACAATTTGTTTTTTCGGATCTTCACCGACTTCTTCATAAGACGCGATAAAGCCTTCTTCAGAAAGCACTTTCGCGATGCTGCGGGTCATTTTGGTGGATGGAACTTCAGTCGTTTCATGACGCGCCAAGCTTGCGTTCCGAATGCGCGTCAGCATATCTGCGATGGTGTCGTTAGCTGCCATAGTTGCCTCTTGAATTTAACTGCATTAGTCCCGGAACGGCATTCCTAGCTCTTTGAGCAAGGCGCGTCCTTCTTCATCGGTGCTGGCAGTTGTAATGATTGAAATGTCCATTCCGCGAATCTGATCGATGCTGTCGTACTCGATTTCTGGAAAAATCAACTGCTCTCTCAGACCCAGCGTGTAGTTGCCGCGGCCATCGAAGCTTTTCGGGCTGATGCCGCGAAAGTCCCGAATCCGAGGCAGTGCCAGGTTGACTAAACGATCCATAAAGGCATACATACGATCGGATCTCAGCGTCACCATCACCCCTACTGGCATCCCTTGACGGAGTTTGAAGCCTGCGATCGCTTTTTTAGCGCGGGTTACAACAGGCTTTTGACCAGTGATGATTGCGAGTTCGTTGACAGATGCTTCAAGCGCTTTCGCATTCTGAGACGCTTCGCCTAATCCCCGGTTGACGGTGATTTTGACGAGTTTGGGCACTTCATGAACGTTTTTGTAGCTGAACTGCTCGGTTAGTTTGGGAACGACTTTTTCTTGGTAGGTCGCTTTCATGTCAGGCATAATGTGATCCTTTCCCTGGGCTTGGTCAGGGCATATGGGTTAAGGGCTAATCGATGATTTCGCCCGTTTTTTTGAGCATTCGCACTTTCCGACCGTCTTCGGTGAAGGTGTAGCCGATGCGCGACGCCACTTTTTGCTTGTTCGAGTACAGCATCACATTCGAGCTATGAATCGGAAATTCATAAGTTTCGATGCGACCCGTTTCGCCTTCTTGCTTGGGTTTGATGTGCTTGGTTTTGATGTTCACGCCTTGCACAACCACTTTGCTCATCTTGGGGAAGATTTGCACGATTTCGCCCACTTTGCCTTTGTCACTGCCAGCAATCACCTGCACGGTGTCGCCTTTTTTGACGTGCATCTTCTGGCGCGTCGTTGATTTTTTGGTTTTGTACGCCATTTACAGCACCTCCGGAGCGAGGGATACAATCTTGGTGAAGTTTTTGTCGCGCAGCTCACGAGCCACCGGCCCAAAAACCCGCGTACCTCTGGGGTTACCGTCGTTGTTGATCAACACAGCAGCATTGTCATCAAACCGAATGCTCATGCCGCTATCGCGCCGCATCGTTTTCTTGGTGCGAACGATTACCGCTTTCACGACATCTGACTTCTTCACGGCCATATTCGGGATCGCGTCTTTGACAACAGCGACGATAATATCGCCGACTCCTGCATAGCGCCGACCGCTTCCGCCCAATACCCGGATGCACATCAGCTTCCGAGCACCGCTATTGTCAGCCACGTTGAGATAAGTTTCTTGTTGAATCATGATCGTTTCCTTGCTTACGCTTGAGCGGAATTGTTCAGGATTTCAAGCACAGCCCATCGTTTGGTGCGGCTAAGCGGGCGGGTTTCCTGAATGCGGACGCGATCGCCCGTTTTACATTTGTTTTCTTCGTCGTGGGCTTTGTAGCGCTTTGTCCGAACGACAATTTTGCCGTACTTCGGGTGAGCAGCACGGTTTTCGACCGCCACCACAACGGTTTTATCCATTTTGTCGCTGACGACTAAGCCAACTCTTTCTTTAACTGCCATTGCGGTTTTACTCCGTATCAGCGCCTTTTAATTGCCGTTCGCGTTCAACCGTCAACAACTGCGCTAAGCGATGTTTAACGTGCTTGAACTGATGAGGTTTTTCAAGTTGACGAGTTCCTTTTTGCATTCGCAGATCAAACAGCTCGCGCTTAGCGGCAAGAATTTGTTCTGAAAGTGCCTCATCGTTGAGATTCCGAGCTTCTTCGATTTTGGGAAGCGGCATGATTTATGACTCCGTTTCCTGTACTTCTGGGGCGGCTTCCATCTGAGGACGAATAATAAACTTCGTTTTGATGGGGAGCTTAAACTGAGCAAGGCGCATCGCTTCGCGAGCAATTTCTTCGCTCACTCCAGCAATTTCAAACAGAACCCGTCCGGGTTTGACAACGGCAACCCAATATTCAGGGGCACCTTTACCTGATCCCATCCGGGTTTCTGCGGGGCGCATGGTCACGGGCTTATCCGGGAAAATGCGAATCCAGATTTTTCCACCCCGACGAATGTAGCGCGTCATTGCACGACGACTCGCTTCGATTTGACGCGACGTAATCCAGGATGGCTCTAGCGCCTGCAAACCGTAATCTCCAAAGCTGAGATCGCTGCCGCGTGTTGCCAATCCAGTCATTCGGCCGCGCTGCTGTTTGCGGAATTTTGTTCTTCTTGGGCTTAACATGACTCGATTCCAGTTGAGATAAGGAAGATAAGGGAGATGCAGGAACGAGGAATGACCTCACTCCGCATCGGTTATCCCTCGTTCGATCGATCTTCAAATTGCTGACGGCGACGCTGTTGACGACGACGCGGCTGTTGATTGTTCGCAGGCGTTTCCACCGGAATCTCTTGTCCGGGCAGAATCTCACCTTTGAACACCCACACTTTGATCCCTAACGTTCCGTAGATCGTTTGAGCGGTCGTGTAGGCGTAATCGATATCGGCTCTTAGCGTGTGCAACGGAACGCTGCCTTCACGAGACGATTCTGGACGCGCAATTTCAGCTCCGTTCAGTCGTCCGCTCACCTGAATCTTGATGCCTTCGATTCCGGCACGCTGCGCCCGTTGAATCGCTTGACGCACCACGCGACGAAACGAAACCCGTCGCTCTAGCTGTTCTGCGATGTATTCCCCGATCAGCATGGCATCGGCATCGACTCGCGCCACTTCCACCACGTTGATGCGGATTTGACGATCGCTGCTGCCTAACTCTTGCTGCAAGTTCGTCCGCAGCACTTCGATTCCCGCCCCGCCTCGACCAACAACCACGCCCGGTCGCGAGGTCCGAATCTCTAAATCGATTTGGTCTGCCTTACGCTCAACGCGAATCTCGGAAATTCCGGGCTTTTTCAGGTTGTCCAAATTCTTCGGGTTTTTCATAAAGAAATTCCGAATTTTGTAGTCTTCCTTCAGCAGTTCCGGGTAGCGATTCGGATCGGCATACCAACGGGAGCGGTGGTCTTTGATTACACCGAGCCGAAACCCGTTTGGATTAATCTTTTGTCCCATAAGTTCCTCTTTATGATTCCGCGCCCGGAGCAACGCCGATCGTAATGTGACAGGTCGGTTTGCGAATTTGATAAGCTCGTCCTTGCGCTCTCGGTCGAAACCGCTTCAGAACGGGCCCTTGATCCGCAAACGCTTGACTCACAATTAAATCAGCGCGGTTTAGTCCTTCGTTGTGCTCGGCGTTTGCTGCCGCCGATCGTAGAACTTTCAGCACGGGGTCACACGCTCGGTACGGCATGAACTCTAGAATAATCAGCGCTTCCCGATAGGAACGACCGCGAATTTGGTCTAGAACCCGACGCACCTTAAACGGTGACATCCGAATGTAGCGGGCAACCGCTTTTACTTCTCCTGGTGTTTGAGTCGCCATGATTCTCTCCTATCGACGCGATTTCTTATCGCCGCCTGCGTGTCCCCGGAAGGTTCGCGTCGGTGCGAATTCTCCGAGCTTGTGCCCGACCATTTGTTCGCTAACATAAACCGGAACGTGCGTGCGACCGTTATGAACGGCGATCGTCAGTCCGATCATCTGCGGCAGAATGGTCGAAGCGCGTGACCAAGTTCTGATCACTTGGTTAGTGTTGTTTGCCCGTGCCGCTTCGACTTTTTTCATCAAGTGGTCAGCGACGAAGGGGCCTTTTTTCAGTGAGCGTGCCATGTTTACCGTCTCCCTAAATTACGATTCCCGTCCGCCACGTCCGCGCTTGGAAGTCTTACGACGACGACGCACGATCAAGGCGTTGCTGAGTTTCTTCTTCTTGCGAGTTTTGTAGCCCAATGTCGGAACACCCCACGGAGTGACCGGCCCAGAACGACCGATCGGGGCCCGTCCTTCACCGCCACCGTGCGGGTGATCCACGGGGTTCATCACGCTACCGCGCACTTCCGGACGCCGCCCTAAATGGCGCTTGCGTCCCGCTTTTCCTAAAGATTGGTTGCGGTGATCGGTGTTGCCGACTTGTCCGATCGTGGCGTAACACTCTTTACGCACCATCCGAACTTCCGTTGAGGGCAGTTTCAGCGTGACGTAATCGCCTTCTTTTGCGGCAACCTGCGCGGCTGTTCCTGCCGCCCGCACGATCTGACCGCCTTTACCCGCTTGCAGTTCGACGTTGTGCACGGTCGTACCGAGCGGAATTTTTTCAAGCGGAAGTGCGTTGCCAACCTCGATCGGAGCATTGTCACCCGCTTGAATCGATGCGCCTACTCGCAATCCAACCGGATGCAGAATGTAGCGCTTTTCGCCGTCCGCGTAGAACAACAGCGCAATTCTCGCGTTGCGGTTGGGATCATATTCGATCGCGGCAACTTTTGCGGGAACGTTTCGCTTATCGCGCTTGAAGTCGATCATGCGATAAAGCTGTTTGTGACCGCCGCCCCGGTGACGACAGGTGACAACTCCCCGGTTATTGCGTCCTTTCTTTTGGTGCTTGTACGTCACCAAAGACTTTTCTGGCTCTGACTTGGTGATTTCTCCAAAGTCAGACACGCTGCGTTCGCGGGTGCCAGGGGTATACGGTCGATAATTTCGGATTCCCATAACTTGCTGCTCGCTTATACTTCGGGGAATAAAGTAATCGAATCGCCTTCAGCCAGCGTGACGATCGCTTTTTTGTACTGAGCCTTGTAACCCTGATACTTACCCACCCGACGCTTTTTACGCGGCGGGAGAAGCGTGCTGATTCCGGTTACTTTGACGTTAAACAAATATTCAACGGCGGCTCTAATTTCTGGCTTTTTCGCTTTGGGCGGCACCTCGAACGTGTACTGGTTATATTCGAGCAGCCGCGTTGCTTTTTCAGTAATGATCGGACGACGAATAATGTCCGCTAAAGTCCGAGGATCAAAATCAGCCACCGTACACCTCCTGAATTTTGTCGATCGCAGACGATGTTGCCACGATGTAATCCGCGTGCAGCAAGTCAAACACGTTAAGGTTATTTGCCGCAATCAATCGCAGTCCTTCGACGTTGCGAGCCGAGAGATAAACGTTCTCGTTGCGCTCACCGACGATCATCAGAACTCTCGATTCTGGATCAACACCCCAGCGAGTCAATGCGCTGATCAATTCCTTTGTTTTCGGACGCGGCAGTTTATCCGCAAAATCCTCAACCACAATCAAATTATCCACGCGGCTTTGAAACGCAGTCGTCAGCGCTAATCGCCGCTCTTTGCGGTTCATTTTGATCGAGTAGTCTCTGGGCTTTGGTCCAAACGTGACACCGCCACCCCGCCATAGCGGAGAACGGTTAGAACCCGCCCGCGCCCGACCTGTGCCTTTTTGACGCCACGGCTTCCGACCGCCCCCGCGCACTTCTGCACGAGTTTTCGTCGAAACCGTTCCTTGACGCGAATTGGCCAACTGACGCACCAAAGCGCGGTGAACAATTCCCGCCGCCGAAGTTTCACGCGCCGTCTTGAGGTCGATTGCGGCCGTTCCTTTCTCAGAACCGTCCCAATCTTTAACAGTACAATCCACCATTTTCTGCTCCTTTGCCCTAGCGACCAACTTTTGTAGCAGGCTTGATTTGCACCAGAGCACCAGGCTTTCCAGGAACCGCGCCTTTGATCAAAATCAAATTGCGTTCCGCATCGACCCGCACCACGGTCAGCTTTCTAATCGTGACTTGCGTTCCGCCGAGCCGTCCTGCCATGCGCTTGCCCGGATACACGCGCCCCGGCGTGGTGCCCGCACCCGTTGAACCCGGAAGGCGGTGATTTTTCGAGCCGTGCGCCATCGGCCCGCGCTTAAAGTTGTGGCGCTTTTGATAGCCCGCAAATCCGCGCCCGATGCTTGTTCCCATAACATCCACGATTTGACCTGCTTCAAACGTGTTTGCGCCGAGCTGTTGCCCTAGCTGAAACTCGCCTGCATTGTCTACGCGGCATTCGGTTAAATGACGCACCGGAGCCGATTCCGACTTTTTCAAATGTCCGAGCAAAGGCTTATTGAGCGCCTTTTCCTTACACTCACCAAATCCAATCTGAATTGCCGCGTACCCGTCTGTTTCTTTTGTTTTCACTTGGGTCACGGTGCAGGGCCCTGCTTGAATGACGGTGACAGGGATTGCTACCCCTTTTTCGTCAAACACCTGGGTCATGCCGAGCTTTGTGCCGAGAATTCCGACAGCCACGATCGTTCTCCTTTTTTTTGCACATACACAACAAACCAGCGACGGTTAAATCGCCGATTCGATCTCAAGTCACTCCAACGGATTCCACGGTCGGAAGACCAGAAGAATCTTACCTCTAGGAGAATAGAGGCAGCGGATTCCGCGTTTTGAGTTGAACTTCAGGCATTCAGAAAAGCTGCTGGTGAGCAATGCTCTGGAATGCGATTCTGGCTGGGACTTGAGTAGGGTGTACTCAGTATCCGTACTATGCCAGGATAGTTCGATCGCGAAGAAGTGAAACCTAATGTTCTCAGCTTTTTCGCCTGAAGAATTATTTTCCGGTGCAATTAAGCACAATTAGAACCTGTCCCAAAGAAAAACCTTCAGGGTTTTCTCGGAAAATTGCTCAACTGTATTTTAGCGACAATTAAACAGTGTAATTGACAGAAGGTAGAATTGTCCACAAGTTCTTATAAATTTCCTGTCTAGGCAGTGGAAGACTCTGCCTAGAAAATTCCCCGCCCTTCTTTACGATCTAGGTATGCGGCTAATTGAGCAGGCGACTTCAATTTAACAGTTTGACCACAACCAGGATGCAGACAACCTAAATAGAATATATCTAGAGCACCTGTGTTTTCGCGCTTCTCTTTCAAAATCATCGGTATAAGATGCACTGGGCAGAGCATATCTACATCTTTATCCCTTATATGCGACCTAACTCGATTAACAACTGCTCTTTGAACTACCCTATCATTGAAGACTGTCATCAATTGCTGATTAGTAAGTTGAAACTCAGGAACATTAGCTTTATGTAGAAAACCAGCATCTCTAGCAGAAAAAGACTGTGTTCCTTTGCATTGCGATGATGGAGGGTTAAAATATCCAGTACAAGACCAAAATAAAGTCTTCAAGCCGGTAAATCCCGCCGTTTGAAGGCTTTCGAGATTGTAGAAACATAGGTCTGCCACATCTGCATTTCTTCTCTAGTACAACCTGACCCATGTGATACTGAAGAATGTGTGCTCTATCATCCTTAAGTACTGAGGTTTCATAATTCTCAGGATTCTTAGTGTGTTCTCTGGCAATTTCTACTTCTTTAATCTCTTGATATTGATTAAACTTATTAGCTTGCAAGTACTTTAATTCTTCTCTGCGCTCTTTGTCCCTTGCGGATACGTATCCATCACGCTGTCCTTTTTTCTCAAGCTCAATTACTTCCGCATCGATGATTTCGAGTTCTGTTGTCACATCTTGAGCCGTTTTACTGGAACTGAATTCACTTGTTTTCTTACCAAAAAAGCTTTTGTTTTGAAACCATTGACGAACAAACTCCGCTGTCGAAGTTTTTGTAAATTCTGTAAGAACAATTGTTCCAACTGCAAAAATGGCTTCGAGAATCATGGGGCTTGGGGAACCTTTAAACTAGATGAGGGCTAACTTCAAACGCTAGAAGCTGAATTTCGTAGGATCATAGTAAAAACAGTGAGCAATAAATTCCATAGAGATTATGCTAGGGCACACAGAGCCTATTCTCAACAGGCTCTCCAAGCTGAAGGGTTAAATGCAGTAGATGGTTGATTTGAGGCGTTATTCAGCAACCACGATGCTGAAGTGAATCAAGCAATCTCCTTAAAGCTGCTTCATCATCAAGAAGCTTAACTTCCAAATTGATCGCCTGGTACACTCGTCACAGTAATCGCCTCGTCGCGATAATGCATCAGAGTGTAGCCCAATTGCTTTTGTTCAATGCGCTTGCAGAAGGAGCTTGAAGGATTTTCGGATTGCTGAACGGAGACATGAGTCTTAGATTTATCCTCATTCTTCCAGCACAGAGAGTTGTATTGTACCTGCTTCAGCAACGCCGATCACCTAAGAGTAACGTTGAATAGTTTTCTGGGTCAGATACTTACTTCGCATATCGTAGAAAAAGTTTTGTTGAGAACTTAAACTACGAAATTTGCCCAAAAAATTCTCGAACACATAACCTTCATTCTCAGCTAAATATTGCAAGGGAACAATAAAAATCTCCCTTGGATTTCTTGGCTCACCTCCTAAGCCCAGTACAACAAAAACCTTTGCACCTTGAGTCATTTCATAACGCTTGTACCGCTCCACTTGCGCTTTGTAAGACCACCTGACGTATCTAGAACCATTTTCACTCATCTTCCAATTTGACCTGAATTTACATTCAATTGCCAATTTGTCTCTACTTCCTCGTTTGCATTGAAACAGCAGGTCTGGATAGGTATTCGACTCTGGATAAACACCATTAACGTATCGATCAGTTCTCGCATCCTTGAAGTCAAAGAAGCTTAGGTCGAACTTTGATATTACAAAGTTCTCAAACTGTTTTCCCTTAATGTGCGATGGGTCTTCAGGATCTTTTGCATTTGATAAAGGCTGTTCTGATCCAGTTCTGGTTTGAGGTACAGGAACATAATGAGTGGTATGCGTCCTACTGCTCGTATTAATTGTTCTGATGCCTCGTTTCTTGCGAATGAGAGCAATAATTACAACGATCACAATCAGAGCAATCAGCAAATCCATATTAGTGCTCCAAGGTGAAGATAAAGAAATGTGAGCAATGCTCTGAAATGCGATTCTGGCTGGAACTTGAGTAGAGCCTATTCAGTATCCACACTGCGCCAGGATAGATGATCGCGAAGAAGTGAAACCTAACGTTCTCAGCTTTTTCGCCTGAAGAATCATTTTCCGGTGCAATCAAGCACGTTTAGAACATCTCCTGAAAAGAACTCCTTCAGGGTTTTCTCGGAAAATTGCTCAACCGTATTTTAGCGATAGCTAAACAGTGTAAATCACAGAAGGCAGAATTGTCTACAAATTTCTGATTCTGAATCTAACTGAATTCTAAGCAGCAATCTTCAGTTGTAAACCGTTTAGCGCTGGGAATTCTAGCCGATGTGATTTTTTGCACAATCTCATGCGTATTCTCAGCCATGCATGTGGACAAGAGCTAGAGCTGCAACTCGTTCAAGAAACTTCCCTTTCATTAACATTTCAACGAGATGTGCTTTCTAATTCAAGAACAGTTAAACAGGGTTGGAGGCAATTAGTTGAAACTTTGCTCCTTGTAGGGCCTTGCCTCGTCTTTGGTTTGCTGATGATGACCAGATTTCTTTCAACGACTAGCCTTGCATCACCTATCTCAATTGCAATCCCGACGGTTTGGGCAATGTTGATGATAGGAGTGCTAGTAATTGTGCTAATACAACGGTTTTACTTTAAGCCTCGCTTTATAGTTTGGACACTCGATCGCTCAACCCAACAGCTTCTAAAAACAACAAAAAATCTGCTGGGAAAGAAACACAGGCGTTTCAATTTAGCACGATTCGATCAGTTCAAGTTCAGCAGCATACTATCCGTGCTTCTCAGTGTGTTGAAATGTACATATCGCTCGTAACGGGTAAAGAAATTACGCTGAGTCAAAGTTCTTATACTTGTGACTTGCGGCAAAAAGCGCTTGCGCTAAAACATCACCGAGAAGTCGCTGAAAAAATGCGTGCTTCTATTGGACTAGAAACTGATATTGGCGATCGAGCAGAAGATGTATCTGTACCGACCGAAGAAGAGATACGTGAAGAGTGGAGTGCTATCTGGACAACTGTTTCATCAATATTTAATGGAACTTTTGCAGGAAAACCAAATCTGCAAACACGGATTGAGCTAGTACGTCATAGGATTGCTCAAAATCTCGATAATGCAGAGGACTGGGAGCAGTTGGCATGGCTGCTTGTTCGGCAAAAAGAAACACTTCAGGAAGGATTGACGGCTTATCGGCGTGCAGAGAAACTTTACCGAGATGGTGGAAGGACAACCAAAGCAGAATTAATTGCCTCGATTCTGAGACAGGCTGACGTGTAATAGTGTGAGTTTAGTGGCTTAACGTAAAAGCCCTTAGTACAGTCGCTTTTCTCGCTTCTCCCTGCGCTACTGGCGATTATGAATCTAAAGGCTTTAAAGCGTTTCAAGATACGCTTGCTGTTCTTTAACTTACTCAAATTATGGCGAGAAAAAAACAGCCAATGCTTCGACTTCTCGATACATGGCTTCCTTTATCGATACTACTTACTAACTACATTTATTGGATGCTGCTACCGTTTAGATGGGGTCAGCTACCGTCAAGAGGCGTGCCATCTGGGGAAGAAATTTTCATCAGCTTAAATATTGCTGGTGTTCTTGCAGTATTCGCGGGTTGTACTCTTGGTGGCGTTGCTGCCCTCTCTAATCGCTCTTGGCAGGTTGGAAGAATATGTTTTTTTTGGTCATTCATTGGAGTCTTGATTGGCTCGATTTCTGGTAATTCACTCGGATACTGGCTTGGAATCGAGCCATCGTTCGGGCGTGATTCTACGGGTACACAGTCCTCTGACCTTCCAGCGTTACTCTTTTTAGAAAACTGGATTTGCGGCATTGCAGTTGGATTCATGTGGGGCTGCATTTGTGCAGCAATTCACGTGGAGAGACGTAGAAGACAACGCTGGTAAAAGCCTGAACTGCATGATAGATAGAGCACTTTTGATTAGACTACTCTTAGAGTTCGTATTATCTCCTTACGAAAGGCACTGCCTTATGAACGCAGACGCTATGAACAATACCTCAAAAACCGACTGGACTAGGATCGACGCGATGAGCGATCAAGATATCGATACCTCCGATATTCCACCTCTGTCAGAAAAGTTTTTTGCCAAAGCACAATTGCGAATGCCCGAATCGCCTGTAAAGGTATCGGTTCAAGTCGATCCCGAAACGCTTGCTTGGTTTCAAGCCCAGTGAGAGCGCTGAACAGCAGATGTCTGTAGCATTAAAAATTTATGCTGAGGCACACAAAGCCCACATAGCACGCACAGGCAGTCCCCCAAGCTAAAAGTCAAATGTAGTGAGCGGTTGAGAAGGCTGGTGCTTAGTTTGTCTTTCACTGCTGATTTAAGACATTATTCAGTGAATACGATCGCTTCAGCATCTCGGTTCCTTCGGAGTTGCGCTTGGTGCTAAACGAGTAATTCCCCTAACGCCGCTTCATTATAAATTTCACCATTGCTTGCAAATTTTTCGACCTCGATCGAGCCATTGCCCAAAACCTCGACTTCAAACGCTAGAAGTTGAATTTTGTAAGTACTATGGTAAGAACAATGAGCAATAAATTTCCACTAACTGCTCAGTTATTCGCTGCGTTATGACAACCGCGATCGATATCGGAACCTTAATCACTCGGACTCCTAAATTGCACGGCGGCGTTCCACACATTGCGGGAAAGGGCGTCACAGTCAGACGAATTGCTTCGGACTACAAGCGAGGCATGAGTGCTGAAGAAATTCGCGATCGCATCGAGCATCTAAGTTTTGCTGAAGTGTATGCGGCGATCGCTTACTATCACGCTAACAAAGCAGAAATTGAAGCAGATCTAGCTGAGCAAACCGCAGAAGCTCAACGTTTACAAGCATTTTACTTAGAAAATGCGGCTTCATGAGCGTTATTCGACTTTATCTGGATGAAGACTCAATGGATCGGCTACTCGTGCAGGCATTGAGGGCGCGAAGTGTAGATGTTATTACAGTCAACGAGGCGACTACAGAGGGTTTTATCGATGAACAGCAATTAAGATGGGCAACATTGCAAGGGCGAATTCTCTATAGCCACAACATCGGCGATTTTTGCCGTTTGCACGCACAATTTTTATCTGAAGGCTTATCACACGCTGGCATCGCTTTACTTCAGCAAGATTATTCAATTGGTGAGCAAGTGCGCGGAATTATGGGGTTAGTAACAAACAGAACTATTGAAGAGATGCAAAACCAGTTAGTGTTTTTGAATCAATATCTACGGCTGTAGAGTTTCAGATTGAATCACTTTATTGTTAAGCTAATGATGGTTAACAACTACCTCAAATTCTCGCTCAAATAGTTCTCCTAAAGCTTCTCCATCAGTTTCACAGTTGCTTTCAAATTTCTCGACCTCCCATCATCGAGAAATTCAGCTTCCCATCGCTCGACTGGTACATTCACCATAATTGCTTCATCGCGGTGATGTGCCAAAAGCTGAATTGTTTTTATTCGAGTGCTTGCAGGAATGTGAGGAGCTTGCTAAAAGGATGCTCTTTCATTTGTCGAATCTTTGATCGCTTACTCCAAACGATCTTCTCCAGCGATCGCTTTTGTCTGAATCAATCGTATGTCACAGAAGAAGCATCGGCGGTAAAGCAAACACTACGTGGAGTGAAGCTAGCGACGAATGCATGAAACGCTTCTTGATTTTTCGGATGAGCAATAATACAACCACGTAGCTCAAACTTTGTCATCGCGTCAAAGTTAGGTTTCACTCAAGGAACCTCTAAATAATGTGTTGTACCTTGTGCTACTCGGCTTTTTCCTCTTGTGCTTTAATTTTTGCTTGAATCAGTTCGATGAAATGTTCGTTTGATTCGACTAGGACGCCTTCGGTGTGAATTCGATCGGAGAGGGCATAAAAGGCTTCATTATCACTGCGATGCTTTAGAACATACGCTCTAAGTTCTGAAGTGCTCATTGCTGAAAAGTTTGGCTTTGTCATAAAACTCTCCTTTTACCATCGCGAGCTATTTCAATTTCAGTCTCTTCGCCCGCAATTACAACAATGCGGTTAGTGCGTTCATCTAGCCTCACTAAAACGATAGTCTGATACATTCGGGTCAATTCATAACAGACTCGAAAGCATTCTAAAGTTTGCTTTGATGTGGGCAATAGCGGGCTAGTCATTCTAGTGTGGATCAAATTACTCAATAAGCAAATGTTATCTTGCCATAGCTTTGTGTCTTTGAGGAAATGCAGAATCAGCCAATATTTCTCAATCGATATTTGCGACTGTAGCGTTTGTAAAGCTACTGCAAATAAGGTTGCGGCCGATAAAACCATTGTTAGAATCTGTGGGGCTAACGTTCACTCAAGATTGATATGAATTCGCTGTCATCACCGCCAAGTTCTGAACTGGTTCTAAAGCTTTGCTATTACGTGAACCGCACTCACCAAATTCAACTCGTTCGCATCATTGGCATTCCTGATTGGAAGTTTGAGCGCGTTGCGTTTCCGGGTCAAAGATTGCTGTTTGAAGCGCCTCAGACGGCAAAGCTTGAAATTCAGACGAGTTCAAACGCCAGCGCAATGATTGACACGATCGCGTGTTCGTCGCTGCAAGTGGTGCAATCAATCGATCGCTAGAACGGCGTCGATCGCAGCTTCAAGGGCGATCGAAACGTGTGTCCAATGGGTTCCGCCTTGACAAAACACAACATACGGATCGCGAAGTGGCCCATCAGCCGAAAATTCTGAAGTGCTGCCGTCGATAAACGTTCCGCCTGCCATCACGAGTTGGCTTTCGTAACCGTGCATTTCGGAGGGAATCGGATCGAGGTAAGAGCCGATCGGGGAGTTTTGCTGAATTGATCGACAAAAGGCAATGATTTTTTCCGGCGATCCCAGCTTAATGGCTTGAATCACATCGCGTCTCGGTACCATCGGGGCTGGATTTGTGGGATAGCCAAGCTGATCGAACACGTAAGCCGTGAGATGATTTCCTTTCATGGCTTCGCCAACCATTTGCGGCGCGAGAAATAAGCCTTGAAACAACAAGCGATTTTGATCAAACGTCGCGCCGCCGAAGCTTCCAACACCTGGAGCCGTTAATCGACACGCTGCTTGTTCGACTAAATCGGCGCGACCTGCAACATAGCCGCCCGCCGTGACGATCGTTCCCCCCGGATTCTTAATCAGCGATCCGGCGATCAAATCCGCGCCAACCCGTGTTGGTTCACGATCTTCAACAAATTCTCCGTAGCAGTTATCCACAAAGCAAACCGTATTGGGATTTTGCTGTTTGACTAAATGAATGATTTTTTCAATCTCATCGATCGATAAACTCGGTCGCCAGGAATAACCGCACGATCGCTGAATCGTCACCATTCGCGTATTCGGTCGAATTGCCGTTTGCAGCGCGTGCCAATCGATTAATCCGTCTGGCGTCAATTCTAATTGTCGATACGTCACTCCTAATTCAGCCAGCGATCCTTGATGCTCGCCGCGAATTCCGATTACTTCTTCGAGCGTGTCATACGGAGCGCCAACGACCGATAAAAGCTCGTCTCCGGGACGTAAAACGCCGTACAAAGCAGACGCGATCGCGTGCGTTCCCGATACGAATTGAACCCGCACGATCGCCGATTCTGCACCCACAACCTCGGCAAATACCCGATCGAGCACTTCCCGACCCAAATCATCGTGACCGTATCCGGTAACGCTTGCAAAGTGGTGCACCCCGACGCGATGACGCCGAAATGCAGTGAGCACTCGCTTTAAATTCCGCTTGACTTGAGCATCAATATTTAGAAAAATCTCAGAAAGTGCTTGTTCGGCTTGATTAATTCGGGTCGAACTGTCCATCAATACCCTATTTCTCTATATGATGTGAAAGAACCTTGTTGCGAAATCTTAACCATCGAGGTCGCGGGCAATCATTATAGCGCCGATCGACGATTTGGGTGATTCGCGTAGGGTAGTACTGTACTCTGTATTGAGGTATTGAGACTCCTTCATGACTGTTGCAACTACAACTCAACTTCGATTTAACTTGCCCACCTTTATATTTATGGTGGCGCTGCACACAGGCGCATTATTTGCGCTATTGCCAAGTAACTTTAGCTGGGCAGCCGTCGGGGTTGCAGTGTTTTTACATTGGGTTACGGGTTGTTTGGGCGTGACGCTTGGATGGCACCGATTAGTCAGCCATCGCAGCTTTCAAACTCCAAAATGGTTAGAATACCTGCTTGTGCTGTTTGGAACGCTATCGCTTCAGCGCGGGCCCATCTGGTGGGTTGGGCTGCATCGCCATCATCACGTGCACTCCGATGAAGCGACGGATCATCACGATTCTAATAAAGGATTTTGGTGGAGTCATATGCAGTGGATGTTTTATGAAGTTCCTGCCGAAAAAGAAGTCGATCGCTTTACAAAAGATATTGCAGATGATCCCGTTTATAAATTCTTAAATAAATACTTTCTGCTTCCGCAAATTGCGCTGGGCGTCGTGCTTTATTTGATCGGGGGCTGGCCGTTTGTGGTGTGGGGAATTTTTGTGCGCTTGATAACGGTGTATCACTGCACCTGGCTGGTGAATAGCGCAACGCACAAATTCGGCTATCGCACATATGATGCAGGCGATAAGTCAACCAACTGCTGGTGGGTCGCCCTTCTAACCTACGGCGAAGGCTGGCACAACAATCATCATGCCTTTCAATACTCGGCCCGTCATGGCTTGAAGTGGTGGGAGTTTGACATGACTTGGATGATCATTCGGTTGCTGCAATCAGTTGGATTAGCAACCAAAGTTAAACTTGCAGACGAAGCAAAAAGTTAGGTTGGGTTAGCCTCGTCATCGCTTTGAAATAGATTGGTCACGAGGCTGCCAAACTAACCTTATAGAGTGGAAAGGTTGCGATCGTGCCCTAACCCTCTATGATTCCCTTTGTTCTTGCGGTGATGATTATCGGTGCCATTATCTTTAGCGGACTCGCTTCGATGCGCTACTTGTTTCCTCACCCGTCACGCTATCCGAGTCGAAAGTAAAAGTTATGACCGAGTTGGATAGCCTGCAAGGATCGCCCATCAAACTCGGTTGCGTCAAGCTGCAAGTTGCCCACGTTCCAGGTAGGTCGCCTGCGATCGTCTTTGTGCATGGGGGCTTAGGAAGCCGCACAAACTGGGCGTTTCAGTGGGAGTTTTTTGAGGCGCAAGGACAGGAAATGCTTGCGTATGATCTCGCGGGACATGGTGATTCTGAGCGGTATCGCCGCTATTCGGTTGGACGCCATCGACGAGATTTAACGCGCCTGCTGCATCACTTCAAGATTGATCAACCTGTTTTGTGCTGTCACAGCTACGGAGTGCCGATCGGGATCGAGTGGGCAAAACGGCATTCAACAAAGGCACTAATTGCGATCGGTGGCGGAACGCACAATCTGACGCCGTGGTGGGAAATTCCGATTATGAAATTTTTCGCGATCGGCGGACATCGTTTATGTCAGTGGCAATCGGTTCAAGACGCGCTGAAATCGCTGACAGCACCTCAGCTTAACGAAGCGCTAGAAGCGTTTTTCGCTCAGAATGGCTTTCCCACAGAGGCACACCCCTATGAAGCGATCGAAGCGTTTTGGGGCTACGATGGCAGTCATCATCACTTGAGTTGTCCGGTTACGGTGATTACAGGCGGCAATGATCCGATGTTTCCGCCCGTTATGGGGCATCGATGGTTAGCGAATTTGCTTCATCATTCAGAAAATCATCATATTACGGTGCCAGAAGTGGGACATTTAGTCATGGCAGAAGCGCCAAATGTGATTAATCAAGCGATTTTGCAAGCGTTGAATTAGAAAGATTTAAAAATTAGAAATGCTCCCATTGCGAGACGATACCAGATAAAGATCCAAGTGCTATGGCGCTCTAGGTAACGCAACAAACTATAGATTGCAACAAAAGCGGAAATACTAGCAGAAATCAATCCAATCAGTAAAATCAGCCATCCGTGAGCGTCTAAACCTGCTTTTAGTAAAGTGTGTATTTCAACGGCTCCGGCTAAAACGACCGCAGGCAAACCCAGCAAAAACGAAAATCGAGCGGCGGTTTCTCGTTCTAACCCAAGCGCCAATCCTGCCGTTAAGGTTGATCCCGATCGAGACACGCCGGGCACCAGTGCAAACGCTTGAGCAACCCCAATCCACACTCCGTCTTTTAACGTAATTTTCTCGAAAGGTCGATCGCGCTTGCCCCAGGTTTCCGCCGCCATCAGCAGCAGCGACATCACGATCGACGCTGCTCCAATAACGGCTAAACCGCGCAACGGAGAATTACAAGCATTCAGCGTTTTTTTCAGCAACAATCCAGCAATTAAAATCGGCACAGTACCGAGTACAATTCCGAGTCCGAGCTGTGCCGATCGAGATTTCGTATCGCCGTTGACGAGCGATCGCACAATTCCGCCCGACATGCGCTTTAGGTCATTCCAAAAATAAGTTAGAACAGCGACTAAGCTTGCAAGCTGCATTGCGGCTGAAAACGCAGAACCGGGATCGGGCCATCCAAGCAAGCTTGGCACAATGCGCAAATGGGCTGTACTGCTAATAGGAAGTAGTTCTGTGATGCCTTGCACAATTCCCAAAACGACAATCTTAAACCAATCAAGCTGCACAAATCCCAGATCAACATCCGTCGCGCAAGTGGTTGCTGCTAATATCAAGTTCATTAGTTTAATGTTTTACTAAAATCGCTACCAATGAGAATCGTCACATCCGAGCTTAAGTCTCCGATCGACGCCACCTGAACACGTCCAATCACCGTGCTGTCTGAAGTTCTAGTCGCATTCAGCGCAGTTCGCACTCGTTCCGCCGCTTCTGGATTTCCGTGCTCAGCAATAATTTGAGTTCGATTGTCTTCGAGATTAGAACTGACTTCGTGATCAGACACGTAAACGTTATTGAATCCTTGCTGATGCAGCGTATTCACGATCGACTGTGATAATGCAGGTTGATTAGTTGCATTGACGATCGCAATTTTCATTCGATCTGAATTCGTATTATCGGTACCGCTACCCGACGCAGCAATATCGAAATAACGAGCCATTATCGGCTTTGTGGCTTCAGGATCAGAAATCCAATAGCTTAAGTAATACTCTTCACGACGACTAAATCGCCCTGGAAGCATTACACAGTTCATTTGTTGCCGATTCATACTCCTCAACGTTTGACTTAACGCCAGCATTTCTTCTAGCGATAAATCCGTATCAACATTCTGTTGCGCTACCTGTAGAATTTTTGGAACTTTAACGATCGTTTGCGGCTGAATAATTTTTTGTAATAACGCGGCTAAGACTTCTTGCTGACGTTGAACGCGACCGATATCGCCCCATTCATCGTGGCGATATCGCACATATTCTTGTAGATGTTGACCGTTGAGCGTTTGTTTACCTGCGGCAAAGTGAATCTTTAAGTGCTGCGTTTGGTCAACATAGTTCATCGGTTTAGGAACGTTTACTTCTAAACCGCCGATCGCATCGACTAAATGAATAAATCCCTCGGTATCGACGCGCATATAGCGATCGATTTGCACGCCTTGCAGCAGTTGACTCACCGATTGCGCCGCCTGCGTCACGCCGCCGCGCACGTTGGCATCATTAATTTTGTCGTTGCCCACGCCGGGAAGCTGCACCATCGTATCGCGAGGAATCGACAACACGTTGACTTGATGACTTGGATCGATTCGCACTAGTAGCATCGTGTCGCTGTTTCCTGCTAGTGCTTCGGCGGGAGTTACAGCGCCTTCATGCGGATGACCTGAATTATCGATTCCCAAAATCAGAACGTTAATCGGGCGCGTTAGTCGTCCGGGAATAATCGACGTAATCGACTGAGTGGAATGAGGCAAATGCGATCGTACTTTCTGCGCCTGCAACGGAGCCATTTGCAGCACATAAGCGGTTGCAGCACCTGTAATACCCGACGCGATCGCCAGCGAACCAATGACTAATTGCTGAGACCAAGTAAACCACCGCATTTGTTGCCGCGATTGCTTTGCATCTTTCCGAGGAGATTGGTTCTGTTTAGACTGAGTTTTTCTAATTGCCACTTCAATTCACTCCACACACAACCCACGTTCTCACGATTTTGAACCTTTTCAAGGTAGTCGATCGATGTGACTTGCGTAGGACTATGAATCGTAAACTTGTGACTAGAAAATTAAGCTAACGCAGCGATGCTTTTAGCAATGAAAATCGAAACGTGCTGCCGTAACCAAGCTGGCTTTCAACCTCGATTCGCCCGTTGTGCAACTCGATCAAGCGTTTAGTAATGGCAAGACCGATGCCGCTTCCGCCTGTTTGAGAATTTCGCGACGGATCGGCACGCCAAAAGCGATCGAACACCTTCGGCAAATCTTCTTCAGCGATGCCGATTCCGGTATCTTCGATCGCCACCCACACGCGATTAGCGTCTGACCACGATCGCACCGTGACAATTCCGTTGGGCGTGTAGGTGATGGCATTGCTGATCAAGTTGATGAGAATTTGTTTGACGCGATCGCGATCGGCATAAATCAACGGCAAATCTGATGGAACGATAAGCTGTAATTCTGTATTAGCCTGCAAACTAGCGGCGGTAAACGTGGTGACAAGTCCTTTCAAAATCGGCGCAAGCGCAATAACTTGAGGCTGAAGCGGCAAATAGCCATCTTCGATTTTGGACAATTCAAGCAGGTCATTCACCAACCGAATTAAGCGTGCTGCTTCTTGACTCATTTGGGCTTGAATGTCCGGGGTGAGGTGCGCCACGCCAGTATTGATCAGTTCTAAATAGCCGTGAATTACCGTAATCGGCGATCGTAATTCATGGGCAAGATCGCTCATTAATTCGCGGCGACGCTCTTCAACGCCTTGCAAACTAATCGCCATGTGATTAAAGCTCATTGACAATCGATTAATTTCTAAAATCGGGCTGTCTGGAACTCGTGCCGTTAAATTTCCACTCGCAAACGATCGCACCGATTGCTCCATTCGACGAAGCGGATCAAGAATAATGCGACTGGTTAAAACGCTAACGGTAACCACGCTCAAAACGCTAATAATGGTAGCAATCAAGCCATCTTGGAGATTGGTGCGAAACACATCGCTGATTACAACAATCGCACCGACGCTAAACGCCATCACTAACAAATGCGAAATCAGCAATCGCAATTTTAAGCTAACAATAGATCGATTAGAAGCGTTAAACGGTGCCATCAGAATCAATAAAGCTATAGCCAATGCCAGGAGCAGTTTGAATAAATTGTGACTTACTTGAGTGAGAATCGCTAGGCTGAGCGAGTTTTTGCCGCAGCCGTTTGATGTACGAATCGACAATGCGATCGTCACCCCCAAAGTCGTCACCCCAAACGGCATCTAAAAGCTGCGATCGACTCCACACTCGCCCCGGACGACTCGCCAACGTTACCAGCAAATCGAATTCTAACGTGGTGAATTTAATTAGTTCCGAAGCGCTATCGCCTTTAAACCACACTTCGCGACAGTCTTTATTGATTTGTAAATGACGAGTTTCAATTACTTCATCGGTTTGCAAAGGGGTACGCATTTCCCGCCGCAGCAATGCCCGCAGTCGCACCGCGAGTTCGATCGGGCTAAACGGTTTGGGCATGTAGTCATCGGCTCCCGTAGAAAATCCGATAATGCGATCGAGTTCCTGCGTTTTTCCAGTCAGCATCATAATGTACGGATCTTTTTGTCCGAGCTTGCTCGATTGCCGAATGTGAGCACACACATCGAGTCCGTTTAGCTTGGGCAACATTAAATCGAGAATCACCACGTCGGGTTGCAGCGATCGATAGCGCTCTAATCCCGCTTCGCCGTCGTGGGCACTGTAGCAGACATGCCCTTCGCTTTCTAAACAAGTGCGAATCAAGGCCGCAACATTGAGTTCATCTTCGATTACGAGTACCGTTGCCATCAAACGCTCCTCAGCCAGTCGATTTAATTTTAGCGGTGAATCGAATCGTCGCTACGGTCACATTTTTGGCTTAAATAATCTTCACCCAGTCACACGCATTTTCTAAACTAAACCGTGTTGCGCTTGAGGAGCTTAGATTGGTGTATCGCACTTCGATGTCGGCACTTGAGCAGTGGGGATTATCGGCAACGGCGGCAACCGTTTTAAGCCACAATCCTGACACGGTTTCGCGGCTTGCTGAAGCGCGATCGCAGCCGAATTTTCCCGATAGCTATCAGCCGATCGAAATCGATGTGCTGTACGACGAAGAACTTTATGTTCAAGCGGTGCAAGGTCAAGTTGTTTATCTACATCACTGTTCGCTCAAATATCTTCCGGTCTTTGTCGAAGTACAGTTCGATCGACAGCTTGCGATGTTTTTGGTGAATGGGGAACTAGTAGTCGATCGCACATCAAACGCCCTGACGCTGACGCAGTTTGTGAAACGCTTGTCATAAAGATGGCGGAGAGATTAATACCTTCGTGAATCTCGTCCGCCACAATGCTGATATGTGAAATTAGTTTTACTTTACCGATTCAATTTGAATAGAAAATGACTTTGAATCGATATTTTGTGACTGTTTTGTCTCAATTCACTTTCACTCTGAATCGAATAAAACCATAAGAATTAGGCGTTCCTTTGGTTGCTGCGCGAGCTAAGTTAGACAGCCGCACAATAACTGCGCCGTTTGAGTTGGTGCCACAGGTTGAAACTCCTGCCGGAAGAAACTCACCTCGATCGGGCGCGTCAGCGATGTTGGTCAGGTACACGGTGGAGGTGTCGATCGAGAGTCTAATGCCTAAATCTGCACTCGCTGAACCTCCATCGCGAGGCGTGCTGCCATTGAACGCTTTTGCTTCAAATGTGGTATTGGGTGGAATTAAATCGCAAAGATTAATACTGCTGGCTTGAAGTCCGCCATCCGATAGAAAATAAATTGTGTACTCTAGCACATCGCCAGGCTTTACGGGAACAGAATCATTTGCGGTTAAATTCTTTCCAGTTCTGCCCTGCAAGTAATTTGCATTCCAGTTGAGCGAGCTATCATCGTTTGGATCAGTTGGATCATCGATCACATCGGTAAACGGTGTGTTATTAAGTGCAGTAATGCGCTTGACTAAACGAATGTTGGGAATCGGTGAAGTAAGCGTTGTTGTATCGGTTGCAGAATTGTTTCCCGCTCCAGTTCTATTTGAATCAGTTGGATCGTTGACATCGTTGGGACGCAGCACGATCGCGGTATTTTGAAGCGTTCCTGTTGCTGTTGGAGAAATTGTTGCTTTCACCGTATACGTTGCTGTTCCACCATTTTTAAGATTTACGGTTGTGTCAATATTGCCGCTTCCGCTCGTCACACCACAGCTTGATCCGGTTGAAGCTGTACACGTCCAAGTCACATTGGTTAGTATAGCTGGTAATGTATCTTTAACCGATGCACCTTGCACATCGTTCGGCCCGTTGTTAGTGACGACGATCGTATAAGTAATAATCGAACCTGCCGCAACGCTGGTTAAGTTGTCAGTTTTTGTAATTGCAAGGTCTGCTTCTCGAACTGCAAATCCACCCACCAGTTCTGTGTAGGCAGAAGGATAAAATACCCAAGTATCCATTCCGCGTCGATCGCCAAACTCTCCACTCCAACGGTGAGCACCCCCAGCACTATTTACGCCACTCAGCGCACTGCGAGGATTGGGACCTGTGCCGTTACAGATAGGACTTGCAATAGCTGCTGTACCAGGTGGAGTAGGTGATTCTCCAGACCCGCAAAGGCTAAAGTCATAGTCTGCGGCTGGTGTGGTTGCTGTGAAGTTATAGCGATCGTTGTAGTAAATTTTGTCAGGATCTTCACCAGCAGTTATTCCTGGATCTTTGATTCGTTGGATAATTAATCCCTGAGGATTGTTTTCTGGATCAAGAAACGGAAAATGAACTTCTCCAGCATAAAGTTTTATGCGAGACGTGTAGACAGTGTTGCTCGCGGGTACTGGGACGCCGTTTCCATCCTTGCCATCCCATGAAACGGTATTGCTTCCCGTTGTGGCAGTTCCAATCAAGATGCGATCGTTGCCGTCTCCGTAAATACCATTTTGATTGAGGTCGAGCGTAATCGTGAACGCACCTGGCGCGGTCGCATTAAAAGAAAAGGAGCCGCCAAGCGGATTCGTGCCTGCTTTTCCGGGCGTTCCTTCCAGCCCTGTAAACACCAAATTTGAAGGTGTTGGAGGAGGTACGGGATTGGTAAATAGCCAAGTAGAACTGCCGGGTGAGTTGGCAGACGCGGGCATGGTCGGATCAGGACCGTTAACGGCAAAAAAGATTTTGTGGGTGTAGTCGCGTGTTGCCGGATTATCTAAACTATTTGGTGGCTGAACCGAATATGCAGATGGCATACTGCCAGGATTAGCGCCTGTAAATTGTAGAGATCGGTAGATTGGATTCGACGACCGATCTCGAAACCCCTTATTATTTGCAAAGAAAATGAAGCCAAAGGGATCAATTCCATTCATGTCGATCGTATAACCATACCCGTCTACAGTCTGGATATAGACTTTAGAGCTAAGCGATCGACTATTTCCGCCCATATTGAGCGCTAAATAGTTTGTAAAGGTTCGTCCGGTAATGGGTTTGCCAGCACTATCGCGCACGGTGACATCCCAAGCTGCAACCCACGAGGAGCCTGTCTCTTGCGTCCAAGAAGCCGTTGCAGCAATTGGCGATGGATTTGCTTGAGGAACAGTGCCGCCAGTTTGCGATGGATCGGGACTCTCGAACTCAATCTCCCAAACGCCTTCGGTTGCAAATGTGACATTGATAATGCAAGGTGTGAATGCGTTGGGATTTGTGTTGTATGTAGGATGTGCAGGCCCAGCCTCTTCTGCATTGCGATTTTGAATCAAGCCAACACCAGGAGTACAAGAACCAGAGGTGTTATCGGGTCTTCTGTATTTAATGGTGGCGGCAGGCTTACCTCCTGCTCCATCGGGATCTAACCCTGTTGCGCTAGAGCCAAGATTGATCGTTTCACCATTTTTGGCGTATACCTTAATAATTGATTTTCGAGGAATGCCAGCGCTGCTATCGTTACGAAATTCTAAAAAAGGACGATCGCCACCGCTTGACGTTAAATCAACACTGCCTTCTGCGTGCACAGAGGCGCTCCAATATCCAACAGAGCACAATGCAAGAGCGAGACTTGCCATCGCTTTAGATGAGTTTTGAGCAAGCTGAAGAAGATGCAGCATAAGAATCAAGGATGAGAGTTATTTAGAGGATTGGGTTGTCGCGGTTTGCGGCTGTGGCTTCGGTTGTGGAATTGTCTGCAATCCAAAGCCGTTGAGGAGTTCGTTGACCTTTAACGTCAGACCAAAATAAAGCCCGCTTGCCGTGCGCGATCCGGTGAGGTCTCGATCGTTCGCCCGCCCAAAGCTGTACCCGGTTGAAAGTCGCAGATTTGGATTAAGGTAATATCCAGCTTCGATCGCCCATCCAGTTTCGTTAAATCCGGTATTCGTTTGACCGAGCCAGCGTGCTTCGGCGGCAATATCCCAGCGATACCCGAATCGATAAGCGGCTCGTGCTTGTGCAAGCGCGATCGTGCTAGTGCCAACTAAATCACTGGCAAGAAAAGAAGTGCTACTTCTCAATCCAAATTTGCCGTAAAACTCCCAGCGCCAATCCGGAGCGTAGATGGCTTCGAGTGCCAAAAGATGGTCGGTGTATCCGGTTCCGCTTCCAAGCAAAATCGTATCGGGAATCGTTGAAGGATTTTGGCGGTATTCGTAGCGAAAAAGGGCGTTGAAGCAATCGTTTGTTGGATCTCGGTAAGCCAATCCCAATTTAATCGATCGCGTATCGTCTAAGCCGACGAGCGTTTGGTTCGCAGCGTTAGCTTGCTGATAGCTTAGCAGCGCGGTTAATGCAGAACTGATTTTTCCTGCCGCGCCTGCTGTGATCACCGTGTTATCTCCGGCCGATGAGGTGCGATGCTCGTAGCGGGCACTGGCGAGAAAATTGGGGTCGGTGTATTCTACGCCAACGCTGTAGTTATCGCCGCCTTGTAATCCTAAGCTCGACGCGCTTTGACCGGGAGCATACGGCTGAGCAAAAATTGCTCCGGTCGCGCTGCGGCTGCCAAACGTGCTGAAAACATGCTCGTAAGCCAAATCCATGCGCAATCCGGGCGACAGGCGTAAAACGTGATTTAGCCCGATCGCGCCCTGCGTGGTCATCGCATTAGCGCCCCCAACTAGCGTATAGCGTCCGGTTAAGCTGGTATCGCGTCCGAGTTTGTAATCGCTCAAAACGTTGAGATTGGTGAGCGATCGTCCGGCAAATTGGCCGCGTGTGTAGAATTGCTGCGCCAGTTGCACATTCACGCCCGGAATCGCCAACCAGTTTAAGCCGAGTAGCGTGCGATCGCTGTAGACAGCATCCGTCTGCTGCGATAGCGTGGTTTCGTTTTGAGCGAGAAAGGTCAGCGTTTGGCTGATGGGAACGCTGAAGCGCGATCGTAGCTGGTCGGAACTCGAATCAAGCAAATTCGGCGTTAATCGATCAGTGCGATCGCGATGCAGCCAATCTACGGCTAGGTCAGCCGATCCAAGCCGTTGTTGAACACCTGCCGAAATTGTAGTGAGCGAATTATCAACAGCAGATCCAGGAATGGCGCTTGATCGAGGTGCAATTAAGTCCTCGAATAAATCAAGCGGACGAGGAGCAATCCCAACGTTGTCTTCGCGATCGTACTGTGCTCGTAGATTGGTCGTTTTAGAAACGGTGGCAGTGACTTGAGCACCGTAGCGCGTTTGTCCGGGAACAAAGCTGGTTGTTGCGTTGTTAGAAAATCCGGTATCGGTTTTACGATAATAAGCTGAGGTGTTAATTCCAGTCGTAATTTGACTTTCAAATAAAAAGCGATACGCCGCTCCGGTGGTATTAGCGAGAATGTCAGCGTTATTGCGCGATTGAGCATATTCTGCAATCAGTTGAGCATTGCTGCCGATCGTAATAAACGCATCAGCACCGTAAAGCTCAAACGCTCGTGATCCTTGATTTTCTCGGAAATACGTTGCACCAACCCAGCTTGAACGATTGAGATCGCGTGAGAAATAATACTGTAATCGTCCTGCGTAAATATTGTTATTCGCGCTGGATTCGTCGTATTGATACGATGCGATAATACGACGAACTAACGTTTCTCCATTGCGACCGACATCGGTTCTGAGAATCGGTTGACGAAATAAAAGTGAACCACGATCGTAATCAATTTCGTAATCAATTCCGCGTGCAAGCGGCTTACGATCGAGTACGGTTCCCGGTCGGTTTAACTCTTCGGTTTCAAGGAAAATCGTTTCGCTGCCTTCAACAAGCAATCGACGCGATAGAAAATAAAATCCGCTTGTTCCATCGGGCGGAATCGCGTCACGCTGAAAGCCTTGAAGATTGTTCGCAAACAATCCTGTAACTTGCAGATTGCCCCAGTTGTAGTTGGCTTTGAAGCCGTGAAGCGATCGTGTGGTTGCGGTGAATTCCTGCGATCGCCGCGCAAATTCTTCGGTACTGTAATCGCCCCACATCGCGAAATCAACGCCCGCATTGGGAACAGGACTCGATCGCTCAATTTTGGCGTAAACGCTGTCTTGCGAAGGTGTGACAATATTTGATGTAGAACTATCTCCGTAAACTGGATAAGTTTGATCGCAAAACTGTGTGTCTCTAAATAACCGTGTTGTATCATCACACGATTGATTTAGCGTTCTCGAACTGTTGTACGCTCCGGTAAATAACCAGTTTCCAATCCTTCCCGTTGTGAAAACAGCCGCTTTTGCATCTAAACGATATTGATTGTTTCGATCGACCGGAAGAAACTTTCTTAAACTACTAAAATAATCGGTCCCTCGTTTACCAAAGCGTAAATCGACAACTCCTGTTGCGATCGACGGTCTTAAATCCGTTTCAAAATTAAGCTGGGTAAATCCTTCGAGCGTGCCAGTTGTAGCGCGAATCGTGACCAGTTTGGCATCGATCGACGATCGCAGCGTGGCGCGGAACTGCCCTTGCTGCGCTTTAACCTGAAAGCCAGGTTGAGCTTTATCGGCATCAATTCCAACAAATTCGCCTGCGTTAGCAGCAAGCGTTACGATTCCATCTCGGCTCGATCGGTTTCCCGCTTCGTCGATGAGCTGTCCTTGAATTGTGGCAGTCGATCGACCATCCGCCGGAATGCGCGATTCGAGCGATTCAACGGTGAGCTTTTTCGCTTCACCGCGCACCTGCACGCTCACTGAAGCCGAAGCCCCGTTCGGGGATTTTGCAACAATCGTATTTTTGCCGTCGCGCAGTGAAACGCCGTACCACGTTTGCGTGATCGTTTTGTTTGCGGTATTCGTTTCGGTGCGACCGATTAGCGCAGCAGGGACACGGACATCGTTGACCCAAAGTTCGATCCAGTTCCCGATCGGGGATTGCACCACGATTGTTGCTGCCGGAACATCAAGAACGGTGTTAACGGTCGGGGACAGAATTTGCAGCGAAGCGGTCTGTGGTGCAGATTTTTGAGCGTCGCGTTCAACGATCGACGTCACGGATGGCTTTGTTTCAGCTTGAATCGGCAACTTCACTAGCGCAAATGTGCTGAACTGCAATAAAACACTCAAACAAAGCAAATACTTTTTAATAATTTTTCGCTTCATCGTTGCTTTGCCTCATTAGAAATCGGAGTGACGGCAAAATTCATGCGCACCAATGCACCTGGCGCTAAATGAACAAGTCGAGACTGGCTATTGCGTTCGCGCACAAACCGATTCGGAGCCAGCGTGTAGCCCGGAATGCTGCTTAAATCCAGGACGCCGCTTCGGTAGCCAGATAGCACATTAGCAATCGAAAATAAGCCATTCGAGTCAGTGGTAATGCGATTGCCGTCGTCTAGAAAAACGACTGCATTGGGAACACCAGGCTCGTCGGATTGTTGTTCACCGTCCAAGTTTTTATCGATAAAAACGCGACCGATAATCGTGCCGCAATCGTTGATAATGCCGCTCCGAATGCGCAATCGATGCGTTGCTGGCCCGTCTTTCACAGGCTGCAAATTATCAGCTCGGATGCCAGAAACAATCGCTCGATTCTGCCCCGATCCCCGAATCGCGTCGGGCGTTAAAATCGCAGCATAAACAAGATTGAGAACCGAAGCCCGATTATTATCGTTTGCTGGAAGCGTAACGTTAGACAAATCAAACTGAACGCTAGAACCGTTATCGGTGGCAGCAACAGGAACAATCGCTCTTTGAAATTCCGCCTTAACGCTGTTTTCACGAAATCGAAATCCAAGCGGCAATAAATCTGTAATGCTTAAATTGCGCACAGGTGAACTTGCGAGATTACGAATCGATAATCGATAAATCACCGTATCGCCCGGAGATGCAGTCGCTCGATCGCTCGTTTTAATAATCTGAAGCGCTTGTGCTTGACAAACACTGGCACTCAAGTCGATCGCGGCAAGCGACACTCCAACTTGCTCAGCATTTTGAATCGTCAACGTGCCATTGGTCGCGGTTTCTCCGGTTGTGGTGCTCAGCGCCTTGCCGTCGATCGCCGTTGCTCGGTAGGAAACTTGGCGATCGGTGCGGGCGGTAATCGTAAATCGAATGCGTCGCTGGCTGTAGTTCGAGTTTGGCGGCGGATTAATGACTAACAAATAAGTGCGCCCAACATCAAGCTGTCCGCGATTCGGATCTAACAAAAAGTTATATCGACCGTCGTTATCGCTGCTGAGGAAAAAGGGATTACTGTTTTGCCGATTTGGAAGAATGCCCGGAGGAATTGAATTATTAGGCACGTCTGGAAATTCGGTTTGCGTGAGTCGAACTAGCGCCCCTAGCTCAATTCCAGCCGCATCGGTTTCGTAAACGCCCACGCTAAATCCGGCATAGCTCGGCAAACTTTCGCCCGCACAGCCTGTAATGCGCCCAAGCGGATCAATCAGCGTTTGCTTAAGCTGATTGGTTTGACTGGTAATCGTTTTGCCGCTTGTCGGATCGGTATAGCGGTACGTTGCTTGATTAACGATGGCGGTTTCGGCAATAGCAGGCGAACTCCACAACCCAACGAGCGCCGCCAGACTCCAAAATCGAAAAAACGAAAAGCTCACAGTAATCCCCTGAAATTTCGTGCGGCTCTAACGAACCTTGACTTCGTAAGCAAGCTCGATCGCGGCTTTGGGCGTTAATGCACTGCCCAAATTCCAGCGCACATGCGTATACATCTCAGCAGGTGCGGGGCGCGTTTCAGTTTTGCCGTTAGGCAGCGTGACTTGAATGGTGGGCTGTGCCACAAAGGTTTTGCCGTTATCGATGCTGTAGGTCAGCACAACGTCTTTTGCCGGAAGCGTTGCCGATCGCAGTTGATAAACCATGCCTTGCGGAATCGGTTGAGTCACGATCAAATTTTGAGCGGTACGATCGCCGTTGTTGCGGCTCACGACGCGATACCGCAAGCGATCGCCGTTTTGCACCGTGGCATCTTTCGCCAGCGCTTTCCAGAGGTGTTTTTCTTTGCCTTGTGCGTCTTTTTCAATCTGCTGCTGTTCAACGCTGAGATTGAGATCAACTTTTGGCTGAGCAATTTTCTGAGCAATAGCGATGCCACGATCGATGAGCTTTGTTGCGGCAGGTGCGCCATCGATCATCAAGCTAGTCGCCACGATCGCCATGCCGAAACCGATTAAAACAAGATGCTTTTTCATGAATTTTCCGGGTTGATAATTTTAGAGCAGTTGAACGGTGTTAATTCACTTGATTTTGCGTCGGAAGGTGAACGTACCTGAATTCTGTGGATCGAGTTTAGTGATTGTATCGACGTAAATTTCGATGTCATTATTTGTGGATGTTCCAGTGATGACACCTTTAACATCGATCGCTGATCCAGGAATGGTTCCGCCTGTGGGATCTTGTGTTACACCAAACCAGTTATTTGGACTTACACTTCCATTTTCTGTAATGGTGAGATTCGTAGCAGGCAGCGTTTTGTTTCCGGTTGCACTTCCGGTTTGCGAGGTCGAAAGGTTTTGATACGTGATGCGGTACTCGATAATGCGTCCGGGTCGGGCAAACGAGCTTAAATCCGCTTGCTTGCTGCTAAACGGTGCAACTTGGGTTGTTCCGTCTGCTTCGAGAATCCGGGCTTCTTTAAGCAAGCTGACGTATCCGGTGTAAAGCCGATCGAGGGTTGTATTGCTCGGTTCGTTGTCGATCACGCCGTTGTTGTTTTCATCGATAAAGGCGACGATCGGCACCGGATAGCCTTTAAGCTGATCGACATCAGGAAGATCGACTTTGACCGTGTAGGTTTGTCGATCGGCTCCTCCACCTGTTCCACTCGGTGCTAGGTTCGTCAACTTCACCGGGGAGGTGGGGCTGATTCCCGTAGAGCCAGATTGAAACACAAATTGCGTTCCATTGTATTGATAAACCGCATTATCGGTTCCATTGTCGATCGTAACCTTTGTACCGTTGGGTAAATCACTCGCCTTTGTTGGCGCAACAGGTAACAATGAAATCGTTTGAGCACTTGCGCTTGTGTTTTGCACCGTGTTCTTAAACGAAGCTTCTAGCGTTTGACTATCCGTTAGCGGCGTAGCAGGATCAACACCGGAGGGAAGCACGATCGATTGATTGGTGAAATCGTCGTTGTTGTCGGTCGGGCCGATCGCATCGGGTGCGTTTTCCGGGCCGTTGAGCGGAGTTGCCGCGATCGAGAAAACCGTATCTTCACCGCCATCTGCATCGGATGGGCTGCCCAGGTTTGTGCTGCCAGTAGCCGTCGGATCGGTTCCTTTACCGGGGTCGGTTTGATCCTTGCTTGGGTCGGCAACTCCCGTGTCAATCCCGAGTCCGGTGGAGGGGGCACCTCCCGAAGTTGGATCAGGATTGCTGCCGTCTAGCTGGTTGTTTGGCGCTTGATCGCCGGATTCGTCATAAACAAGCTGCGTCGGCGTTTCTGCTGCGACGGTTCCTGGCATAGATTGACCAAAAACTTGCGCAATGTTAGCAATTTGTCCGCCTTTGAAGCTTGCCGTTGGCGTTACCGAAATGTTGAATCCTGACACGAGCGTACCGCGTGCGATCGGCCCAGTTTTCACAAAGCCAACGCGGGTGATCGTGCCTGACGGACGAGTTCGAGACCAAGTTGCTTTATGAGCAAACGTGGTGAGCGGAGTTGTCGTGTAAACGACTTCCCAGCCAGAAGGCGCGGCTGGTGGATCGGTTGCACTCAACACCGTATTCGTTGGAACGGCATCGGAAATCAAAATTTTGGTTTCGGTGCCCGTATCGAAGGTGATGTCTGTGCCATACAAATCACTTACCGTTAATCCGCTTGTGACTGAAGTTGGATTTTCAACGCGCAGCGCCAGCGAGTACTTTAAGGTGTCATCGCTCAAAATTCCAGGCGTGTTGTTGTTGCTGTAGGATGCTACGGCTTTTAGAATTGTGGCAAACGCTTGCAGACGCGAATTCACCGTGATTTCAGCACTCGTCGCCATTGCTTCACGCTCGATCGCAGGTGCTCCCGGAACTTCATCCGTAATCGTGCTTGGATCGGGATTGTCTACGGTGTAAACATCGTTTGTGCCAGAAACAAAGTCAACGTTTTGCGCATCGGTCGGATTGGTGTCTCCCAATGAAACGGTCGTTTTGTCGTTTTTGAGTGCGGTATTGTTCACTTTAATCGGCACTCGAACTTTTAGCGTTTCTGACGGTGCAAATGATCCTTTTGTCGCGTCGCTGCTGAGCAAGTTGCCAGTATTATCGCCATTGGTTGGAACGTCGATCGCAGTTCCGAGCGCAGTTCCATTCACTTCAACAATTTGCAGTTTTCCATTCTGAGAAAAACTAGTAGCGTTAGAAAGCTTTGCAACGCCCGGAATGAAAAACCGAGTCGGATCGTTTCCGACGTTGGTAATCACAAAATCAACGTAGAGCGTATCGCCTGCATTCGGACTCAACTTACTTGGCGACTGCGCCGTAAGCGTGATGCCTGCGACTTCTGCAACTTTAATCGTGACTGTATTCGAGGTTGCGTTATAGGTTGTGCCAGTGGTGCCGTCGCCATAAGTGGCCGTCGCACGGTTATCGATTTGCGTTCCTGCTTTAGTGCCATCGGCTAAAACGGGAAGCACGATCGACCATGCACCCCCAATCATCAATGTTGCTGCAAGCAGTTGACGCGATTTCTTTGAGATATCTGCTGAAGCAGGTCGCCAACGAAGATATTTCTTCATGTTTCAATAAGCCTGTGAAGTCGCCAAAACAATACGGTCTGCGCAATCCAAACGATTAAGCGCAGTTCAACTCATTAAGAGGAAAATGCTGACAGGGATCGACAACACGACGATCGCTCTATTGCACATCGGAATTCGAGCGATTGTGATGCAGCGCTTTACGATCGACCAATCTTTTCATCGGTCATTCAAATCCAGGGGCTACACTTTGTAGATTGCCCACCCAAATTCTCTGAGTAACAAAATCTGTTAATTTCCGCAAAATAGCGCAGTGATCAGAATCACATCTTCAATCACTCTTTAGGTAGATTTCAGTAATTGAAGTTTCTATGTCGAAGCGGTCTAAACCGCTTTACGGCACGTCGATCAAGCGTGTAGTGCAAGGTTCAAGCCAAAACCTACCGTTCCTTTACAAACTCAGGCAGGTTTACTACTATCGCGGTAGCAATTCTAGAACGAAAGTTTACTCACGTGGTTATGACAACCGGACTCGGCGACTCCACAACTCAAGATTCTACGATCGCGGCAAAAGCAAAACTATTCGATTTGATTTTGGCGTTTGTCAAAAGTCAATGTCTTAACGTGGCGGCTCGCTTAGGAATTTTTAATTTGTTGCAGCACGAAGGAGCGCTGAGCTTAAGCGCGATCGCCGAAAAAACAAAGACCGATCCGTATCGTCTGTACTTTGTGCTGCGAGCGCTGGCGCATGTCGAGGTGCTCGAAGAACGCCCGAATCAGATTTTTGCGCCAACCGAAGTCTCGAATCTGATGGTCACAGATCAAGGCCCGTCGATCGGGCATTTGGCTATGCATTTGCTAGAGCCTGCACAGTGGGATGCTTGGAACGCGCTTGAAGCTGCGCTGCACACCGGAGAAGTGCCGTTCGAGCGGGCAAACGGCAAAGGCGTGTATGAATTTTGCCGCGATGACGACTGGAGCGGTGATGTGTTCATCAAGGCAATGAGCTTTTTTACCGATCATTCAGTGGATGCATTGCTCGACGTATTTGATTTCGATCGCTTTGCAACCGTAATGGATGTCGGCGGCGGACAAGGTGGACTAATCGGAGCGATCGTCAAGCGCTTCGGGTGTCAAGGAATTTTGTTTGATGTGCCTTACGTTGCGGCAACGGCTCCAGCGTATTTAGCTGCACAAGGCGTAGAACCTGACGCCGTTAAAATTATCACGGGCGATGTGTTTGAATCGGTCCCAAGCGGAGCCGATGCGATCGTAATGAAGTATTTTATTTCTGCCTGGAACGACGAAGACGCCGCCAAAATTCTGCACAACTGCAAAAAAGCGTTACCGCCTCACGGCAGAATCGTGTTGCTACAGGCGTTTGTTCCGGATATCGATGAGCCGAAAACCGCGCCGGATGGGATTATGCCAGGGATTTTTGCGGTACAGATTAACGTCGCGGTTCCCGGTGGTGGATGGCGCACGAAAAAGCAGTTTCAGGCGTTGTTCGAGCGGTGCGGCTTTGTGCTAGAAAAGGTTGTAGACACCCGTACCAATTTGTCTGCAATGGAATTCAGGATTGCATGAGATTGTCTCCGCTTCATCGTCGAGTCTTAGCGTCGCTCGAAGTTCTTCCGGCTGGACTGCAAGATCCAGCGACTGCAAGTTTTTTGATGCGCAGTCAGCTTAAAATCAGCGATGTCGTAACAGGGCTGCTGCGCCGATCGCGCCCCGATCATCCGACGATTTGGGACCCGTGGATTCTCAAAGACGATGATGTTTACCGCATGTATTACCTCAAAGGTTTACCCGGACAAACGCCCTGGTGGATTGTCAGCGATATTTGCGGCGCGGTTTCAACTGATTTAGAACATTGGCAAGATTTAGGAATTTTACTTGAACCAGAACCCGCAAACGATTGGGAATCGGGTCGCGTTTGTGCAGGCTGTACGTATAAAGAAAACGGCATTTACTATTTGTTTTATTCAGCTAGTGGGCGATCGTTGCCGCATTTAAAGAACGAAGGAATTGGGCTTGCGGTTTCTAAAGATGGCGTGCAGTTTTCTCGGATTAGCGATCGACCTTTACTAATGCCGCAGCCCGATGACCCGTGGTATGACCGCAGTCGTTTAAGCGATCATTTTCACTGGCGCGATCCGTATTTGTACAAAGACGAGCAAACCGGGAAATATTATCTTTTTGTTTGTGCGTCTGAACGAATCGCAGGAGACTATAGCGGCTGTGTTGGCGTTGCGATCGCGGATTCGATCGTAGGGCCGTATCAGTTACTTCCGCCTGCTTTGTCGGTGACAGGCGATCCTCAAAACTGGGCTTACTATCACACCGAACGCCCGCAAATTATTCATAAAGGCGGCAAATATCATCTTTTCTTTTCATGTTTCAAAATGTTTTTCAATCCGAATTGGTTGAAAACAACCCAGCAAAATCACATCACAAATTCATCGCTGTATTGGTATACCTCTGATCGCATCACGGGTCCTTATACTCCGATCGATGACCAGAATTTTGTCGTTGCTGGAAGCGAAAAAACTGGACTCTACGGAACGAATTTTCTACAAATTGATTCTGAAGAATTAATTGCTTATGGTTGGTATCACCGATTGCACACGCTTGAAGTTTCAAAAACGTTTCGAGTCGAGTGGAATGAGCATGATCCATCGGTCAACGCTTTAAGCATTAAACAGAAGTCTTGAGGCGGATCACGCAGTCATGTCTGCACTTGTTTTAATCGATAGCCGAGTCCATAAACAGTTTCGATAAAATCTTCGGAAGCACCGTTCGATCGTAGTTTTTGCCGCAAGCTTTTGATATGCGATTTCACGGTTTCTTCGGTCGGTGGCTCTTGAAGTGACCAAATTCGCTCGATTATTCCCGCACGGCTGAGCACTCGTCGTTTATTAGAAACGACGAGTTCAAGCAGCGCATATTCTTCGGGCGTGAGTTGAATCGAGTTTTCGCTACACGTCACTTCGTAGGTGCTTAAATCAAGCCGTAAATCGCCCCAAGTCAGAATCGTTGAGCAATACTTCCCGGTCGCAGCAAAGCCCGAACCCGCGCCAGTAGCTCTTGAATATCAAACGGTTTAACCCTGTAATCATTGGCACCTGCATCTAGCCCAGTGATTTTATCGGCGATCGGGTCGCGAGCGGTAAGCATTAAAACCGGAGTGACGATCGCTTGCCCGTGCAAATGCCCGGAACGGGACTCGGTTTAGCCGTCGTGAAAAAAGATCTACAGCACGGCGAAATTCTGATAACAGCCAACTCGATCGCGCAACAACTTTTACGGTTAAACTTCCGTGTTGTCGTACCAAATAACCTAGAAGATGCAGCCGTGGTACCTCGATCGAAAGACGCAACCCAAGCCGTACTTTTCTAAGATTTGGAAACAATTTGCACGACTACTCAATAGGAGCTTAATATGAATCGTCCTTTAGCGGTTGTAACAGGTGCCTCTAGCGGCATTGGTTACGAGCTTGCAAAACAATTTGCTCAAAATGGTTTTGATCTTGTTGTCACTGCGACGGGTTCTAATATCAATGAAGTTGCTCAAGATTTTGAGCAGTTAGGTGCAAAGGTTGAAACGGTGCAGGCGGATCTTGCCGATTATGACGGGGTTGAAACGCTATACAACAAAATCAAATCGACTGGAAGACCTGTAGACGCGATCGCGATCAATGCAGGTGTTGGTGTTGGCGGCGATTTTGCTCGCGAAACCGATCTCAAAGACGAACTCAACTTGATCAATTTGAACGTGGTGTCGTCGGTTCACCTAGCGAAGCGAGTCGTCAAAGACATGCTGGATCGCCGTCAAGGTCGAATTTTGTTTACGTCCTCGATCGCCGCATTGATGCCTGGCCCGTTTGAAGCGGTTTATGCCGCCTCTAAAGCGTTTATTCATTCGTTTGCAGAAGCGCTGAGAAACGAGCTAAAAGATTCCGGTGTAAGCGTTACGTCGCTGATGCCTGGCCCAACCGAGACGAACTTCTTCGATCGCGCTGACATGAACGACACCAAAGCAGGCACCCTCAAAAAAGATGATGCGGCTGAAGTGGCTAAGCAAGGATTTGAAGCGTTGATGGCGGGTAAAGATTCAGTTGTTGCAGGTTCGTTGATGACCAAGCTTCAAAGTGCCGTTAAGTTTGTGCCTGAAACGATCGCGGCTGAAATGCATCGTCAGATCTCTGAACCGGGATCGGCAAACAAATAAGCTGCATTGAGGAGCGATCGCTTAAAGCTCGCTCCTTCTTTAGTTTGATTTAGAAAATGAAAGCGACTCTCACTCCGATCGTTGAGTTCGCGCTGCAATAATTCTTGTAGCTGACGCTTTACAACTGGTAAATCATCCTGAATTGTTTCCCAAATTGTGATTAGCTTCAACTGAAAATACTCATGAGCGACTACATTACGAGTATCGCTAATATCACGCCAAGCGATTTCAGGATAGCGTAATTGGATTTCAGCAGGAATACTTTTAGCCGCTTCACCGACAATAATAAAGTTATACAAAACAGCCTGCAAAACTAATTCATTTTCTCGAAACGCATCGAACGTGAGATTAGCGGTGTGACGTTCAATTTTCTCTACCACACCTAAAATGTTTTGAACTCTAAGCCACCATTCTCTAGAAGACACGAATTACATCCTTTAAGACTGGCTCACGGAGATGCTCGCGCAAAGCGTCTAAGGTTCCTAAATCAACATCACGTCCCAAAATATCTTCTAGGTAGTGTTTAATTCCAATAAACTTAAACAATCCCATCGGACGCTCAACTTCTACCAAGAAATCAACATCACTTTCAGACGTTGCTTCATCGCGAGCAACCGAACCAAACAAATCAAGCGACTTGACGCCCATCGCTTTTAACTCTTCTCGATGAGCGGCAATGATGGCTAAAACTTCATCTCGACGCATAAAAGTGAGTAATGCTTTCATTTACAATTTAGCATTGTGAGTCAAAAAATCAATACAAATGCAAATTCGGATGGCATCGGTAGCAGACGCGGCGACTGTTGCGCAAATGCTAAAGCGATTAACCGATGAAATAATTAAAGACACTGGAGCGCAACACTTTAATATCGATTTAGAAGTAACAACTAACCGTGCTCGTGATTTTCTAGAAAGCGGAGCTTACGTTGTCTTTTTGGCGATCGATTACAACCGCAGTATCACCTTCGCGGCACCGTGTGAAAGTTACGCACTACACGCTGAGGGAAAATTCGGCGTGATTCAAGAATTTTACGTTGATCAAAGCTCTCGATCGCAAGGCATTGGACATGAATTGCTAAACCACGTCAGTACGGTCAGCAATGCGGCTAGACGCACCTCGAACTGTGTACGCCGCCGTTACCCGCTTTTGATCGATCGCTTAATTTTTATCAAAACAATGGCTTTGGAATCACAGGAGGACGCAAAATGAAGGATGTGTTTTGATGTAAATCACCATGCAAATCACTCGTTTTCTACACGCTGCAATTTTGGTTTCAAATTTAGAAAAAGCTGAGCAGTTTTATGGCGAAATTTTAGAACTCCAGAAGATCGATCGAGTGCTTAAATTTCCGGGTGCTTGGTACGAAATTGGTTCTTTTCAGATTCATTTAATCGTTGACTCCAGCATGACGTCTGATATTCAAAACGATGAGAAATGGGGACGCAATCGGCATTTGGCGTTTTCGATCGACAACGTAGCCGCCGCTAAAGAAAAATTAATCGCTCAAGACTATCCGTTTCAAATGAGCGCATCCGGCCGACCTGCGCTGTTTGTACAAGACCCTGACGGAAACATTATCGAACTCGGTGAAGCCGCGTAAATTATGCGATCGGTTGCTTATCTTTACTTCGATCCAGTGCTAGAACCAACGCCAGATCTGACAATCTGGCAAATCGATCACGTTTATCAGGACTTCGCGATCGAGAAGTCGAATCGATCGCAGTTTCAGCAGTTGATTGCTGATTGTGAAACTGACCCTATTGATCGTTTAATCATTCGGAAGTTAGCAGAATTAGGAGATTCAATCGAAGAGATACAGGATCGTTTATTACAGCTTGAATCGCTAAACATCACGTTAATTACAACCGAATCTGAAAATCAGTTTGAAGCAAACACATTACAACAACTGCAAAAATTACAACACGATCAGCGCAGTCATCGCATTCGTCAAGGACACGCCCGAAACCGCATCAAAGCATTAGCCCCGCCCGGAAAAGCGCCGTATGGCTATCGTCGCAACCGCAATCGATACGTTCTCGATCGTGCTACGGCTCCCGTTGTAAAAGAATTCTTCGATCGCTTTTTATTATTTGGCTCGTTGCGCGGAGCCGTGCGCTATCTCGAAAAGAAATATGGCAAAAAAATCTCAGCTTCAACAGGTCAACATTGGTTAACGAATCCGGTTTATCGGGGTGATTTGGCGTATCAAAACGGTGAAACGATTCGCGATGCTCACGCTGCGATTTTGTCTCGTGATGAAGCCGCTCAAATCGATCGATTACTGCGTCGCAATCGTCGCTTACCGTCTCGAACTGCTAGTGCGCCGCGATCGCTTGCAGGTTTAGTGATCTGCAAACAGTGTGATTCTCCGATGACGATCACTCGCACCACTTCACGCAGCAAAAATCAAAAAGAATATTTGTATTTGCGTCCGACGCGGTGCCCGCGTCAGTGTAAAGCTATTGCCTACGATGAAGTTTTGCAAGCGACGATCGACACAATCTGCGAAGCATTGCCGCGTGCAGTTGCAGGTGTAACGATGCCCGATTTAGAGCGCGTCAAGCAAATGATTCAAGCTGAAATTGCGCAAAAGCAAGCGATTCTCGACGAGCTTTCAGGACTGCTCGATCGCGGCATTCTCGATACAGAAACAATGGATTTGCGATCGTACAAGCTGCGCACGGAAATAGCAGCGCTACAAAATAAACTGGCACAACTGCCGCCGATTAGTTTAAGCGCAATCGCGCAAACCGTTTCGATTCCGCAATTTTGGCTTGATTTATCCGAATCCGAACGGCGCTTTTATTTCCGGGAATTTATTCGACAGATTGATCTCGATCGCGAAGCAAGTTCCCCTTCGGGGAATCGCACCGATACCGATTGGTCGCTTAAACTAAACTTCATTTTTTAATTCACCGGACGCTTTTCGATCTGTAACGAGAGATTCAGTATCGGGAATTTTAGATTTTAAGATACTGGCAGTTTGCGAAAAAAGGAGCTTCTCGTGCCGCGTCCCCCACACTCGGTTCAACCGCCACTCGAATTTATTCCCCCGGATTTTAATCTCAACGTGCTGCGAGTTTTGCGATCGATTCTCCCGCTTTGGATACGTCGTCGCACGTCGATCGCTCACGTTGACGCGCAGAACGTTGAACCGCTTGCGCAACTGTATCAGCAGTTTCAAGCCGGAAAAATTCGCTTGCTGCTGGCGTTTCGGCATCCAAGCGTCGATGATCCGTTTTCGATGATGTATTTGCTGCATTACCTGATGCCCCGCGTGGCCCGAAAGCAAGGAATCAAACTAAAACATCCGATTCATGCGCATTTTATGTACGATCGCGGCATTCCCCTGTGGGCGGGCGCACGAGTCGGATGGATTTACTCAAAACTCGGTGGCACGCCGATTCATCGCGGAAAAATCGATCGCGCTGGATTGCGATCGGCGCGGGATTTGCTCACAAACGGACGCTTTCCACTGATGGCAGCGCCCGAAGGCGCAACCAACGGACACAACGAAATTGTTAGCCCGCTCGAACCGGGAATCGCACAGCTTGCGTTCTGGTGTGCAGAAGACTTATTCAAAGCAAATCGTCCTGAAAGCGTGATCATTGTTCCAATCGGAATTCAGTATCACTACGTCACGCCTCCGTGGAACAAAATTGATCGAATCTTAAGCGATTTAGAAAACGATTGCAGCATTGAAAATGCTAATGCCGATCGCTACGCTCGACTTTACGCTTTAGCCGAGCATTTACTAACGACAATGGAAGCGTTTTACACGAAGTTTTATCATCGATCGATCCCCACGGTTGAAGCTGCAAAATCGAATGAAGCGTTTGCACTGCGGCTTCAAGCCTTACTCGATACAGCGCTGCAAGTTGCAGAAGATTATTTCAATCTACAACCCAAAGGAAATGTTATCGATCGCTGTCGTCGCCTAGAGCAAGCGGCTTGGGATTACATTTATCGCGAAGATCTCAAGCTTGAAACGTTAAGCGCCGTTGATCGAGGACTTGCCGATCGCGTAGCCGAAGAAGCCGCTTTGAGAATTTGGCATATGCGATTAGTTGAAAGCTTTGTTGCTGTGACCGGAAAGCACGTTTTAGAAAAGCCAACGGTCGATCGATTTGCTGAAGTGACGCTTTTAATGTGGGATATGATCACGCGCATCAAAGGCGGCAATGCGTTCAAACGTCCAAAACTTGGAAAACAATCGGTTTCGATTACGATCGGGCACCCGATTTCGGTGAGCGAACACGCCGAGAGTTCTCGATCGAACCGCCGCGCCGCCAAACAAGCAGTTACAGATTTAACAACGCAACTACAAACCGCAATGGAAGCGATGATTCGAGATTGACGGGCTAAAGTAACGTCAGTTGCGGTTAAGCGGGCGCGACTGAAGGCGCGGCTACACAGACGAAGTGC
>CAXUFL010000011.1:0-99029 GCA_964250455.1 uncultured bacterium
CAGTTATATTCAACGTCACCTTGATAAATTGTCAGATTAAAAGAACTCTTCTGCGGCTCAATCTTGACATCAAGCCTTCCTAAAATGCCTTGCTGCGTTGCGAAGTTCGTCGGTTGCTTAATTTGAGTCGATTTTGCAGCCTGCTTAAACTCTGCCCATCCCCGAATTTCAACATCCGGATTGCGTGGATCACGAAAAGCCATGCCATCTCGATTTTCAGGCATCACCGAACCAATCCAACCCTCCGGATACTGAAACTCATAGCCAAAGCGCGGATTTCGGTAGGTTTGCCATTGATCTTGTGAAACTTCGCGAAGCGCATCGGGCAGCGTCACTTGAGACCCTTGACACCCGGATAACGACACCACTCCAATCAATGCCCAACTGATCCAACGCTGCATAATGTAAAGGATTGTAACAATATTGACGTCATGCTGGCTTACCGTCTTGACAGGCTCAAGATACCCCGATATGGTTAAACCTATACCCGGGTAAAACGACTGAAAGTTCTATGCAAGACAAGCAGAAAGTTACGTTGTATCTTCCTCCAGAATTACACCGCCAACTGAAAATTCAATCGGCTGTAACTTCTGAAGCAATGTCGGCTCTCGCAGAGAGAGCGCTCAGCTTCTACCTCACTCATTCCGAGGTGGTTGAGCAATACGAAGGAAATCAAGGACAGACCCACCGGATCTACAACTGCCCAAGCTGTACGAGTCCGGCTGTTCTGAAAGATGGTGAAATGATTGCTTTAGGGCGTCAGTCGGGTGTCATCGTTGATGATGAGCTTGCCACCGTCGAAAAAGTTCCTGTCGGATCTTCTAGTGGAGAAAAGGTTGTCGTTCCTTGCTAGTTTTAGCGATGTTCGCAATCAAGTGAGTTGGTCTAGGATTCTATCATCTGCGCCGTTTCTAGTGGGTCGGTAGGTTATGCAAGAAGAGCTAAATATTCTATTACAAGCTCAATATCCTTTAATTTATCTTGTGACCTCGGAAGAGGAGCGGGCAGAGCAAGCGATTTCAGCACTCGCCCAGACTAAGCCTTCCAGACGGCTGTTTCTCTGGACAGTGACTCATGGAATTGTGGAGTACGGTCAACCTCGAAGCGTCACTCAGCACAATACCGTCTCGCCAGAGGCAGCGATCGAATGGGTGATGCGTCAACGGGAGCCAGGCATCTTTGTTTTCAAAGATTTGCACCCGTTTATTGATTCTCCCGCAGTGACACGATGGTTACGCGATGCGATCGCCAGCTTCAAAGGCACTCAAAAAGCGATCGTGCTCATGTCCCCGGTTCAAACGGTTCCGATCGAGCTTGAGAAAGAAGTCATCGTGATTGACTTTGCTTTGCCGAACATGACCGAGTTGAATCAGGTTCTCACCAATCAGCTAGATCAAGTTCGCACTCGTCGAATTACAACTGAAACTCGCGAAAAGCTCTTAAAAGCGGCATTGGGTCTGACTCGTGATGAATCTGAAAAGGTTTACCGCAAAGCTTACGTCACAGCCGGACGCTTGACCGAAGAAGAAGTTGATATTGTTCTTTCTGAGAAAAAGCAGCTTATTCGCCGCAACGGAATTCTTGAGTACATCGAAGAAGATGAAACGATCGATTCGGTGGGCGGACTCGAAGAATTAAAGCGATGGCTGAAGCAGCGATCGAACGCTTTTACCGAACGAGCACGCGAGTACGGATTGCCTCAGCCGAAAGGAATGCTAATTTTGGGTGTTCCCGGTTGCGGAAAGTCACTGATTGCCAAAACGACTTCGCGACTGTGGGGATTGCCTCTGCTGCGGTTAGATATGGGGCGCGTGTACGATGGCTCAATGGTGGGTCGATCGGAAGCGAACCTGCGCAACGCCCTCAAAACGGCTGAATCTATTTCTCCAGCGATTCTCTTCATTGATGAAATGGACAAAGCGTTTGCAGGCAGCACCGGATCGGCAGATTCCGATGGCGGCACCTCTAGCCGGATCTTTGGATCGTTCCTTACCTGGATGCAGGAGAAAACTTCTCCGGTCTTTGTGATGGCAACGGCGAACCGCGTTGAACGCCTTCCGGGTGAATTCTTGAGAAAGGGTCGATTCGACGAACTCTTCTTTGTTGACCTACCGACCGCCGAAGAGCGCCAAGATATCTTCAAGATTCACCTCACCAAGCGCCGTCGTGACATTACCCGCTTTGATTTGGATCAGCTTGCCAACGTGTGTGACGGCTTTTCCGGCGCGGAAATTGAGCAAGCCTTAGTTGCAGCCATGTACGAGGCATTCGCTCAAGAGCGAGAATTTACCCAATTGGACATTATCGCGGCAGCAAGAGCCACGATGCCGTTGTCCAAGACAATGACCGAGCAGGTGACAGCCCTTCGGGATTGGGCTAGGCAGCGAGCGCGACCTGCTGCGTCCTCAGTTGCTGAATATCAGCGACTTGAGTTCTAAAAGGCTTTTGTCCTGCTTCCCACAGGACAAAGGGCTGGGCATCCGTCCAGCAGTGTGAACACCCGTTTTGAGTTCGACTGCAATCGAATTTCAGAACGTTATCAACCAAACGTTGTCGTTGTTATCAACTTTTCCACGGAGGAAACCCTAATGTCTCACTTTAGCACTCTTCGCACCAAGATCACTGACGCAGAAATTCTCAAGTCTTCGCTGCGCGATCTCGGCATCAATGTTAAGACCGAAGCTGATGTTCGTGGCTACAACGGTCAGCGCGTTCGTTCTGACATCGTTGCTGTGCTCGAAGGCGAATATGATTTGGGTTGGTCACGCAATGCTGACGGATCGTTTGATCTGATCGCTGACCTGTGGGGTGTGGCGAAGAAGCACAACCAAACCGAACTGATCAACTCGATCAACCAAAAGTACGCGGTGAACAAGACCCTCGCTGAAGTGAAGCGTCCGGGCTTGAACAACGCAAACGTTAAGCTGGTGCTCCAGTAGTTTTTCTGCGCGTTCCCAAGCTGACGGGTTAACGAGTGCGTTAACCCGTTTTTTGCGTTTAAAGATACTCCTCTCCTTCACTTCTGCTAGAGCGGTTCCTCGAAATTATGAATAATCTCTTGAACCTCATTTGCTGCGATCGTCTTCGGGGGAAGTAATACCGCGATCAATCAGCAGTCGTTGAAATTTGGTTTCACTGATTTCAGCAGGTTGAGCACTTGATCAACGGTGACACGTGCTTGTTAAAAAGGGCGATCGCGATTCCCGCAGCCAATCAGTCTCATCGAAAGTATCCGTTTCGGTAAGGCTATCAAGAAGATCAAGGGTGATTTGTATCGATTTGCTCCTGAGATTTCTAATGTCTCTACTTCACCTCTTCGCTGACGCCTTCGAGAAATGCAATTGCGCCTTTTGCCCAAACATTGTTTTCTGCAAAATGTTCGCCAACTTTGACGCCTGCTTTTTTGCTACCATTCCAGAGTCGTTTGAGGCTAAGGAAATTTTGCCAACGCTGCTGATCTTTAGTTCCAATACGTTTGGCTTCTACGTCGATGATTTGAGTAACAGCAGTTTCGTCTGCTAAGTTGGGGTATTTTTGCTGTAGATCGTCGATGAACTGCTTGTAGTTTGTCAGCAAAATCTCAAAGTTTTGTTCTGTTGAATTAGTGTGCTGAGTAAATTCTTGTTTGCTGCCTTCAGCCGCGTAGTTAACACCAATTGTTGCGTTTTGCTGATTAAAAATTGGGGCTTTGTCAGTCATGAGTGATAACCTCTCCGTGCTGTTATTTTCGATATAGGTATCTACTTGCTCGAAGATTTGAACTTTTTGAGCGTTGGGAAAGTTATATTTAGAATTGTTCGTCATTTGTTTTTGAACGATTGGGTCGAGGGTCTCGCGCTATTCTGAACGGTCTTCTATATTGTTGAATTGTGTTTCAGCATGAGTAATGATTTCTCGGACTTCATCGGCAGTAATATCAGGTTTATCTGATTTGGAATAGAGAGTGACGAGAAGAACTTGTGCTTCTGTTTTGAGATAGTAGATGATACGGTAGCCGCCGCTTTTACCCTTTTGAATGTCGCTGTTTTTGACTCTCACTTTGAAGAGAGAGTAGTTCATGCCGGAAATTTAATCTCCAGGTAGTTCACCGGATTCTAGTTGCTCGATAATGGGTTGAATGTCGATTCGGATGCGACGATAGCGTTTTGCAAGTTGGCGGACTTCACGTTCAAAGCGATCGCTTATTCTAACTTCGATAGGTGAATTAATCGACATCCATGTTTTCCCAAAGTTGAGAGACAGGTTTAGTTCTTCCGGCTAAGACATCTTGCCAGCCTTGATAAAGTCCTTCTCGAATCTCTTCAATTGGGGTTTCTTCGAGATCTTCTTCAGGTTCAGAGATGAGTACAATAACACGAACTCGACTGTTATGAGCAAGGGCAAGCGGTTCATCGAGAGTCAGTTGTCCGTCTTTGGTAAGAGTTGCTGTAGTTTCGATCGCTTTCATTTAGTGAATCTCCTTGTCGAGTTAATATGTTTTTAGGATGACGCATTTTTGGGTGGGGTTTCATAATATCGATCGACGTTCTCAAAGATTTTGACTTCGATAGCGTTGGGGAAGTTGTGAATTATGGGGGATGAGCGATCGTTGTTTTGGTGGGTTTGTCGACCGAGATTCTGCGCTTCCAGATAGTCTTGATAAATTTCGTAGTTGTAATATTTGCAGTATTGCTGAAGTGAATTAAGTATATTGAGGAGAACTAATTCAAACGCCCTAGAACCAGCGATCTCGGCGAGGAAACTAATTAAAAATTCAGAGCTTTTGAGTTTGCTAAACGCTCTATCAAAACTTTCTAAATCAAAAACGAGTGTGGATTTCAAAGCCTCTAAAAAAGCAGGAACTATGCTTTCGCATTCAACCTTTACCAATCGATCGCAAATGTCACTTATTTCTTTTACTTGAAAATCCTTAATTAATTCTCTATATATCTCAAGCACTATAGGAATTAAATCGTAATCAAAATAACTACCTAATACTGCGGTAGCATCAGCTATATCTCGACACAAGCCAGAAGTGTAGTTTTGCTCAAGCTTCTTGATTGATTTATCCAATGTTGTAAAAATGGATAGTTCTCTTAGAACAGGTTCAACGCCACTATCATTTCTTTTATTGTAAATCTGTGAAAGCCGAATACGTCGAATGTGTAATAACCCTTTGCTTTCGAGAAGTTCATATACATCGTGGAAACCTTCCACTCCTGGCAAGATTCGGAGCAACGCCTTAATAGCAATGTCTCGGATCTGAGTAGCCTCGCTATCTAATGCCTCAAGCAGAGATAAGGTATCAATGTTCAGCTTAGCAATACCGATAAACCAGTATCTGATTACTTCAGAAGGAATGGTGTTCTCAATTATACTTCTTAACTCTTGACCATCTTTTATCTCAGAGTTCCTAATTAGCCTCCCTCCAAGTATTAAATCTACTTTTAGCGCTAAGCTGACCACACGTAGAGCTTTCGACTCTTCAGCAAGAGCTAATAATAGCTCGATCGAGTCCGTCCACTTTAGATAGTTGAGATTCTCCCGCTTTAGCACTTCATCGCTCAACTCTGGTAATCGCTCCAACAATGCCTCTGCTGCATAATATTCCTGGATCAGTTGATGTCGAAACTCTAGCTCTTCCTGATTCGTTCCTGCTTGAATCAAATGATGCTTCTGCAAATCCCGCAAACACTTCCGTGCAAAATCTTCTGCATACGGTACTTTCCTCTCTAAAAATTGCGCGATCGCTCTCACCGCCTCTTCTTCCCCAATCGCAACCCTTAACTCCGTTGGCTTCTCCCCCTGCATCATTGTCCACGCCAACTGTTGCAGCACAGGCTTCCACCAAGCCCGGTCGCTCTCAATCACTACGTCCTGTTTCAAATTATTCTGATACTGTTGCGTAAACAATCGAAACACCATGCCCAGATTTTCTGGAATCTCCCCGGTTTGCTGAAACAATCCGCATAACATCCATAGCAGCAAGGGCGTTTGGACAAACTCCCGCAATCGGTCTTTCAATTGCCGAAGCATTTGTTCGGCTTGCTCTGGCACATACGCCCGGATAAACGCTTGCATTTGCGGCTCTGTGAGCGGTTGCATTTCTAATTGCTTTTCAATTCCTAAATCTCCGCCGATGTTCAAATCTCGTGTGGTGAAAATCATCTGTAGTTTGGGATGGTCGCGTCGGAAAGCAGCAAGCTGCGATCGTGCCTCATCAGACGGCAACTCATTTACACCATCAAATAGACATAAAGATCGAGACAATACAGTTTCAAATTGCTGAGCCGTTAGCGAAAGATCATGCCGAGCAAACGCACTGTGAATCAGGTTATTGATCGACCCTTGCCAGTAGCGCAGTTCCACTAATACCGGAATGCTCGTTTGTTGAGTTGCTTCCTCAAGCAATAACCGTGCCAACGCTGTTGGCTTTCCCGATCCCGGTCGTCCAACTAACAAAACATGATTTTCAGCATAGTTGCGAATGCCTTCGAGAACTTCCCACCGCTCAACTTTTTCTTCGTTTTGCCGCTCTCGATCGCCCTTTCTTACCGCTTCAATTAGCCCAAAATCGAATGGTGATTGCTTTTGCCTTCCTTCTGCATCAGTGGGCGTGTAATACTTCCACCACTCCTTGTAATGGTCACAAATCGAATTGAGATACCGTTGAATATCCGACAACTCAGACATACGAATAGCAGATCGAAGGCTTCTGTTGTTTATGCTACTCAATGTTTTCTTGCATTCGCAAACCAATCAGCGCTCTTATGACGATCGCTACTCATAATTAATCAAGCAAAATTCATCAATTTATCCGAGACGAAAAACGAGCCGAAGATTTACGATGAGCGCAGTACCCATCAGTTAAGACCATGATCCTAACTCCGGCTCAATCTGAAATTATTCGTCAAACGATTCGATCGTGCGGTCAACAAGCCAAAACGCTCGCGACTCAACACTACGAAGTCTTCCAAAAAACACCAGGCGATTTTGTCACCAGCGTGGATCAAGCGCTCGATCGACGATTTACCGACTTTTTTACCGATTTATTTCCTCACGATGGCGTCATTACCGAAGAAAACGCCGCATCGAGAAAGCAGTATCAAGAAGGATTTTCGCGGCTTTGGTGTATTGACCCGATCGACGGCACGGGCGATTTTATTCGGGGCGATCAAGACTATGCGATTCACGTTGGACTGTTAGAAGACAGGCAGCCGATCGCGGGTTGGATTTGTGCACCGCATTACGATTTGACCTACTGGGGCGATACCGAATCGGGCGTGTGGCAAGCGCAAGGAGACGAAGCGCCGCAACCGTGCCGCATTCCGGGAGCGCAGGGTTTGACGCAGTATCGGGTAATGATTGGCGATCGGGATTTCAGAAAGCTCAGAGATATGATCGTGGATACGATGCCGGAAGTGCGATTTGTGCGCACGGGCGGAAGTTTTGGGCTGAAAGTGATGAGCGTGGTGCTAGGGCAAACGGATTTGTATCTTTATTTCAATCGGCGGGTGAAGGTTTGGGATACGGTCGCGCCGATCGCCATCGCACAAGCAGCAGGACTCGTTTGCTGTGACTTAACCGGAGCGCCGATTAGCTTTGCACCCGATGCATTAGATTTAGAAACGTTGGCGCATCAGCAGCCGATCGTGATCGGCTGGGCACCTTATATTGAGTTGCTATTACCTCGACTAAGGGAAGCAATCGATCCCGAACTTTGACTGTGATGCGTGTCACGGGTGCAAATTTGGGAACGCTAAGACTGAACACTTCTATCCCTGAAGATCTTTCCATGCAGACTGAAGTTTTCAGCGAGCTATTTCCATTGCTTGCTGCGGCAAATCCAGAAACCTTAGATTGGCTATTATCGGTTGCCACCGAGCACGAGTATCCCTCTGGCAGAGCCGTCTTAATGGAAGATGCCTGGGGAAATGCCGTTTATTTTGTTGTGTCGGGCTGGGTAAAAGTCCGGCGGCATTCTGGTACCGGAGAAGATGTGGCAACGCTGGCAATTCTCGGACGCGGTGACTTTTTTGGCGAAATGGCAATTTTAGACGAATCGCCGCGATCGACCGATGTAATCGCCCTGTCAAACGTGCGACTGCTGAGCATTTCAGCGCAGCGTTTCATTCAAACACTATTTAAAGATCCGCAGCTTCATCACCGAATGCTGCAACTCATGGTGAGGCGGCTACGGCAAACCAATTTACGGTTTCAACTGCGCCATCAGCCGCCCGCTATTAAGCTTGTCAATACCTTAGTGGCACTCGGTGAGAACTACGGGCAAGAATCAGGAACGGGCATTGATATTTTTAATGTTCCGGCAAAAGATTTAGCAGATGTAACCGATATTACCGTTGAAGAAACCGGAAAGATTTTAGAAAAATTAGACAGTAAAGGGTGGATTGAGGTAAGACCCGAACGGCAAATTATTCACTTGACAAATATTAAGCAATTGACGCAGCTTGCCGCAAAACGATAAAAGAAATAAGGCATTATAGGGAGGTAACAAACCGCTCTGGAGCCGCTATGAATCGCGAAGATTTAGAACTTATCCCTCCGTTTCACGGTGATCAGTCTAATCAAACTCAAGTTAGCGATTCATCGATCGAGCCTCCGAAACCGACTCGTCTGTTTTATCAAGTCGCAATGCCTCAGCCAGAGTCGCATCTGTTTGAGGTGACATTGCAAATTGACGGTTGGCAGTCTGAAACGCTGTCGTTGAAGATGCCAGTGTGGACGCCTGGATCGTATTTAGTGCGTGAGTATTCCCGGCACTTGCAAGACTTCACGGCATCGGCAGAAGGCAATTTGCTGAACTGGCGCAAGCTTGGTAAGAATCACTGGCAAATTGATACCCAGGGACAGGCAACTATTTTGGTGCGGTATCGCATCTTTGCCAATGAATTGACCGTCCGCACCAATCAGCTTGATGTAACACACGGTTACTTTAACGGAGCCGCGCTCTTTTTCTACATTCCTGGATTTCAGCAACAGCCAATTCGCGTCAAGATTAATCCACCTCAAAACTGGCGCGTGACAACGGCGTTACCCACCGTTGCTGAAGCAGAAAATACGTTTGAAGCAAAAGATTTTGATACGCTCGTGGATAGCCCATTTGAAATTGGGCATCAGAAGATTTATCCGTTTGACGTGTTAGGTAAACGGCATGAATATGCGATTTGGGGTGAAGGAAAATTAGAAATCGATCGCATCATTCAAGACACCCAAAAAATTGTTAAAGTTGAAGCCGACTTATTTGGTGGACTGCCCTACGATCGCTATATCTTTCTGTTACATTTAACCGCAAGTTCTTATGGTGGATTAGAGCATAAAGACTGCTGTTCGCTGATTTATTCGCGATTGGGATTTCGAGCGAAAGAAAAGTACGATCGCTTTATGCAGCTTGTTGCTCACGAATTTTTTCATTTGTGGAATATCAAGCGCATTCGCCCCAAAGCTTTAGAAACCTTTGATTACGAAGGCGAAAACTACACGCCGTCACTGTGGTTTAGCGAAGGAACAACTAGCTTTTACGATTTAATCTTCCCGTACCGTGCTGGAGTTTATGACGCAAAAACTTACTTGAATTCGTTGAGTCAAGAAATCACGCGCTATTTAACAACACCAGGACGATTAATTCAGCCGTTAAGCGAATCAAGTTTTGATGCGTGGATTAAGCTGTATCGACCAGACGCAAACAGTCCAAACTCGCAGATTTCTTACTATCTCAAAGGCGAAATGGTGACGCTTTTGCTTGATTTAGGCATTCGGATCAAACATCAAAATGCTCGATCGTTTGATGATGTAATGCGGCAAATGTGGCAACAGTTCGGTAAAGATGAAATCGGATTTACGCCAGAGCAACTAAAAGCTGTGATTGAATCAGTTGCTGGATTTGATTTGACGAATTTCTTCGCTCGATACATTGATGGAACCGAAGAACTTCCGTTTGATGAGTACTTTGCCGGATTCGGTCTTCGGTTGAAATCGAACACAGAAAGCGTGAATTTACCGCCGTTTAGCGGGATGACCGTGAGAACCGAAGGCGGGCGCGAAATCATAAAATTTGTAGAAGCGAATTCGCCCGCACAGCAAGCAGGCATTGATCCAGGCGATGAATTGATGGCGATCGACAAGCTCCGACTCGGAGCTGGACAATTCGAGGAACGCCTGAGAGATTACCAACCAGGAGACACGCTTGAAGTCGTGGTGTTTCATGGAGATGAACTGAAAACGCGATCGCTCCAACTAGCCACGCCTCGCGCAACGCAGTATGCGATCGAAGCGATCAAAGACCCCTCAACTCTACAACAGCAAAACTTTGAGGGCTGGCTCAGCGTTCCTTTAGCCTCGCTACAGTAATTTACTGGCAAATGATCAAAGGCATGAAACGAGGTGACAGAATCGCCGTAACGCAGCTCTAGGGATTTTGACGGCTTGGTAAGACCTGTTATTTTGACCGTAGACGACGATCCAGAGGTGCTGCAAGCGGTAGCACGAGATTTACGAAAACAGCGCGGCGATCGCTTTCGGATTGTGCGAGCAGATTCGGGACAAAGCGCGATCGCGGTTCAGTTTGTTCATCGTTATCTTAGCAAAATATAAGAGGAAAGGTACTACACAACGTCCTTGCTCATAAAGAATAAGGGATAGCGTTGGAAACCAAGCGGCTTTAGCCCGTGGAGGAAAACGCAACTCGCGGCTTTAGCCGCCTACAGTCTTTCGCAAGACCATCGTTGCTCTTTTGTACTGCTTTCGCTAAATTAAGCCTAACTAGCGAAAGTGCTTTATGTATCTGACTCAGAAAAACCAAATTCGCGGACTCAGCAAGCCTGAATTCACGGCTTTGAGAGAACTGTGCAGACTGAGCAAAAACCTCTACAACGTAGGGCTTTACTCGGTTAGGCAATTCTATTTTTCTGAACAGAAATACTTGCGCTACGAATCGAACTACCACCACTGCAAGGAGAATGAGAATTATCAGTTGCTTAATACTGATATTGCTCAACAAACCTTGAAGGTGGTAGACCGATCGTTTCGTTCGTTCTTCAACCTGATTAAAGCAGCAAAGAATGGGCTGTACCGTTTTGAGCAGATTCGCTTGCCGAAATACTTGCCAAAAGACGGTTATTTTCCGTTGATCATGCCGCGTATCAAAGTGAAGAACGGCTCGTTTGAGCTTCCGATGTCGAACGCTTTTAAGAAGCAATTCGGCTCGATTTCTATTCCGTTTCCTCAACGACTGCAAGGAAAGAAACTTAAGGAAGTGCGGATTCTGCCCAAGTACAATGCTCGATTCTTTGAGGTCGAATACATTGTCGAACAGGAGGCAGAGCCGCAAAACGTTGACCCGAACAAAGCGCTTGCAATTGATTTGGGACTGAACAATCTGGCAACTTGTGTCAGCACCACTGGGGCATCCTTTATCGTGGATGGCAAACGACTCAAAAGCATCAACCAGTGGTTCAACAAGGTAAACGCCAGTTTGCAAAGCGTCAAAGATCTGCAAGGGATTAAGGGAACAACCGAGCGACAAACAAGACTGACTCGCAAGCGCAACAATCAAGTCAGAGACTATCTGAACAAAGCGGCACGAACGATTATCGACTTTTGCATCACAAATCAGATTGGAGCCGTGATTGTTGGTTTCAATCCTGGAATGAAGCAAGAAATCAATATTGGCAAGCGCAACAATCAAAACTTTGTGCAGATCCCCCATTCTCTGCTGAGATTGAAGCTGCAATCGATGTGTGAGCGGTACGGCTTGCAGTTTAAGGAACAGGAAGAATCCTACACCTCGAAAGCAAGCGCTTTGGATGGTGACGACCTGCCTACTTACAATGCCGACAATCCGACTGAATACAAGTTCAGTGGAAAACGGATTAAGCGTGGACTGTACCGCACTGCTCAGAACTGGTTGATCAATGCGGACTGCAACGGCGCTTGTAATATAGGGATCAAAAGTAAGCACGATGGTTTTAACCTAGTGTCTAGAGGGGTCTTGGCAACTCCGTTAAGGGTGGTTATCTCTTAAGAATCCCTGTACCTTCAGGTCAGGGAGTGTCAATAAGTCTGTGATTTATCCTTTCCGTTATCTAATTTCAGACCGTAATTTACTTTTAGAAAATTCAGCATATTTTCAGCAAATGGAGCTTGATATTCGGGCTTCTGGTTCAAAATATTCGCTGATTGTTGGAAGTCCTGCTTGGAAATCGAATCGTTTCCTACTAATCGATGAAACAGCCCACGCATGTAGTAGGTGTAAGCAACATTAGTAGAGGGTCCCCAATCATTGTCGATCTCGATCGCTTGAGTGAAATTGTCGATCGCTTCTTGTTTCTTGTCCAAATCTTGATAAGCAAGTGCTCGATTGTAATAAGCAACAGAATAGCTTGGTCTCAGCTTGATTGTTTCAGTCCAATCTCTAGCCGCCGCCTCAGCATATTCTAAGTTCCGTCCTTGCTCATGAAAGGAAAAGTAAACTAAACCACGTTCAAAATAAGCCGTGCTTAAACTCCTGCTCTGCCAATCACTATTGATTTCAATGGCGCGGTTGAGATCCTCGATCGCAGTTCGCTTGTCGCCTAATTTGTGGTAACAAATCGCCCGTTCAAAATAAGCACCAGAGTAATGAGGTCTAAGATTAATTGCTTGCTCAAAGTAGTTAATTGCTTTTCGATATTCTTCTAAATCCTGATGAATGGTTCCTCGATCGAAGTAAGCTTCAGGAGTTCGCCAAAGAGGATCTGAAACAATTTTGGCGTGGATTAAAGCAACGTCTTCATTTTGAAGTCCTAATTCTTTCTGGTAACACCGTAATGCATCACAAGTATCTTCTTCAAAAGGGAGTCCATCGGTACTCGGTTCGACAAATTCGGCGCGAATTGCTTCAGTCAGAGATTGCTCATATTTCTGCAAATTTCGCTTAAGCTCGTTAAATTGCTCAAAAACTTCATTAATAATCGATTCAGCTTCTTCCACTGAAAGCTGCATGTGTTTCCCTTTCTCATGCAGAAACTTGCGGAAGATTTTAGCACTTACAGCGTCTGTTCTCCGTAGTTTAGATGTAACCTGCTCAACCTCCGATCGAAACCTAACTTTCGGATCACCAAAGATCAGAACTGGCGTTAGATCCTCGGCTGGAATGCCTGCTAATTGAATCGCAACACGTCCCAACTCAAACGCCGCTTCAATTTTTTCAATTGATTGATCGGTTTCCAATGCGGTATAAAAACCTGTTGCAAATTCAATTGCAGCTTTATCTCCGATGGCTTTTCTCATGCCAATTACAAACGGAATATGTTCGGCAATTGCGTTTGCTTGATCCTGTGAAAAGCATGTATTAATCACAACGCATTTAACGTGCTCGCTGACAAGCTTGAAGAGCGCAGCTAACGCTTCAGGCCGTAGCCGATGAGTGTTTCTCTGCTCGTCTTCTAAGCAGAGTTCTCCGGTTCGCATCCCATGTCCAGCAAAGTGAACGATTTGCGGTTTATTGTCTACGATCTTGCGCAGAAGATCTTGCGGACGGACAGCCGATCGCTGAATCAGCTCAAACTTATTTTTATCATCGAGTCTGTCCTGAATCTCGCGCAGTTCTTTATCTAAACCCAGCCGAGCGGCATCGCTGGGATTAGATGCTAAAAACAAGATTTTGATAGGACGACTTTCCATAGAAACGCTTTAAAGCTAAGCTGACACGATCGTTGCTGTTGAGCCAAGATTTGATAAACGCGGCGTAGCCTCAAACGACCCACACCTCGATTTTAGAGCAACCCTAAAATCTACTTCTAAAGAAGCGATTTGAAATCGTTATTTTCAGTTTATTTTGCCAAATGCGTCAAAATCTAGCAGCGCCTATACGAGTACGTCGACATTTAGGAAGTAACAGGTTTAAAACCGGGGCAGTTCTGGAGCCGACGATCGCCAAAACGAAGTCGCTTTTCCAAACAAGGGCACTCGAACTCGGCGATTTCGATGTTCTTCAAGCAGGTCTTGGTAAAGCGCTTCGACCTGGGAAATATTGCGGCTCAGCGTGTATCGGTCTTCCACACGCTGCCGCGCTTTTTGTCCGAGTCGCTCTGTCCAAGCCGTATGATCGCGCAGTTGCGGCAATAACGTCCGAAGCTGTGACGTAACGCGCTGCGCTTCAAGCACCACGCCTGCTTGATCTTCAAGCACTTCGCCATCTGCCCCAACGCCAGTTGCGACACAAGCAACACCGCACGCCATCGCTTCTAACAGCGATAGCGAGAGTCCTTCAACTAACGACGGCAACACAAACACATCGGCACTGCGTAAAATTTCAATGCGTTGCTGCTCGTCGGCAATAAAGCCTTGCCACAGAATGCCTTGTTCTGCTCCGTAAAACGGCATCAGCGACGCGGCTAACGTGCCGTGGTTGCCCACAATTACCAGTTTGCTATCGTCGCCCATGTTGCTTTGCTTCCAAGCTCTTAGCAGCGATTCGACGTTTTTTTCAGGTGCAATTCGACCTTGATAAAGAAACAGCCGTTTTGCGCCAAGCTCAGTTTTAAACGACGAAGCACCAGGACAATATTTCTCAGTGTCAACGCCGTTGGGAATGACCGCAATTTTCTCGGCGGGAATGCCAAGCTTGATCAGCAGATCGCGTTGAACTCGCGAAAAAATGATGACGCGATCGTACTTCGCCAGCGACGCGGCATAAAGCTGATACATAATATGCGCCGTGCCCGATGTCCAGTTCAGGCGGCGATCGAAGGCAGGATGAAACGTGGCAACCAGGGGAATATTAAGCGACTGACAGATTTCGGGGAGTTTAAAGTCAAGCGTTGATAGCGTCAGCGAAGCGTGAACTATATCAGGCTTTGGCGATAAACTGCGCAAAGCTTGCTCTAAAACTTTGGCAGATTTGAACGTAGGAATCGTGTAAATCTGAGACTTGTAAAGAAACGGAATTGAAATTTCGCGTAAATCTGGATAGTTGTCGGGCGTGACTTCTTCTTGCGCGAAGTGGAAAAAACTCACCTGATGATCGCGGTCTAATAAAGCGTTGGTCACTTCTCGACTGTAGGTGACGTTGCCGCAAAACGGTGATTTTTTTCCAAGCCAAGCAATATGCATTTTGACGACGCTATCCAACGTGGGTTTCAACGAGTTTGAGCGGGGTGCCAATCCAACTCAGCCCTGATTAACGCTCTTTCTTTGTATGTGAAATATACCAGGTTAGCGTTGCGCCTGCGATCGTTAAGGCGGCTAAAGCCAGAAATACCGCCCGCAGTCCGAAAATCGTTTCTGAAACGCCTGCTAATACTAACGGAAGCGACAGCGCGATATTGACTGCATTATTTTGTAGTCCAAACACTTTCCCGCGCATCGCTTCGGGCGTTTCTTGCTGAATCGTCGTTTGCATCGGAATACCGACCAGCGCAGCAAACGCTCCCATCGACGTAATCAGCGCTAAGGTAATCCACAAGTGATGAAAGAAAAATGCAATGCCAATCAGACAGACCGACATTCCGATCGAGCCGATTAATCCCAGTCGCGCATGAGCAAAACGCGCGCCGATGCTGCCCAAGATCGCAGCACCCGCCGCCATACCAACACCGCCTGCTGCTAATAAAAATCCAAACTGCGACGATTTGATTTCCGGCATTACTTCTGCCAATCGCACTGCCAGCACAGCCAAAGCGGCAAAAATCGAAAACAAAATCACAAGCTGAATCAACGCGCCGCGAACATGCGCTTCTTTGCGCAAAAAGCGCAACCCGTCTTTGATGTCTTCCCAAACATGCGGTTGCTCGTGAGACGGAATCTCGACGGTTTTTTCTCCGGTGTGCATTAACAGCAGCAAAACACCCGCGATCGCATATCCGCCGCCAACTAAGATTTCTTTTCCTAAGTCCGGTATTCCACTCAAGCCAAACCAGCTTACAACCGTATCCGCAAGCCCCAGTAAAGGTTCGCCAACGGCAAAGCCGATGATCACCGACGCCATCATCGTTGTTGTGTAGAGCGAGTTTGCCGAAAGTAAATGGCGTCGATCGACCACGAGCGGCATAATCGACTGCTCGGCCGGCGCGAAAAACTGCGTCAGCGTGGATACCAGAAACGTAACGCCCAGCAAAAGCGCAAATCCGACGGGCATTCCGCCGATCGTCGTCCAATCGCGAGACAGCCACAGCAAAATCGGCAGCGCAAACACCAACGCGCCTCGCAAAAGATTAGTGGCAACCAAAACGCCTTTTTTCGACCAGCGATCGACATAAACGCCCGCGATCGATCCAAATAAAATCGCCGGAATCGTAAAGGCGATCATAATCGACGACACCCAGCCACTGATCGTTTGTCCTTCGGTTTGAAATCGACGCTCGATTAGCGCAATCATCAACACTAAGTAAACTTTATCGGACAGTTGCGAAAAAACTTGTCCTGACCACAGCGTGAGAAAGTTGCGGTTTTTAAGAACGGGCGCAAATCCTTGATGGTCGTCTGCTTCGGAAATCGAATCGCTGAGCGCTGGCTTATCCGCCTTGTCATCGGAAAGATGCTTACCGTTTTGCGTTGCGGGTTCGTGCTGCGACGAGCCAGACACGCCGTAAGGACTGTCCGACGATGAATCCTCGATTCTCAACATAGACGAATTGCGCTCCTCACCAAGACAATCACGGGCAGAAAGGGAATTAGAACGATCGAGTGCAGTGCTCCCCGTGGGGGCGTCGGGGTTGCTCTTTAGTTTACCATCCGAGTTTAATGGCTCAGAAGTAGACCGTAGGACATGATTGGAATCGAAATTTATCATGAGTTCTTTTTAAGGAGCGACGGGAGCAAAACAGCTTTCAATCATCAGTGCCGATCGAATAATGCGATCGAAATGGTATTGAGCATACTGACGCAGGAGATGCTCTAATGCAAGCCAAACCGAAGCGGGAACTCGATCGAAATCAGTTAATTCTGCTTGAGCAAGCTGCTGAAGCACGCTTAGTTCTGCTGCATCGATCAGAATATTGAGCTTGGCAGAATTTGAAGGCGTCGCTTTTGGCGCGATCGTCGTAGAGGATTGATTACTACGAGCACGATCGAGCGTGGGCTGTTCTTGCAAAATGCGCTCTAAAACTTCAGGCGTCACCACACCGCCGACCGTGCTACTAAATCCAGCTTTCCAATTGGGATCGTTCAAATCTGGATCGAGAATCGCTTGCGTAACGCAGCATTGATGCACTTGGGGCGCAATTCCCGCAACAACCAAAAGCTGAAAAATCGCGTGCGTTAAACGCGGCAGAATTTCGGCATCGACCGATCGCTCAATTCGGTCTAAATGCTCGGTGAGCAAATCAAATAAATCGTCTTGCGGCTGATCGCTGAGCGCTTGCTGTAGCGTTAACTCGGCTAAATACTGAGCGGCGGTCAGCTTTTTGAGATTGCGCGACAGTCCCGGATACGATTCGAGCGTTTCGGCTTGCGTCACTTTATCGAGCGATCGACCGTTTGCCAGCAGCAAATCGTTAACCACAAACAATCCACTCCGCCCGCTCAGTTTAGAATTCTGTTTACGCGCACCCATCGCCACCGCTCGAACCAACCCGTGTTCTTTGGTCAGAATCGTCAGCACTCGATCCGCTTCACCGAGCGGCATCGCTTTAAGATTAATCCCGATCGCTTTGTAAGTTCGACTCATGAGGTAAGGATAAAGAGCGAGAAGGAAGGTAAAGCAGCTTCGAGCCAACGCGCTCTTGTGATGCATTCATTCCTTATCTAGGGTATCGCGCTGACGCAGTAGATCGACGCTGCGCGATGTTCCTAATCGGGTCGCGCCCGCCAAGATTAACTCTATGGCTTGTTCGACGCTACGAATTCCCCCTGAAGCCTTAATTCCAACTTTGTCTTGAGAGAGTTCTTTGAGCAGTCGCACATCGGCCACGGTAGCACCTCCGTGCCAGCCAGTACTAGTTTTGAGAAATGCCGCCCCTGCATCAAGGGCGATTTCTGCGGCTGTACGCTTTTCGGCTTCGCTAAGCAAACTCATTTCTAAAATGACTTTGATCGGTTGTCCGGTGGCTTCGCGAATTTCTGCGAGTTCGCGATGCACGTTATCAAAATTTCCCGCTTTTAGCCAACCGAGATTCATCACAACATCGAGTTCAGTGGCTCCATTTTCGATCGCTTCTTGCGCCTCGTACAGTTTTGTCGTCGAAGTTGTGGCCCCGCTTGGAAATCCGACTACCGTACAGACTTTTGGCTTTTTGTTGTGGAGCAGGTTCGCCGCTTGCCGCACATGCACCGGATACACACAAACCGAGGCGAATCGGTAGCGATCGGCTTCGTCGCACCATTGCGCGACTTGCTCGACAGTAGCGGTGGGCATTAAAAGCGCGTGGTCGATAAACGAAGCAAGGTCAATATTGTTTAGAGAAACAGCCATGATTCAGCCTCGGTTTTTAGAAGGGCACGAATTCGACGATCGCACCCCCGCTCAAGGCTCGAATTCGAGAAATATGCTTGGAAGTGGCAAACGAATTCCTGCCATAAAAGCATCCGTAGCTCACTCGGTGAACTACGGAGTCATAAAGTAAACAGCAGATTAGCGGCTACCCGCACCCCCGGTTCGGACGGGCGGATCGTTAGGCTCTGGCTCGAAGGTGGCTTGTGCAGGGTTTGTGCTCGATCCAGACGATCGACTGATCAAACTTCCTGCTCTAGAAATGGAATCGCGAGAACCACCAGCAACGCCTTGAGCATCGGCTCCAACAGACTTTAATCCAGCAATGCTAAACGACGCACCCAGCGCCAAAGTTGCGATTAATACGATTTTGGGGATCGGTCTCATACGCGGCAATCCATTAAAACAGAGCATTAATCTTGACGAATCGCTTTTGACCAGTATAGGGAGTCGAAAGCATGAAATCGAGTATTTCTACGGTAGCTTCAACGCTTTTTAACAGCAAGAGCACCAAAGCTAAGCAATTTCTCGGTACAGATGCGCAAGCCTTGAAAGTAGAACAACACATCACAGCCCATCGAGTTGAGGAAGTTGAAAAAGCAGATTTAAGAGCTGAAGATACTTCAGTAAGTTAAGTTCAGCAATTCTACTACCACAGTAAAATGAATTAAAGTACGTTTTTCGTAAAACTCCGTAAAAACTAATTTTTTCTTTATGACTGGTACACAAAACAAAATAATGCTGACTGAGAAACGATCGCACCTGTCTAGAGAATGAAATGAACGATGAGAACCCGTCAGCAAGCTGTATGCCAGAAGTCGCTCGCAACCGAACGTTAGTTCTAACAAACGCCGATCGAGTTCGCCTCAAACCCCGTTTAATTGCGGTCCCTACGGCCGTAGATACACTGCCAAACGGCACCATTCAGGGAGACTGCTTCGAGATAATCGATCGGCTTCCAGCAAACTCGGTTGATTTACTGATTCTCGATCCGCCTTACAACCTTACTAAAGACTTCAATGGATTCCGGTTTGCTCAACGGGCGATCGCAGCGTATACCGAGTGGTTAGATCACATGATCGCTGGCTTGAAGCCGTTGCTGAAATCTACTGCCACAGTCTACGTTTGTGGAGATTGGTGGACGTCTGCCTCGATTTTTACCGTGGTCGATCGCCATTTTATTGTGCGGAATCGCATCACTTGGGAGCGAGAAAAAGGACGTGGCGCAAAAGCAAATTGGAAAAATTCTAGCGAAGACATTTGGTTTTGTACGGTCTCGAATCAATACACGTTCAATTTAGAAGCGGTAAAGCTGCGGCGACGGGTATTGGCTCCGTATCGCTCGACAAACGGCGATCCCAAAGATTGGAAAGCCACGCAGCAAGGCAATTTTCGCGATACGCACCCGTCGAACTTATGGACAGACATCACGATTCCGTTTTGGTCGATGCCGGAAAACACGGCTCATCCAACGCAAAAGAGCGAAAAGCTGATTGCGAAATTGATTTTGGCCAGTTCTAATCCGGGAGACAACGTGTTTGACCCGTTTGTGGGCAGTGGCACAACTTCAACCGTTGCTAAAAAGCTCGATCGTCACTACCTCGGCATTGACTTGAACGAGGAATACTGTTTGCTGACCGAACGCCGCTTAGAGCTTGCTGATCGAGATCGATCCATTCAAGGATTTGCAGATCAAGTGTTTTGGGAACGCAATACGCTGGCGCTTCAAAGAAAAAATCAATCTCGCTTGTGAAGATCATAGATTAATTTCTATGGAAAGTTGAATTAAACGGCGAATTTTGTAGGAAAAATCGATGATTTAACGTAAAGCAATTGTCAAATTTGCGGCTAAACTTTGCTTAATTTGTTACTTGTCATACAACAACAAATTTAGTGCTACGATAAACATCCTAAAATCCAATTTTGTGCTACCTGAGTGTTTCATGTCTGTTTCTTCTTCAACCGCGATCGGAGCCAGCGAACCGCAAACCGATTCCAACGAGCCAGCCCCAAAGGATCTCACTCAGTTCTTGCGCGAAGAATTGGGCATTTCTGAAGCGTCGATCGAGCTTGCGCTACGGCACTGCAACCACGAGCAGGGAACGCTGCCGATGATTTTGTGGCGCTACGGCTTTGTGTCGATCGAGCAGCTCAATCAACTTTTCGATTGGTTAGCGCAATGAATTACTGCTTGCTCATTTTATTGAGCAGCCACAGCGATGCGGAAATCGCAGCAAACTGCGCCAAAATCACGTTAATACTCGCTTGCACTACGAGAATATCGATCGGCTGAATAAAGTTTGGATTAAAGCCCCCCACGCCCGGAACCGCCAGCGATGTAAACTGATTTACCGCTTTACCAAATAGCAATCCAACGATCGCTTCGGCTCCGAGCAACGCCAGTAAAATCCCGATTAAGCTGGCAATTAATCCTGTCCGAATTGTTTGAATCGCTTCGGCTTTTTTCGGTCGAACCGTTGCAGCTCCGTTTAAGCGACGACCGATCGACACATAGCGCGTCAACGCCCAAAACATATTAAAGCCCAGCACCGCGATGCCGCAGATTGTGAGCACGACGCCAACTCCGGTTCCGGCACTTGTTCCAGTCGGGTTGCGATTTGAAACGGCAGCAAACAGCAAAATCGCGCCGGAAATCACCGTGAGCACAAGCTGAAACCAAAAACTAAACCAGCCAGTAAACCGAAACGTGCTGGCAATTTGCTTGAGGCTAGATGAAGCGTCCGATCGATTCGTCATGGCGAGAAAATCTGATTCTTCACTAATAGCTTAAAGCTTTCGCGGCTTTATTGAGCCGATGTTATGTCCTAAACATAGGGGTGCGACCCTTTACGGTACGATGAAATCATGCCTACTATTTCTATTTTGGGAGTGCCCCACGCCTACGAGCTGACGCCTCCTACTCAAAATTCCGATGTGCTGGTGTTTGTGCATGGCTGGATGCTCAGCCGCCACTACTGGAAGCCAATCATCGATCGCTTGTCGCCCAATTATCAGTGCTTGTCCTACGATTTGCGCGGTTTTGGTGAGTCTCAAGCGTCATCTAACGTCAAATCTATTCCAATGTTGAGCGCTAAGCAGAGCGCAGTAGCCGTTGCCGAGCCTGCTGTAGTTGAGCCATATAGTCTTTTATCGTATGCAAAAGATTTAGGCGTTTTGCTTGATCAGCTTCAGATTTCCCGCGCTTGGCTGATCGGGCATTCGTTCGGAGGCTGTGTGGCGCTGTGGGGTGCAGATCAGCTTCCGCAGCAGGTAAAAGGCGTGATTTGCCTTAATTCGGGGGGCGGGATTTATCTTAAAGAAGCGTTTGAGCGGTTTCGATCGGCGGGTCAGCAATTGGTGAAACTGCGTCCACGCTGGTTGCCGCAAGTGCCGTATCTCAATCGAGTGTTTACCCGCGCAAATGTCGCAAAAGCAATTGATCGATCGTGGGGTCGCCAGCGCTTGATTGATTTTGTTAATGCCGATGCCGATGCCGCCGTGGGGACGCTGCTTGATTCGACTACTGAAGCCGAAGTGCATCGGTTGCCGCAGGTTGTCGCCCGATTGTCGCAGCCGCTCTACTTTATTGCAGGCGCAAAAGACACGGTAATGGAACCAAAATACGTCCGGCATTTGGCAAGTTTTCACCGATCGTTCGGCGACTGTGGCGAAAATGTGTTTGAGATTCCCGACTGTGGGCATTTAGCAATGGTAGAAGCTCCAGATGCGGTGGTCGATCGCGTGCGATCGATCTTGAGTGATTGAAATTCTGGTTTTATTGCCGATCCTTTACACAAAGGCGCTTCCGTGTCACACTGCGATTTGTCTTTGATGCTTTGAACCTAATCCAGTACTTCAATGAGCGGTCATGGCGTTTCACAATTTCTGAAACACAAGCGATCGACGCACATAAGGCGAGTTTTGCCGTTTGTGTGGATTGCGGTTCTTGGCTGGATTGCGTTTTTCAATCATTTAGGAAGCATTGGGCTAGTTGATGAAACAGAGCCGCTATTTGTCGAGGCGGCGCGGCAGATGACCGTTACGGGAAACTGGATTACGCCTTATTTCAACGGAGTGACGCGCTTCGATAAACCTCCGTTAATTTACTGGCTAATGGCGATCGCGTTTGAAACGATCGGCGTGAATGAATGGGCAGCCCGAATTCCCTCAGCCTTAGCAGGTACCGTTTTAACAGGCTTTTGCTTTTATGCTTTGAAGCGATCGACGACCTCGATTATTGCGCCTTACTTGGGAGCCGCGATCGCGTCTCTTAACTTAATGACGCTGTTTTTTGGGCGGTTAGGCTATTCAGATATGCTGCTCAGCGTTTGCTTCGGTGGATCACTGCTGTCGTTTTTTCTCGGATACATTGAATCAAAGCCAAATAAAACACGCTGGTATTTTAGTTTCTATGGATTAATGGCGCTGGCAGTTTTAACTAAAGGGCCAGTAGGCGCAGTTCTGCCAAGTGCGATCGTGCTGATTTTTCTGCTGTGGTCAGGCAACCTGCGCGAAGAACTGCGAGCAATGAAGCTAGTTTGGGGAATTGGCTTATTTTTGCTCGTTTGCGTTCCCTGGTATGTTTTAGCTTACATTCAAAACGGTGATGCATTTATCAATTCATTTTTTGGTGTACATAACGTTGAACGGTTCACAACGGTTGTAAATCAGCATTCAGGCGCTTGGTATTATCACTTTGTTTTAGTGTTGTTTGGTTTTTTTCCCTGGTCGCTTTGTTTACCTGCTGCGATTGCGTTTGTATTTTCACAATCTCAGTGGCGTCAACAGCCGCGAAGTCAGCATTTAGGATGGTTTGCGCTGATTTGGTTTAGCGTTGTGCTGGGATTTTTTACGATCGCCGTGACCAAATACATTAGCTACAGCTTGCCGTCACTTCCCGCAGCAGCGATTCTCGTGGCGTTGTGGTGGGATGTACAAAGGTTTCAACCTGGACAATCTAAATGGCTTAAATTCAGCGTTTACACAACGATTGCGGCGGCGGTGGCGGTGGCGATTGGAATTTTGTACAGTCCGAACTGGATTAGCCGCGATCCAGCGATGCCAACGCTAGGGTTGCGAGCGCAGCAAGCGGGATTGCCGATTACAGGCGCGATTGTGTGGTTCGGGGTGGCGATCGCGGGCGTAGTGCTGGCCCTGCGGCGTCAACTGCGGTGGTTTTGGATCGTGAATTTAGCGGCGATCGCGGCGTTGATTGTGTTTTTCATCACGCCTATGATCGGCATACTCGACCTAGAACGACAACTGCCGCTCAGACAAATCGCTCAAGCAACCGTACAAAATCAGAAACCAGGTGAATCGATCGTCATGGCAACGCGATCGTTTGAAAAGCCAAGCCTGGTGTTTTACACGCGTCGATCGATTACTTTTTTCCATCGCGCTCGATTTATTCAGCCGTATCTGCAAACTTTGCGCCAAAAAGGAACCGAAGCATCAATCTTGATGATCACGACGCCAGATACGATCGAAGAAGCCGAAATGAAACCAAATCAATTCCAATTCATTCAACAAACTGGAGTGTATCAACTCGTGCGCGTTCCAATTGCAAAACACTAATTTATGCGATCGATTCAAAAATGGTGGAGCGATAAACCAAATCAATCGGTGATTTGGATTTTACTAGCGGGACTGTTATTTCGCAGCATGATTGCGTTTTGGATGCCGCCCGGATTTGATGAAGCTTATTACTACATTTACACGTTAAATCCGTCACTGAGTTATTTTGATCATCCGCCGCTTGTTGCATTAACCACAGCGATCGGGATTTGGCTCACTGGAGACGTTTCTCAATTTACGATTCGCATTGGATCTTTGTTGCTGTTTCCGTTGACGTTATGGTTTCTGTATTTGTCAACAGTGCGGTTGTTTTCAGTACAAGTAGGATTATTAACGTTAGCGATCGCGTCAGTGATTCCAATCTTTCAGCTTACCTTTGGCACATTTACTTTACCCGACGTGCCGTTAATGTTTTTTTGGTCATTCACGCTGTGGATTGCAGCGCGTGAATTTTTTCCAAAAAACGGCGTTGCTTATCGCCCAACTTATCGCATTGCGTTAATTGGTCTTAGCGTTGGGCTTGCATGTCTCAGTAAGTATCACGGCTTTTTGCTTGGATTTGGTTTAATCGGATTTTGTTTAACAAGTCGTCAGCATCGCTCTGCATTATTCTCACCCTGGACGTTAGCAAGTGTTGTGCTGTTTCTAGCCGCATTCTCTCCGACGCTATATTGGAATCATCAGCACGATTGGATTTCATTTCGCTTTCAGGGAAATCGCAGCGTTCCGAATCGAACTTATAGCCCGATCGACGCGGTTGAAACCGGATTAATTGCAGCGTTGTATTTATTTCCAACCTTTGGAATTCCGCTTTGGCTCATTAGCCTACGCGAAGGAATTTTAAGCGTTCGATCCAGATTGATAAAACCGATTGAATCGTTTGTTTTGTGGACTTCCGCGCCTGTCTTTATCTTGTTCACGCTGATCGGCGGTTATCAACAGGTTTTACCGAGTTGGACAATGCCCGGATTTTTTGCAGTAACACCGCTTTTAGCAAATTATGCAACGCGATGGCGATCGAGCACGATAAAACGCTGGATCGGCGGATCAACAATCGCGATCGTGGCTCTTATGCTCTTCGCACTGCTGCACATTTCAGCCGGAATTCTACAAAAGCCCGGACAGTACTCGATTTTTGGCGGCTTTGTCGCTCCGCAAAATGATCCATCGATTCAACTCATCGACATCAAACAGCTTCGTGCGGGTTTTGCACAATCGCCCACGTTAGCAACCGCACTAAAACAAGTGGATTTTGTATTCAGCAATCGCTTTCATCTTGCCGGACACCTGGCAATGGCGCTAGTTCCGCTTGAAGCAAAGCCGATGACGTGTTTCGATCGCAAAGATCTGCGCGGATTTGCCTTTTGGTCAACCGCGAATCAATGGGTCGGTGACGACGCGCTTTACATCACCACCGACGAGTTTGAAACCGGAGAAAATTCCTCGGCAGAATACGTCCCCTACTTTGAACGGTTGATTAAAATCGGCGAAGTGCCCGTTCGTCGCGGCGGCGTGATCATCAATCGGCTGCATGTCTTTCGCGGCACAACGCTACTCAAACCGTTTCCCCGTCCTTATTAACGGTTACAAAACCGTTGCCAGCAGTGCCGCTTGATCGGGAATGCGCGTTTGGATCGGCTGATCGATCGCGGCATCGTTCGACTGCACGATTGGGACGATTTGAACCGCACACGCTTTAAGCTCTGGCTGCTTCGAGTCGGGACACGAGACCGGATGCGTCAAGGCGTTCGCTTCGGCCGCATCCGCCCAAAGCGATCCCCAATGCATCGGAACGAAAACCGTTCCCGGAGAAATGGCTTTGGTCACTTTCACCGGAAAGCGCGACGACCCCCGGCGCGATCGAACCTCGACTATCTCCTCGTTTTTCACGCCTAGCTTTTCTGCATCGCGGGGGTGAACTTCGATAAATGGAGTCGGGTGCATCGTGCGAATTTTGTCGATGCGTCCGGTGCGGCTCATCGTGTGCCAATGCCCGTACAAACGCCCGGTTGTCAGCACAAACGGGAATTGATCATCCGGTGGTTCTGCGAGTCCCCGCGAGTAAGAGCCGTTAAATCGAGCGCGGCGATCGGGCGTCCAAAATTGAAAATCGGTGTAAAGCCGTTTCGCCTGTTGAAGCTTGCGTTTGGCGTCTTCGATAACGGCAGTGTAGGGCCACTGCGTCGGCCCCAATTCGCGCAGTTTGGTGTGCGTTAAACCGGATTGATCGCACGGTCGATTCCGGGTGATTTGGGCATATTCCGCAAACACTTCGGCTGAATAGTTAAACGCGAACTGTTTGCGAAATCCGAGTCGCCGTCCGACTTCGGCAAAAATCATCCAGTCGGTTCGCGCTTCTGCGGGAGCGGGGCGAAACTGCGGGCACAGCGTCACGCGCCGTTCAGAATTCGTCATGGTTCCGGTTTTTTCGCTCCACTGCGTTGTAGGCAGCACCACATGAGCGTAATCCGCCATTTCGGTCGGATAATAGCAGTCTTGGTAAACCGTGAACGGCGATCGACGCAGTGCCGCTTTAGTGCGCTCTAGATCCGGCATACTCACGGCAGGATTCGTTGCCGCTACCCACAGCAAGCCAACCTCCCCGCTTTCAAGTCCCAGAATCATTTCCCAAGCCGTTCGCCCTGGATACGGTGCAATACTGCCTTTGGGGAGCTGCCAAAATCGTTCAACTTCAGCACGATGCTCTGAGTTGATGATGACGCGATATCCGGGCAGCAAATGCGCTAATCCGCCTGCTTCACGTCCGCCCATCGCGTTCGGCTGACCTGTCAGCGAAAACGGGCCTGCTCCCGGCTTGCCGATTTGTCCGGTCATTAAATGCACGTTGATAATCGAGCAAACTTTTGCGGTGCCTTCAGACGATTGATTCACGCCCATTGACCACAGCGTTAAGACCCGTTGCGATTCGCTCCAGTAGTGCGCTGCTTTAAGCAAATCGCCTTCAGCAATGCCGCACCGGACGGAAACAACATCGGGTGGATAGTGACGCACAACTTCTTGGAAGTCTTCAAAGCCGTTGGTGTACGACTCGACAAAGGCTCGATCGAGCTTGCCCCAGCGCAGCAGCAAAAACGCGATTCCGTTAAATAAATCAATATCCGTTCCCGGTTTAATCGCTAAATGCAAATCCGCAGCCTCGGCGGTTTCTGTGCGGCGGGGATCAACGACCACAAGTTTAACGTGCGGATTTTTTTTATGGTATTTGCGAAAGCGATTAAACACGATCGGGTGACATTCTGCGGCGTTGGCACCGACAAAAAAGGCGCAGTCGGTTTCTTCTAGATCTTCGTAGCAGCAGGGCGGGCCGTCTGCTCCAAAGCTTTTAAGGTATCCCGCCACTGCCGACGACATACACAAGCGAGAATTCGCATCAAAGTTGTTTGTACCGAGGCACCCTTTCATCAATTTTTGAGCGATGTAGTAATCCTCGGTTTGAAATTGACCCGATCCGTACATGCAGATCGCATCCGAGCCTTGCGCAAATTGCACCGTGCGAATGCGATCGACAATCAACTCGATCGCTTCGTCCCAAGTCGCGCGGCGAAATGGATCGCTCAGCGAATCGCGCACCATCGGATAGCGCAAGCGGTCTTTGTGCAGCGATTCAGCGACCGTCGCACCTTTAACACAAACCATTCCTTGACTCGATGGATTTGTGCGATCGCCGCGGACTTGCCAAATCGGGGTGCCGTCTTGGGCACGCGCAATTGGTTTTCCAGGCTGTGCCGGAGGAGAGACTTCTAGACCGCAGCCAACACCGCAGTAAGGACACAGGGTTTTGGTTGAATCAGCCATCTGAGATGATTACCCCTTTAAGTTTCCAATTCTGCCTGCTGCCGTTGGCGGACGCGGAGACGCAGACAGTCGATCGTGCTTGATAAATGCAGTCCGGCTGTTGTATGAGTATAAATCTCTAGTGCTCCATCCGATGCCGCTTCAAACATAAATTTCTCGCCCGGAAACACTAACCGATCAAACAAAGAATGCGATCGTCCAATGATGCGAATTTGTTGAAGCTGACCAGTTGAATTGATGTAGTAACACAAGATTGAAGTCATAAAAGAACCGGGAAGGAATCCCACTGAGAAACGACACAAACAAGCAAACGCCAGGACGTCGAATCAGGATTCCTCCTGGCTGCGGTAAACCACAGGCAGTCCACTATTGTTGCTAAGCGGAAGCCGAGAAACTGTGTTGTGAGATACGAGTTATGGCGACAGACGGCATTCGTCAACAAATGCTCACAAGAGTTAGTTGCCGACCCGCCCGCAATTGATTCGCGGACTCTAAACGCAGCGAAGCGTGATAAAACACACTTTAATTGAATGCAGTTCATAACTGGTTCGCAGAAAGTCGCAGCGTTGTTTAACCCTCAAACTTAATGATTACAAAACTAATTCTATTGGCATACAAGATTCACCAACACTTGTTCGATCGCAATGAATGCGCTACCGGAATCATTTTGATGCTGATAGCGCATATTGAATTATTCGTCGTCGTGAGCATGGCGACCAAACAAGAAATCTAACGCTTGATTGCGCATCGTGTAATAGTGCGGATCTTCCATAATTTCGGCACGATTGCGCGGACGAGCAAACGGAACGGTCATAATTTCGCCGATGTTGGCGGCGGGGCCGTTGGTCATCATGACGATGCGATCGGCTAGAAACAGCGCTTCGTCGATGTCGTGGGTGATCATCAGCACGGTCACTTTATGCTGCCGCCAAATTTGCAGCAGTTCTTCTTGTAGTTCTTCTTTAGTGATCGCATCAAGCGCCCCGAACGGTTCATCGAGAATCAGAACTTGTGGATTAATCGCCAAAGCACGCGCGATCGACACTCGTTGCTTCATCCCGCCCGAAAGCTGTCCCGGTTTTTTCCCTGCGGCTTCTTCGAGTCCGACCATCGCCAAATGCTGATTGACGATCGCAAATTTTTCTTCTTTTGATTTATCCGAGTAAACGGCATTTACGGCGAGATAAATATTCTCAAACGCAGTTTTCCAGGGCAAGAGCGAGTAGTTTTGAAACACCACCATGCGATCGGGGCCAGGTTCGACAATCCGCTTGCCTTGCAGCCGAACTTCGCCATCGCTCGGTTGACGAAAGCCGGATACCATATCGAGCAGCGTAGACTTGCCGCAGCCAGAGTGACCGATCACGCAGACGAACTCGCCTTCTTTGACGGTGAGGTTAACGTTTTCTAAAACGGTGTAGTCGCCGTTTGGAGTCGGGTACACCTTAGAAACTCCCTCAACTTGAAGAAAGGGAGCGGCTGAGGTCGCTGAATTTTGTGCGGTTGGAGTCGAGAGAATTTGCATAAGAAGTGAAGAAAGAACGACGGGGACAAACGGATTAAGCAGCTTTAACAGTTTCAAGATCAAGCTGAATTTCTTCGATGCGAATTTCGCGGTGAATCGTCAAGCTGTTGAGATAAGCGATCGGATCGTCAGGATTAAACGGTTTACCGTCGAATAGCTCAAAGGATTTACGATCGGCTTCTTGATCCGGTAAACCTAGTTCCCGAGCCGCTTGACCATAAAGATCCACACGGCGCACTCGTTCAAGAATTTCGATCCAGTTGCGCGGAAACGGCGTAATGCCCCATCGCGCCAACTGCGTCAAAATCCACAGTCCTTCGACTCGTCCAGGACAGTTGGCGTTATCGAGATGAAACTGATTGAATCGCGGCAGATTGAGCGCAGCGTCTCCGGTGCCTAAATCATACGGATCGATAAAGCCCGGACGAGCAAACGCAGCAGCAGAACCGACATAGTGCGGACGCGCTAAAAGGTTGAGAATTTCTTCGCGGTTGCGTCGATCGTCACAGTATTCACACGCTTCAAGCAGCGCTTTCACAAGTGCAATATGCGTTTCGGGATGTTGCGCCGTCCAATCTTCACGCACGCCCAGCACTTTCTCCGGATGTGCTGCCCAGATATCGAAATCCGTTGCAATCACATATCCCAAACCTTCTTTTACCGCACGAGAATTCCAGGGTTCACCGACACAATAGCCGTCAATGTTTCCCGCGCTGAGGTTTGCCACCATTTGCGGCGGCGGAACAACGGTGAGCGAAACATCTTGATCCGGATCAATGCCACCCGATGCCAGCCAGTAGCGCAGCATTAAGTTATGCATTGAAGTGGGGTACACCATGCCCAACGTATGGGCACGGTAGCTTCGCTCCACGGAGTGTTTGGGCGTTGCGTCAATAACTCGCTTGAAGTCTGCGAGCGATCGAACGCCTTGATCGAGAAACTTTTTATCCAACGTGATTGCGTTACCGTTGCGCGATAACACCAAAGCTGTCGCCACGGGTAACGACGGATAGCCGCTATTGCCCAACGTCATCGAAAGCGGCATCGCTGCCACCATTTGAGCGGCATCGAGGCGGTTTGAGCGAATGCCTTCGGCGATTGCTTTCCAGCTTGGCTCGCGGCTGAGGGTCACTTCTTCGAGTCCGTGCTTTTTGAAAAAGCCTTTTTCCTGAGCTACGACCAACGGAGCGCAGTCGGTGAGCGGCACAAAGCCGATTTCTAGATTCACTTTCTCTAAGCCGTGACGAGCGATCGCCACAGGTTGAGACTTCTTGCGTTTTTTGTCGCGCTTTTGCTGATTCAGGAAGTAGATGATTTCGTTGCGCAAGCCGTAATAGCTCGGATGATTCACGACTTCTAATCGGTTGCGCGGACGGGGAATGGGAACGTTTAAAATCTGTCCCACATGAGCTTCGGGCCCGTTGGTGAGCATGACGATGCGATCGGACAGCAGCAGCGCTTCATCGACATCGTGCGTCACCATAATGCAAGTCACATTGTTTTCTTCGCAAATGGTCATTAACTGCTGCTGCAAATTGCCGCGTGTCAAGGCATCTAATGCCCCAAACGGTTCATCGAGCAGCAGCAGCTTTGGACGAATCGCTAAGGCACGCGCGATCGCCACTCGTTGCTTCATGCCGCCGGATAATTCCTTTGGCTTTTTGTCTGCTGCGGGGCGCAATCCCACCATGTCGATGTGGCGTTCAACCACGCTTCGACGTTCGCTTTTAGAAAGGTCTAATACTTTGTCAACGGCTAACGCAATGTTTTCGCGAACGGTTTTCCACGGCAGCAGCGAATAGTTTTGGAACACCATCATGCGATCGGGTCCCGGTGTCGTTACTTGTCGCCCTTCGAGCACAACGCCGCCTACGGTCGGCTTTTCAAGTCCTGCAATAATGTTGAGCAGCGTAGACTTGCCACAGCCCGAATGCCCGATAAACGAAACGAATTCGCCCTGCTTGATTTTGAGTTCGATATTTTTGAGGGCAATGTATTCGCCGCCCCCGGTCAACGGATAAACCTTATCAACGTGATCAACTTCGAGAAAAACAGACATGGCACAACTTCAGGTAAACGACGGAATTAGTTATCGGACGTAATCAGCGAACCGAGCCAACCGACCAAACGATCGAGCACCAGTCCGACCAGTCCCACATACAGCACGCAGATGATAATAATGCTCATGCTGTCTTCGGTGCCTGCGTTGTACGCATCCCAAATTTTGAAGCCGATGCCGCCTTCGGCTTTCAGCATTTCAGCCGCCACGATCGCAAGCCACGCCAGTCCAATGCCAATTCGCAAGCCGCCAAAAACGTAAGGTACCGTAGACGGAACAAGAATATTAAAGAAATACTCTTTACCCGACAGCCGCAGCACTTTCGCGACGTTGTTGTAATCTTGTGGAATCTGCTGCACGCCTACCGCAGTATTGATCACGATCGGCCAAATTGCCGTAATAAAAATCACAAAAATTGCCGCAGGGTTATTGTCTTGAAAAACACCCAGCGAAATCGGCAACCATGCAAGCGGCGGAACGGTTCGCAAAACCTGCACGATCGGGTCTAATCCGTTGCGCATAAAGCGACTGACGCCCAGCAAAACGCCCAGCGAGATACCGACGATCGCAGCCAACGAATAACCGAGTGCAACCCGTTCAAGGCTAATAAAAATCTGTAGCCCTAAGCCTTTATCGGTGCCGCCGTTGTCGTAAAACGGATCTAAGATGTACGGCCAAGTTTGAGCGACTACCTTAATCGGCCCAGGCATTTTTGAAGCGGGGCTGAGGCAAAGCGCTTGCCAAATCACGAGCGCGATCGTCAAACAAACCACTACGGGAACGATCACGTTTGCGTGCTTTTTGAAAAAACCAAGCGATCGAGACGGAGACGCAGGACGCAGCGACGGGTTCAATGTCATACAGAAAATTCCTTTGAGTACAAAAGCGGTTGGGAATTCAAAATCGAATTCCCAGTTTCGAGGTCAATTAAGCTTTCTTGATTTTGAGTCCATCTAGATACGCCTTCGGATTCGCCGGATCAAACGCGACTTGGTTGAAGAACGTTTCCACACCCCGCGAGGTGTCTTTGGGAATGGCAGCTTCTTGATTGATCGCTTTTGCCGCTTCTTTCCAAAGATTTTCGCGGTTGACTTTATCAACGAGCGCTTTAGCATCGGTATCGGCTGCAAATTTGCCCCAGCGCATGTTCTCGGTGACAAACCACAGATCATGGCTCTTATACGGATACGACGCATTTTCACGCCAGAACTTCATTAGCAAATCGCTGTTTTGCAGCGTGCGACCGTTGCCGAAATCAAAATTGCCTTTGACGCGCTGCACAATGTCTTCGGCTGGAGCCTTGACGTACTTATCCGCCGACAGAATTTTGCACATTTCGTCTTTGTTTTCGTCTTTGTCGCACCAAACCTGCGCTTCTTGAATTGCCATTAACAGCGCTTTAGCGGCTTTCGGGTTTTTGTCGACCCAATCCGATCGCATCGAGAACGCTTTTTCCGGGTGATTCTTCCACAGTTCTCCGGTTGTGATAGCGTTGTAGCCGAGCTTTTTGCTCACCAAACGCTGATTCCACGGTTCACCAACGCAAAACGCATCCATTGTTTTGGTTTCCATGTTGGCCACCATTTGAGGCGGCGGAATCACTACAATATCCACATCGTTTTCAGGATCGATGCCGCCTGCTGCTAACCAGTAGCGCATCCATAAATCGTGCGTTCCACCCGGAAACGTGACGGCCGCTTTGAACTTTCTGCCTGTTGCTTTAATCGCATCGACTTTTGCTTTAAGCGGAGAACTGTCAGCCGCTACTTTCAAATCTGCATAATCGCTCGATAAAGAAATGCCCTGACCGTCGGTGTTCAACCGCGCCATAATGTACATCGGGACAGGCGTGTTGCCTTTGGTGATTTTTCCCGTTGTCATAAAGTAGGGAATCGGCGTCAGAATGTGAGCGCCATCAATTCCACCTTTCTCAGCCCCCAACTCTAAGTTGTCGCGGGTGACTGCCCAAGACGTTTGCTTGTTGACGCTGACATCTTTCATGCCGTACTTGTCAAAAAAGCCTTTTTCTTTGGCAACGACAAGCGGCGCACAGTCGGTTAGGGCAATAAAGCCAAGCTTTGCAGTTGTCGTTTCGGGCGTGTCTGCGGTGCCCGAATTCACAGCAGGAACCGCGCTCGGCGCACTGCTGCTCTCGGTTTTACCTTTCAAGCCTGTACTGCAACCATTGATCAGAACGGTTCCTGCTGCGGTTGCGCCTGCGGTGAGAATGAACTTACGTCGTGAGAGGTTACTCATGAATCTTCCTAAGAATAATCTGGGAATCGGGGAAAGCGCAGCAACAGGTGAATGTGCTGGCGGTTGAAATTGGGGTTAAGCGTCGATCGACACCTGCCCCACCGGATGCGCGATGCAAGTCAGGACGTAGCCTGCTTGACGATCGGCGTCATCTAATGCTTCGGGGTCGCCATCGTAGCGAACTCCACCGCTTAGAAGCTTGTGCTTACAGGTGCCACAGGTTCCCGATCGACAGCTTGCGTCGATCGCGACTTCTGCGCGTTCTGCAAGGTCTAAAATCGAATCGTTCTCGGTACCCGTCACCGTTTTACCAGAGGTTGCAAACTCAACCGTTGCTGGAGCCGCAATTTTAGCGGGTTCAGCGTTCGGCGGTGCAATCACAGGCGCGATCGCTTGACCGTTGGTTGATTCAGCAACGGGACGATCAAGGGTAATGATCATTTGCGATCGGGTCTGCATGGATTCGGGAAGCTCCGACCACGATCGAGCGCCAAACTGCTCGACTAAAATCTCGTGCAAAATCGGCTTGAGATCTTCACACGGAATGCTTTTTCTCACGCAGGTTCCTAGTTCTGCATGTTTGCCAACTTTGCCGCCCATAAAAAGGTCAACGCCTTCGACCGTCCGCCCATCTTTGCGAACTTTAGTTCCCATTAAGCCGATGTCGGCAACCTGTGGCTGACCGCACGAATTCGGGCATCCTGTCCAGTGAATCCGCACCGGACGCGGACAGTACAATTCTTGTTCGAGTTCTTGAATTAATGCGACGGCGCGATTTTTGGTTTCAATCAGCGCAAAGTTGCAGAACTGAGCACCCGTGCACGATACCAACGCCCGCGACAAGCTTTGTGGCTCGATCGAGAATCGCTTGACGATCGGTTCGCGCAGCAATGCCGACACGCGAGAATCTGGCACGTTGGGAACGATCAAATTTTGCTCAACGGTTAAGCGAATTTCGCCGCTTCCATACACTTCAGCAATTCGCGCTAAATCAAACATATCCGGCGCGAAAAAGCGTCCTACTGGAACGTGTAGCCCAATATAGTTGAGTCCGGGCTGTTTTTGCGCATGAATGCCGATGTGATCGCGTTTGTCCCACAGAATCTCATCTTTCGCAGCAGCCGTTAAAAGCGGACAGCCAAGCTGAGCTTCGACTTCAGCGCGGAATTTCTCAATGCCCCATTCGTCGATCAGCCACATCAAGCGAGATTTTTGGCGATTCGATCGCAATCCATGATTGCGGTACACCAAGAGAATCGCTTCGCAAAGCGAAACCACATCACGCGGATCAACCCAAGCATTTAGGGGAACTGCGGCTTCACAGCGTTTGGCCGAAAAGAACCCGCCAACCAGCACGTTAAAGCCCAGTGTGCCATCTTTGAAGGCGGGTACAAACGCGATGTCGTTGATTTCGGCGTGAACGGAATTATCGCGGCATCCGGCGATCGCAATATTGAACTTACGCGGCAAATTCGTAAACGTTGGATTGCCATGACCGTTATTGGTGATCATGTCTTGCACTTTGCGCACCAAGCCCCGCGTGTCAATCAGTTCATCGGCGTCGATGCCTGCAACCGGAGATCCCGTGATATTCCGAACGTTATCCATTCCGGTTTGAATGCTCGTCAATCCGGCTTGATCGAACTTGCGAAAAATCTCTGGTAAATCTTCGACCCGAATGCCGCGCAGTTGAATATTTTGGCGAGTGGTGATGTCAGCCGTGCCATCGTCGCCGTAGCGTTGTAGAATTTCTCCGAGAACCCGTAATTGTCCACTGGTGAGAATTCCGTTGGGAATCCGCATCCGCATCATGAACTTTCCTGGAGTGACCGGACGAAAGAAAACCCCCAGCCACTTGAGGCGATGATCGCGATCGCCTTCGTCGATCGCTTCCCAGCCGATTCGCGCAAATTGCTCTAGTTCGGCTTTAACTGCCAATCCGTCTTTTTCTACTTTGAGTTTTTCAAACTTGTTAAGGGTCGCTGCCGATACGATGGTATCTGTCATGGATTGCGCCTGTTAATGAAAGGTGTTCCGGTCGAACACGATCGAGCAAATCTGAAACTTTGTTGAAGTTTTCCGCTTGCCAATGAAAGCAAAGGTATGTCAGATTACAGAGGGTTTTCGTATCAACCATTACAAAATATTGCGAATCATGACAAGACTGCATTGATTTGATGCGATAGTGTCATCTACCTTACGATAGGCGTTCAATTTGTATCTTTTGAGCGCTTGACCGCAGCGACAGCTACACTCAGATGGCTTAGAAACAAGGAAAAACACTATGCTTCGTCGATCGTTTTTGTCATGGCTTGGATTGGGTTGGATTGTGACTCGGTTGGCAGGCTGCGGCGGGCAAACCAAAGTAAACGCACAAGATGGATTTCAGGCCGTTGGAACCGTCTCGGATCTCAAGCAAAAAGGGCAATTGCTCGTGGAGCAGTCGCCGAATCCGATTCTGGTGATTCGCGATCCAGGAAATGCAGTTGTGGCAGTGAATCCAACTTGTACCCATCAAGGCTGCTTGGTGAATTGGAAACCGGATCAAAAAGCGTTTGTGTGTCCGTGTCACGGTGCAAAGTTTTCGTCGGATGGCAAAGTCACAAATCCACCTGCCCAAAAAGCATTGGCGACTTATGCTGTAAAGGTTGATGGCGACAAGATTTCAGTAAAGGCAGAGTAGAAATATTTTGGCTTCTCCTTTCGGTAGATGAAGGCTCGATCGACGTGATCCACCGTTGTAGATGAACTTGTTAACCGGGAGAACGGACTCTATGACTTCTGCAACCGAACAAAGCGCGCGTGCCATTAGCAACCTCGAATACGACTTGCTGACCGCTCTGCACAATAAAGCTGAAGCGGTCAAAGCATACGACACCTACATCAAAGACGCACAAGAAATGGATTCTCAGCCTTGTGTTGAACTATTTCGCAAGCTGAAAGAAGATGACATGAAAACGGCTCAAGAAATCCGCCATCACCTGCAACAAGTGATGCAAAACGGCAAGATGTAGTTAACGTTAATTGTTTATGCAAAAGGCACATCGATCGGTGTGCCTTTAATTGTTTGAAGCGCGTCACGATTTAATCGTTCTATGGCAAAGTAGACAGTAGACGGCTGCAACAGTTTAAAGCGTGGGTTTGGAATCGAAACTTGCTCACTGTGATTCGGTAATTGCTTAAATCGCCTGGCGACTAAAGGCGCGGCTAATCGAACAAAGTCCACCACTGTGGACTAGTCTTTGAGATAATTCTTAGTGTGCGAAGGCACACTTTGTCTGTGTAGCCGCGCCTTCAGTCGCCAGGCGGTCTAGGCAATTTACGAGTTTATCTTTATCAAGATGCTGCACCGCAAGAATTTAACAGGTAACATCGTGCAGGAATCAAGCTATCGCGAAACGATCGAGCAAGCGCAAACGGCAGCACGGCAGGAAAACTATGCGCTTCTCAATCAGTGTTTGCAAGAATTACTTTTAGAATCTGATAAAGCGTTGCGCACCGCTTTACTAGCGGATTCTGCGCGGCGATCGTGCCTGCTTGATTTAGCGCTCACCGTTCTTGAAGCAGGAAGCTTTCACGATCGCTGGGACGTGGCAAAAATTTTATCCAACTTCGGAGCCGATGCCGTTGATGCGTTGATTGATCTACTAAACGATGAAGACTCAGAATTGCAGTGGTTTATCGTTCGGATTTTGGGAAGTTTCGATCATCCGGGGGTGGTTGATGCGTTGATCGAGGTTCTCAAAACCACCGATCAAGAAGAACTGAGCGCAATGGCGGTTTCGGTTTTGTCTACAATTAGCGCCGATCGTCACAGCGAAGTGATTGCTAAACTCAGCGCATTATTAAAGAACGATTCTACCCGATTGCTTGCAGTGCAAACGCTTGGACAGATTCGCCGATCGCAAACCGTGCCGTTGCTGCTGCAAGTCGTGAACGATGCTGATTCTCAGGTGCGATCGATTGCGATCGAGGCATTAAGCAGCTTCCACTCGCCAGAAATTACCTCTGTTTTAGCGGCGGCTGTTCAAGATCTCGCCGTTCCCGTTCGCTGTTCTGCCGCAGCCGGACTCGGATTTCGACATCCCCAAGACTGCGAACACGTCGATCGAGTTGCATCGCTGCGTCCGTTGCTTCTGGATCTCAATTTAGACGTGTGTCGGCAAAGCGCGATCGCCCTCGGTCGAATCGGAACGCAAGACGCGATCGCTGCTTTATCCGACGTGCTGCAATCGCCGCACACGCCAGAACCTTTAGCCGTCGAGCTAGTTCGCGCTTTGAGTTGGAGCAATAGTTTACAAGGATTGACCGCTTTGCAAAGCGCTTTAATGCAATCTACCCTCGCACAAAGCGCGAAGCTCGAAATTTTGCACTGTTTGGGACGCCCGGATCGTGCAGACCTCAAACCCTACGCCACTGAAATTTTGCTGCAAGCGCTAAGAGAACCGTCTGAATTTTTAGAATCTGCGGCAGCGCGTCAAGCACTGCCTCCGGCTTTTGCAAAGCAAATCGCGCTTTCACTTGGTCAGCTTGGCGATTCTAAAGCGCTAATTCCATTAATTAATTTGCTGAGTGATCCAGATGTCGGAGTGCGATTGCATGTGATTTCAGCGCTGAAAAGCTTGGACGCTGAAGCCGCCTACCGATCGCTCAAACAACTTGCTGCAACGGAAAATTCTGCACTCGGACGGGAAGCGGCAATGTCTCCGAAGCTGCACGGAGTGCTCATCGCGCTGCAAGAATGGGATTTTTAGGATCTGATTTAAACGTTCTTTGTGCTCGTTGTTGACCACTCGCAAATCAATTGCGAGCTAATCGTTAAAGTCGGCTTCAGCAGGCTAACTGCTCAACAAATCGTAAGCCTGTGATATTCTTTCTTCACGTTATCTGAGATTCTTTATGCATCGGTCATCTTGTATCAACTCTTACTAAATTTCGATCGCAGATCCGTTAACGTCACAAGGATGTGGTTGAAATTAAAACATGCGTCTTGAGCAATTGCAGGCATTTTTAGCCGTCGCTGAAACGGGAAGTTTTCAACAAGCTGCCCGCAAATGTGACGTGACCCAATCCACAATCAGCCGTCAGATTCAAGCCCTTGAGTCTGATCTGGGAATGCCGCTTCTGCACCGGACTGCACAAGCAAAATTGACCGTTGCAGGCGATCTCTTCTTACCGCACGCCCGTAAAATTTGGCACGAATGGCGCAACGCCATAAACGAGCTTCAAGAACTGCGATTAGGCAAACAGCCAGAACTGTGCATCGCCGCGATTCATTCGGTTTGTGCGTTTCAATTGCCCCCGATTCTGCAACGCTTTTGTCAAGAACACCCTGAAGTCCAACTGCGCGTAACTTCACTGGGCAGCGATCGTGCGCTCAAAGTCCTCAAAGATGGACTCGTAGATTTAGCGATCGTGATGCACAACCGCTTTCTTACTGCCAGTCCTGAGATGATCGTCGATGAACTTTACGCTGAACCCGTGCGCGTGTTGATGTCAGCAACGCACCCGCTTACGCAATATGAAGCCGTGCCCTGGACAGAGCTTGTGCATTATCCGCAAGTCGTGTTCAAAGACGGCTACGGAATGCAGCGATTGGTACAAGAACAGTTTCAGCGTCAAGGCGCAACGCTGAAAGCCGCGCTTGAGTTAAACACGCTGGATGCGTTTCGGGGGATTGTGCGGCAAGGAGAATTAATTGCATTATTGCCGCAAAGCGCGATTCAAGATATTCACCTTGATCCGACGCTGGCGGTTCGATCGACCAGTGATCCCACTTTGACACGGCAAGTCGTCTTGGTGACTACGAACGATCGTCTGCAAATTCCGCCGATTCAGCGATTTCGATCGCTCGTTCAAGAATTCATGCAGTCGCCCGCACCGATGCCAAAGCCAATTCTCAATAAAGCGGTGGTCAACCTTTAAAACAAGTGATTCGCGATCGTTGGCTTGTGGAAATTAAGCCAGTCATTCGAGGGAGTGGGGTTATGAGCGTTGAATTTCGGACATTGCTAAAGAAAGTGGGAAGCGGCACGCACACCAACGAGAATTTAACGCGCCAAGAATCTGAAACCGCAACCCGCTTAATGTTGCTGCAAGAAGCAACGCCCGCGCAAATCGGAGCGTTTATGATCGCGCACCGCATTAAGCGCCCAACTTCAGAAGAACTCGCGGGAATGCTCGATGCGTATAATGCATTAGGCACGAAACTTCAGCCGATCGAGTCGCAGTATCCGGTCATGGTGATGTGCTGCCCCTACGATGGTCGAACCCGCACCGCTCCGGTTACAGTACTCGTTGCATTAATTCTGGCAACCGCAGGCGTGCCAACGATTCAGCACGGCGGCAATCGAATGCCCACTAAAGAAGGCATTCCTTTAATTGAGCTATGGAACGGTCTCGGCGTGCATTGGGAATTGCTGTCGATCGCGCAAATGCAGCAGGTGCTTGAATCTACAGGTCTCGGATTTGTGTATCTACCGACGCATTTTCCGTTAGCGCAAGGACTCGTGCAATATCGCGAGCAGATTGGCAAGCGTCCTCCCTTTGCCACGCTTGAATTGATGTGGTGTCCGTATGCGGGCGACTGCCATTTGGTGTGTGGATATGTGCATCCACCGACTGAAACGTTTTTTCGAGAAGTCTTTGCGATGCGCGGTACCCAAAACTTTACCAGCGTTAAAGGATTAGAAGGAAGCTGTGACTTGCCGCGCGATCGCACCTCGATTATCGGTTTCGATCGGTCTGACTTATTTGAGCGCTTAACGTTAGCTCCGCGCGATTTCGGGTTTGCTGCAAAAGAAGTGCCGCTTGAATCTGATGAAATTCTGATGGTTCAAATGAAGTCTGTGCTTGAAGCAGAACCTTCAGAATTACTGCAAGCCACGATTTGGAATGCTGGGTTTTATCTTTGGCGAAACGGAGTTTGCGCGGACGTAGAGGCGGGATTTGCGATCGCAAAAAATCTCCTCAGCCGTGGTCAAGTCTCCCAAAAACTTAAACAAACGGTTGACGCAATCCAAGCGTTGCAGCCGATTTTAAGCCGCTAAATTAGCTCGCGCACGTCGGTCACTTGTCCAGTTACCGCCGCCGCCACGACCATCGCCGGACTCATTAACAGCGTTCGACCCGACGCCGATCCTTGCCGTCCTTTAAAGTTGCGATTCGACGAAGACGCGCTAATCTGTCGCCCTTGAAGTTTATCCGGATTCATTGCTAAACACATCGAGCATCCAGGTTCGCGCCATTCAAAACCCGCCGCCGTGAAAATACGATCGAGTCCTTCTTGCTCGGCTTGCCGTTTGACTCGTTCTGATCCCGGCACCACAAACGCTTTAACGCCTTCTGCAACATGGCGACCTTGAGCAAATTTAGCGGCTTCGCGCAAATCGCTAATCCGTCCGTTAGTGCAGCTTCCAATAAAGCACACATCGATTTTTGTGCCTTGAAGCGGTTTTCCGGGCTGTAAATCCATGTAGCGATAAGCTTCTTCGGCGATCGCTCGTTCGTCTTCGGCAATGTGTGTCGCTTCGGGAACGGTTTCAGTAATGGCAATTCCTTGTCCGGGCGTAATGCCCCAAGTCACGGTCGGCGCAATGTCAGCCGCATTAAAAACAACCACATCATCGTAAACAGCATCCGCATCGCTTCGTAAACGATTCCACCAGTCGACGGCTTGATTCCAGGCTGCACCGTTCGGAGCAAATTCACGGCCGTTTAGATAATCGTAAGTGGTTTGATCTGGGTTGACATAGCCACAGCGTGCACCGCCTTCGATCGACATATTGCAAACGGTCATGCGTTCTTCCATGCTCATTTGCTCAAAAGTCGTTCCGGCAAATTCATAAGCGTAGCCCACGCCGCCGTTTACGCCCAATGTGCGAATAATGTGCAAAATGACATCTTTAGCATACACGCCCGGATTTAACGTTCCGTTGACTTCAATTTTTCTGACTTTAAGTTTTGACAAAGAAAGCGTTTGTGAAGCGAGTACGTCTCGAACTTGACTAGTTCCGATGCCAAACGCGATCGCGCCGAAAGCGCCGTGGGTCGAAGTGTGACTATCTCCACAAGCGATCGTCATTCCGGGTTGTGTTAATCCTTGTTCGGGAGCGATGACGTGAACAATGCCTTGTGATCCTGAACCCACGTTATAAAAGCGAATGCCGTATGCTTGAGTATTTTTTTCTAGCGCTTGCATCATTTCTTCTGCCAGCGTATCCACAAACGGACGCGCTTGATTCTCGGTCGGAACGATGTGATCAACCGTTGCAACCGTACGATCGGGAAACATCACGCTGAGTCCGCGTTCTTTCAGCATTGCAAATGCCTGCGGGCTGGTAACTTCGTGAATAAGGTGTAGACCAATAAAGAGCTGAGTCTGACCCGACGGCAAAATTTTAACCGTGTGCAAATCCCAAACTTTATCGAACAGCGTTCCCTTACTCATGGCAATTTTGTGGTGATGGATACAAGCAAGAATCAATTTTATCGTATGGACTGCTTTGTTGGGGCATTTTGAGCAGCTAGACGATTTGAATCTTAATCAACCTTACTGGGTACTCAAGCTTTGTTGAGTGAACCCGCAGCGATCGCGGACTGAGCCTACAAAAATTACGGGAACCTGAGTTCTAGATAAGGACGCGCCCTAGCGAAGGCACGGCTACACAGACAAAACCACGGGTTACCCGATCGCATTGGCTGTTAGTGCGCGGCGGCGCACTTGGTCTGTCAAGCCGCGCCTTTAGTCGCGCCCGCTTAACCGCAACTGACATTACGAGAAAGCAGTTGCGCAGCGATCGTTGCCTTTTCACGCTCTGCGTGGGCGCGGTGTGCCCAAAATCGAAGTAATTACAATGTGTTCGATGTCAGCCGCAGCGACCAATTCTACCGCATCGAATCAACGGGCTTTTGAGCGATTCGAGTCGATCGCTTTCGATTAAATAATCTGCCGATCCAATCATGCAGCAGCACATACAAGCAAGGAATCACAAACAACGTTAACAACGTCGCTAACGATAATCCAGCAAATACCACAATCCCCAATGGCTGCAAAAATTCGCTGCCTTGCCCAGTCGCGATCGCAAGCGGAAACACCCCCAAAACGGTTGTAATTGCCGTCATCATAATCGGACGCAAACGCTGCGGAGCCGCTTCTAAGATTGCAGATCGTCGATCGAGTCCTTTTTCCTCGCGAATTTGGTTCGCCGTCTCGATCATAATAATGCCGTTGTTCACAACAATACCCACTAGCAGAACTGCTCCCACGATCACCGTTGCCCCGATCGCAGTTTTAGTCACAAACAATCCAATAATGCCACCCGCCAACGCAAGCGGAATCGTAAACATAATGACCAACGGATCAACCAGCGAATTGTATTGAACCGCCATCGTCACGAACACTAAAAACGCCGCTAATCCACCGAGCAAAGGCAGCGCAGATTGCAGTTGCTGATTGCTTTGGGCCGCGCTACTTGGCAAGCGAGAAATCCCTTCAGGAAGCTGTACCGATTGCAGCACGCGATCGACTTCCTTGAGCGCATTGCCTAAACTCGCACCTTCGTTTAGCGTTCCCGCAATCTGAAACACTTGGCGCTGATTGATGCGCTGAATCTGTCCGGGGGCGCGTCCGGTTTCGATTTTCGCAACATCGCTTAGGCGAATCAGTTGATTATTCTCGGTAAATAATGGAATCTGCTCGACTTGCGATGCCGACTGAATCGCAGCTTCGTTTAGTTCAACCCGCACATCTACCAAGCGATTCCCCCGTTGAATCTGAGTCGGAATCGAACCTTCGATCGCCGTTTGAATCGTGTTTCCGATCGTCAAGCTGTTTAAGCCGAGGGCAGCCGATCGCTCTGGATCACGGCGAATCTGAATTTCTGGCTGGCGCTGATCTGCGTCCGGTCGATACCGCGCTAACGTCGCTTGCTGGTTTAGCGCCCCCAAAACCTGACGTCCAGCTTGCTCTAGCTTGTCGGTGTCTTCGCCTTGCAAAATCACATCGATTTCCGCACCGCGCACTGGCGAGTTATTCACAATCAAACCGCGCACTTGCCCAGGGCTTAATCTCAGCAGAATGTCTACTAAATTCAGCTTGCGAAATTCTCCACTCACGCGCTCAACGAATTTCTCGACGTCGCTTTCAGGCTTTAGCGTGATTGTGCTTGTGGCGCGAAGCGGATTTTCAGTTGTGTTGCTGCCAAACAAGAAACCGCCAACCGTGCTAAACGTGTACTCGGTTTCGGGCTGCGATCGCACAATGTCATCTACGACCTGCATAACGCGACGGCTCGTTTCAAGCGGCGTTCCCGGTGGAAATTGAGCATTTAAGTTAGCTTGTCCAGTATTAATGCGCGGCAAAATTTCCTGCGGAATCTGACCTGCCAAAAAAAGACTGCTGCCCCCGAAAATAATCACCGCACCCGCGATCGTGATTAGTCGTCGATTCAGGGCGATCACCAACGATCGGCGATAAAGCTGCGTTAATCCTTCAAAGCGCTGATTAAACTGGCGTAATAGCCAAAATCGACTAATGCCGCTCGATCGCCGAATTGCAAACAATCGAGCGGCTAACATCGGTACAATCGTCACCGCCACAAGCAACGACGCTACAACCGCAAAGCAAATCGTTAAAATCAATTCATTAAACAACAGCGAAACGAATCCGCCAATCAACACAAACGGCAATACTGAAACTAAGTTTGCCGCCGTTGCCGCAACCAGCGACGATTCTACTTCGCGGCTGCTTTCTTCAACTTCGGTGATCACTTCCGCACTTGAAGGCTGGGTGTTCTGTAATGCCGCCGTTTGTCGCTGTTTTTCTAGCCGTTTGCTGATGTTTTCCAAAATCACAACCGACGTATCAACTGCCTGACCGATACTTATTGCCAATCCCGCCAAGCTAAAGATATTCAGCGAGAATCCTGCAAGCTTCATCACAATTCCCGCCGCCAGCGTACAGAGTGGAATCGTCAACGCAATAATAAACGTCTGTCGCAGCGATCCCAAAAAGATCAGCACCGCAACCGCCGCCAAAGCCGCACCCGATAGCGCGGATTCAGTCACATCCGACAGCGATCGACGCACAAACTGCGATTCATCCAGCGTTGGCGTCAAAATCATATCTTCGGGAATCACCTTCGATCGACGCAATGCTTCGATACGCTGCTTCACGCTTTCCACCACCTGAACCGTGTTTGCGTCAGGCTGTTTTTGAATGCTCAGCTTGACCGCAGGCTGACCGTTAAGCGTGACAAAAATTCGCTGCTTTTGCGTTCCGTCGATCACTTCGGCAAAATCGCGCAGATAAACACGCTGAGTCGGCACGGTCGCTGGAGGGGTTGAATTCGTTGAAGGTGTGACTGCTGCCGCCGATTGTGCTCCACCAACCGAAAACGACAAATCGCGGATTTCCTGTGCGTTCTGAAATCGTCCAATTGTGCGCGTCAACGGCTCCGATCGACTGCCTAAAATCCGTCCGCCCGATACGTCTTGATTGGTTTGTTCGAGTTCTTGCAGCACATCGCTTAATCCCACTCCGACCGCTTGCAGTCGAGCAAGATCAAGCGCGACGCGCACTTCTTCTTCAACGCCGCCCGACACGTCCGCCGCCGCCACACCAGAGACCACGCCGAGTTCTCGCCCTAATTCTTCATCGGCAAACACGCGCAAATCAACGGGCTTGAGCGACGGAGACGTGAGCGCAAGTTCGTAAACCGGAAGCTGTGACGGATCAACTTTAAATAAAGTCGGCTGCTCGATCGTATCGGGTAATCGTCCACGGGCACGGTTAAACGCTGCCGTTGCGTCGTTGAGCGCTTGGTCAATGTTGCCGCCTGGTTGGAAAAATAAATCAACGCTGACTTGCCCTTCGCGAGTTTGCGAATACACCTGTACAACGCCTTCGGTGGCAGAAAGCGCTTCTTCGAGCGGTCGCGTTACTTCATCCACGGCAACCGCCGGAGAAATGCCCGGAGCTTCAACCCGCACGCCGATTCTCGGATACGTGATCGACGGCAACAAATCAACCTGAATCGACAAAAAGAAAATCGTTCCAACGACCATCACCGTTAGCGTCAGCATCAAAGTGCCGATGTAGCGACGAATCGCAAGACTGCTAATACTAAAGCCACGGGGAGATTGCATTGTCTTTGGTCTTTTCAGTACTGAGTTGATTCGAGAAACTAAAGCTGTTAAGACTTACAGAGTGGTTACGTCGGCTTGCAGGTTCATTCGGTTGGCTTTAACCGCTTCCTAACTCTGCGATAGAATGCTGAGCCGAACTGACGCACCATCTTTTAGTTCACCGCCACTGCGAACGACAAACGATTCTCCAGGCTGCAATCCTGATAAAACTTGCACCTGTCCATCAGCGCGATCGCCCAGTTGCACTTGTCGAGCGCTAACCGTCGCTTGAGCGTTATTTTTATTAACCACAAACAGCGTGGCGGTTTTCGGTAAAGGCGCTTGCTGATTCGGGGATGCTTTCGCGTTAATTTGCACCGCCGATTCAGGAACAAGAACGGTTTGACGATCGCCGATTGCAAAGCTCACCCGTGCCAGTAGTCCGCTTCCAATCCGTCCGTTTGGATTGGGAATCGTGACTTCGATCGGAACTAATCGCGCTTGAGCATCCGCCGCCGGAGAAATGCGGCTGACTCGTCCGCTTAGCGTTTGGTTGGGCAAAGAATCAAGCCGCACCTGTGCCGACTGCCCGACTCGAATTAGAGCTAAATCGAGTTCTGACACGTTGACTTCGACTTTAACTTGGCTAAAGTCACCCAGCTTCAAGATTTCGCTTCCGGCTTGCGCTAAGTTTCCGGGTTCGGTCGATCGAGCCAGTACCGATCCCGTTACCGGAGACGTGAGCGTGCTGTAGGACTGGCGTTCGCGTTCTTGCTCAATAATCGCTCGCTGAGCTACAACTCGCCGTTCTCCAGCCGCAACCGCTTGCTGTCGGGTTGCAACTTGCTTTTGCGCCGATCGTAAAACTTGCTCAGCTGTTCCAACACGAGTTCGAGCGGTTTCTGCTTGCTGCTCGGACGTTGCGCCTTGCCGAAAAAGCTGCTGCTGACGAGCATAATCTGACTGCGCTTGCTGCAACTCTAAGCGAGCACGCTCAACCTGAGTCCGGGCATCTTCAACTTCTGCTTGTAAACTGGCAACTTCAGATTCCCGTGCAGCCACCTCGGACTCAGCTTGCACCACCGCAGAATTTGCAATGCGATTGTCAAGCTGCGCTAATACTTGCCCAGTTTGCACGGTATCGCCCACAGTTACTAAAATATCGATTAATCGACCTTCAGCTTGCGATCGCAGACTCACTTCGCGAGTTGGGCGAGTGGTTCCTGTGTACGATCGCGCTTGCTTTAAGGGTGCAACGGCAGCAGTAGCGGCATCAACCGCAGGTGCTCCCTCTTGTTGCAACCGAGGCTGCGTTTGAGCTTCGGTTGCAGGCATAACATTACAGCCACTCAACGCAAGCATCAGCCCAATTAACCCGAATCGACTAAAGTGATCGATTCTTTTTAGAAAAATCGATCGAGCAGGAACCGCGAAGGACATGGCTGCTTACCGCAATGAACAGGTGAATTTGAAAATGATGAATACTTTATAAAACTAAACAATCCTAACGCTATCGCCCGCAAGACAGAAACATTTTTCATCTCAGTTTTGCATCAATCAAAGCTTATGCAATTTCGGAACGCTATTAACTCAAGGCGATTACCGAGGTTGTGATTTATCTACGCCTATAGAGTGAGGAATTCCAAGACCGGGTTGAAAAGAATCGAGCTAGGTGTAAGGAGCTGCAATCGGTATTGCACACAACAAGTAGAAACTACTCAAATAGGACATTCGGCTATGGCAGACTCAACTCGGACAGTGGACGTAGACACCACGATCGGAGCGCTTCAGCAAGGGCTAACTTCGGTTCCTGTCGAAGAAGCGATTGCGATTATTGAAAGCTGGCAGCAGCAGCTTCAAGGCTCAGATTTAGCAGAAGATTTGGGCGATCTCAAGCAGGCATTGCTAAGCGGTGACGTCGCATCGATCGCGCAGATTATGAGCGATTTGGGCGAAGACACGTCTGATGCGGCAGCAAATGCAACCGGAGACGTTGCAGTGAAAGTTGAGCAATTGGGTGAACTGCTTTCTGAAGCGGGTCAATCATTAGCGTAGCCTGATTTTTACAGTGTTCTTTTAGTCGGAGATGCAGTGTGGTTTTGTGCGATCGAGGAAGCGGCGATCGGTTCTTCGTTGTACAACATTGCGCTGCGTTTCTTAGCTCAGAAGAAAAGTCGTGAAATTTATGTTTTGAATCCCACCTCTAAAAAATGGAACTTAGAAGCCCTGCTTTTTTTATCGGTAGCACTCTTCCGTACCAATTTACCTGCGATGGAGAGGGCACTTCTCCGCCGTTGCGCTGGGAAGCACCGCCCTCTGGAACTCAAAGCTTCGCTTTGATTTTGTTTGATTCTGATCTTCCTGATGAAGAATCTATTTTTTGGGTGCTGTACAACCTGCCTGCAACCTGTCGCCAACTGCCCGAAGCCATTCCAAACGAACCAAAAGTTGTAAAAGGAGCGCTTCAAGGCGTCAACAGCACCGGAGCGATCGGCTATACGGGCATCTGTCCGGCAACCGGAACGCATCGCTATTTCTTCAAGCTATACGCGCTTGATTGTGAGTTGGATTTAGAAGCAGGGGCAACCTATGCCGAATTCAAGCAAGCGATCGACGGGCATGTTTTAGACAGCGATGAATTAATGGTGCGCTACGCTCGACAAGTTACAGCCGATTTATAAGGAGAATCGGGTTTAGCCAACGCGATCGTCGGGTTCACAGCCTGAGACGCGGGCGCGGTTAAAACTGCGGCTACACAAACCAAACCCGCCCCCTGCGGGTTAAGAGCCAACTGTAAAGACCAGTTCTTGTAGGGGAACTTCGTTTGTGCGGCCGCAATTTGAATCGCGCTCGCGTTTCGTGCAACATCCGAATCATCCGATTATCAAGGCGCGTTTAGGTCATTGGTTGCTTTATCAGGTTGGTTTCGCGATTGCGATCGAAGTAATCCTCTTTCTATTGATAGGTTATCCGTAAACTATTTGCTCAATAAAATCAGTACCAGTTTATGATGCTAGTTGATTCTTGTGCCTTAACAGCTTGAGGAGCGAGAAACTCAAGGAGCGGCAGGGTATGGAAGATTTTAGTCAACTGGTCAAAGATAGAATCAAGCAGATTTCTCAACGTTGGGTAGAATCGGTAGCCCACGATCGACAAATCAAAAGTGCAGATACCTTAGATCGAAGCGCCATTGAAAATCATATTGATTATGTTCTTGTGGCGCTATCAACCGCACTATCCCAAACTGAAGTCGATGATGATGTAACGATCGCAAAAGCCAGCGTTTCTCACGGTGTTTTACGAGCCAATCAAGGATTTGATCCCGCCGAGATCGCACAAGAATATCATTTATTGCGCAAAGCGATTTTCGATACGCTTCGCCCGGATCTACTCAACGGCACCTCTGAAGAATTATTTCGGGCGATTTCGGTGATTGATGCCGTTGTTGACGCGGCTATTTCTAAATGTTTTGAAAGCTACGTGAGCGAACGGCTGCAAGAACTCAATCAAGTGCAAAGTCAGCTTACAATGACCGTGGATGAATTAAAGCGGTTGGTCAGCGCGAATCAATCTAATTTGTCGATTTTCGCCCACGAGCTTAAAACGCCTCTGACGTCGATTATTGGCTATGCAGATTTATTTTTACGCCAATCGCGGCTCGACTCTGATCGAGACAGCGTTGCGAGTTTAGAGCACATCGAGCGAGTTTTGCGAAGCGGTCGCAAACTGCTGCATTTAATTAACGATGCGCTAGAACTGTCGCGCTACGAAGCCGGAAAAATGGCGGTTCATCCTGAAGCGATCGACATTCGCGCCTTGATCGAGTCGGTCATAGATGTTATTCAACCGCTTGCGGATGAGCGTCATCTTAAGCTAACGGTCAATCTCGATCGCGCTCCTCAAGAAGTGATCACCGACCCGATTCGACTTCAGCAAATTGTTACGAATTTAGTTAGTAATGCGGTTCGCTACACCGAAGCAGGCAGCGTAACGATCACAGTTGATCAATTGCCCCACGATCGCTGGTCGATTTCGGTAAAAGATACCGGAATCGGAATTGCGCCCGAAGATCAGCAGCGTTTGTTTGACCCATTTGCGCGTGCAGAACGATCAGAGCTACCTCCACCTCCGGATAGTACAGGGTTAGGACTCGCGATCGTGGCTCGATTGGTAGAACTACTGCAAGGTAACATCTACCTGAGTTCACAACTTAAAGAAGGATCGACGTTTGTGGCGATCTTCCCGTTGGAGCTAAACTAGCGTGAGCTTGAAACAAGCAAAAAACTTCAGCATGTGTTGTTAAAACGCTGCTTCAGCCTAAAATTCCAAAGCCTAGATTTAGGCTGAAAGGATCATCGTTATTTGATCGCCCGATACCGCGTCAAAATGCTCATCATCTTTGTCGAATTGGGGACGGGAAGCAACGGACTCCACGCCCCAACCTCGGCATAGCCAAGCACTTCAAGCGTGTGGATGGCTTCTAGAATGTCTTTATTCCGACCGATTAGCAGCACTTGAAATTTTCTGCCCGCATCCGTAGCAGAATCGAGACGCGAAATCACGTCTTGAATCGAATTATTCATTTGAGATTTCTCCTCATTAATTTGAAGAAATCCCAAAAGCCGAAGCCATCCAACTCCATGCATGACAAAGCGGGATGGCTTCGGGGATGATAAAATCCCTGATTAGCCTCCTTGCTGCTCACTCAGCACTGGGGTTAGCCGTTCAAAGTTGTTGGTCGCAGCTTTGGACGGCGATGGCGTCAGCTTTTGGGGATCGGGTTGTTCAACCTGACGCAGCAGAACAACTTAATCAGTGAGCGTAGCGAATTCCCAGATCAGAGTCAAGTGAATGTTGAGAAATTCGCACAAACGCTGGCGGTTGAAACCGCGCCTACACAAACAAAACCCGCCTTTATCGCGCGAAGCTAATCGCAGTCGCGCTCGCGTTTGTGAATCAACCCGAACTCAGATTAGCTGAAATATTGCGGTAGGCGTCGATCGAGCATTACACAGTAGACTGCACTCGCGAAGGGATTGCACAAATTCAAGCGCAACAGCCTGATCGAGATTTTTTGCGCTGGGTAGACAGGCTTTCTGCGGATCGTCCCTGCAAGCAATCAATATCGAAAAGAGTACTGAATTCAGGGCATTCCACTACTTTCAGCCTGAATTGGGTGCCAAAATTACCTACCCGCCTTCGTATCCGGCTTGAGCTTAATACCCTTCTTCTTCGTACTCAGGCTCTTTCTGCTTTTCCTTTTGAGGCAGCTTGAGTTCTTGAAGCGGCGTTGGCGGCTTTTCTTCCTCAGTTTTATCTGCCCACGGATCTTCATCGGGTTCGTCGAATGCAATCGGCGCGGTCGATGCAGGCGGAAGCCCTTCGTTGACTTCTTCAAACTCAACGTCGATATCTTCTACGTCTTCGTCAACAAAATCTTCGTCGTAGTCTTCGGCTTCATCGTACCGAGTTGCGCTTGGCGTCACGCTGTACGCATCCCGATCGTCGGCCGCACTCCAGTTATCTTCTTCGTCTTCATCGTAAACAGGCGTTGGCGCATACAGTTCTGCTTGGCGCACTTGCGGCTCAGGCTGCCTGACGGGAATAGGTTCTGGCTCCCAGTTATCCTCGTCCCAGGTTTCCTTGATCGGCTGAGGTCTGTATTGCGCTTCGTTTCCTACGGAGTTGCGCTCTGCGCTAAGCGGGACTTGCTGACCGGACGGAAGCTGATTTTCCGGGCGAATCGGGGCGAGATATTGCTCTTCGTCGTCGCGCTCCCACGGGGCTTTGCCAATTCCCAAGCGTTCGAGAACGCCCACAGAAAGCTGATTCATTCGGTCTTGGGCCCCTTCGATTACGATTAAGCGATCGGGGCCACTACTTACGACTTCATCGATCGGCAGTTCGTAAGTGCTGACGATTTGATCGGGGATCAACGGAATGCCGATCGACGCGATCACAATATTGTCGAGTTTGCCGTTGTCGATGTCGAAGCGAAAACCACGTACTTTACCCAACAGTTCACCTGTTTCGGTAATGACTTCGCACCCGACCAAATTACTGTAGCCTTCGAGGTCAACGTCTTCGATCACATCGTCGTCATCGACTAAGATTACATCCCCGATTTGCCGAATGCTCGATAGCATCATCGGCTGTGGCGTGCCGTAGAAGAGATTCGGGCGGAGGCTAAGGGCGACGACTTCTTGACGATCGAGATCCACCCAAAGCTGGCTCACTACACCGAGACGTTTTCCCGTAGTGCGAGTGATCACCTGAGTCCCAAGAAGGTCGGAGCGTTGGCGCAATTCTTCTGTCATTGAGATCCCGAATCCTACTTTTACAGTTTCGTTTATTAATCAAATCATACCGGGGCACTTTGAGGCAGCTTGATTCCCAGAACTTGGGTAAAGGCTCCTCGCGCTTGGGTAACGCCGATCGTTCGCTGAGCAGACTCAATCATCGGACGACGCAGACTCACCACAATAAATTGCGCTTGTTGTGCCTGTTGTTTGATCATTCTAGCTAATCGCTCTACGTTTGCCCCATCGAGAAACATATCCACCTCATCAAAGGCGTAAAACGGCGAGGGTCGGTAGCGCTGCAACGCGAAAATAAAACTTAATGCGGTGAGCGATTTTTCTCCCCCGGACATCGACGCTAATCGCTGTACAGGTTTGCCTTTCGGATGCGCGATCAAATTCAATCCACCGTTAAACGGATCGTTGGGATCTTCAAGCTGCAATCGTCCATCCCCGTCAGAAAGCGTAGCAAAAATCTTTTGGAAGTTTGCATCTACGGCTTCGTAGGCCTCCATAAAGGCGCGTTGGCGCAGCGTAGTAAAGTTTTCGATTCTCAGAAGTAATTCGGTGCGTTCTTGCTCTAGCGTCGTGAGCTTTTCGACGAGTTCATCTAAGCGGGCTTGGGTGCGATCGTATTCTTCTAGCGCCAGCATATTCACGGGTTCCATTGCTTGCAGGCGTTTTTGCGTTGATCGAATTTCGTGCTGAAGCTGTCCTAAGTCGCGATTTGCCGTTTCAGGAACTTCGGGCAAAGGATCGGGAAGTTCGAGACGTTGGGCTTCAAACTGTTCTTGTGCGGTGAGCAGTTGCGCTTGTCGGGCTTGACGAGATTCTTCAGTTTTGCCGCGTTGCCAATCAAGCTGCTGTTGGTTGGTTTGCAGTTCGCGCAGGCGTCGATCGACGGCATCCCGTTTCGCGCGTTCTTCACCGAGCGTTTTATCTAACTGAGACATCATCGATCGCAGCTTGGCAATTTCCGCGTTTACGGTGGTTTGCTGCGTTGAATTCTCAGACTGCTGCTGTAACTGCGTGGTTTGCTGCGATCGATATTCCCCGATCCGAATTTGCCCTTGTGCAATTTTTTCTTGCAGTCGCTGACGCTGCGTTTCTAGATCCTGCAAACGCTGTTCGATCGTGCGTAAATTGACTTCTTTTTGGTTGAGATCGGCTTCGAGAAATCGCAATCTCGATTGAATTTGCTGCCATTCACTGTGCGATTGCGATTGTTCTAAATCGGCTAATGTCGATCGCAGTTGCGTTAATTGATCTTCCTGCGTTGGAATCTCTGAATCTAAAACCTGTAATCGAGTTTGCGCGATGGCTAAAGATTGCTGATTTTTTTCAAGTTGACCCGTTAGCTGACTGCGCTCAGTTTGCAAACGATCGAGGTCTTTTTTAAGCTGATCGCTTTTCGCTTGAAGTTCTGCGTGCTGTTGACGCACTTCGATCATTTGCTTGGTGCGGTCTTTCTGGGCGATCGTCGCCTGAGCGATCGCGCCTTCGCAGCGTCCTAGAATTCGATCAATTTCCTGTAATCGATTGCGCAGACTCACAACTTCAGCCGATTCGCTCGCTTGTCCGGTACCAAAGTGCAGCGTCGATCGCGATCCGCTACTTCCTCCAGTCATTGCACCGCTCGATTCAAGCAGTTCACCATCAAGCGTGACAATGCGATACTGTCCTAAATGCCGTCGCGCGTCATCGAGCGTTTCAAAAACAACCGTCGTGCCAAACACATACGCGAAGACATCGTAGAATCGATCTTCAAATTCAACTAAGTTAATCGCGTAATCGATACAGCCGCGCATATTCCGCATCGTCGCGCGATTGGGAATATGGGGCGGTTGCAGCTTGTTGAGCGGTAGAAATGTGGCGCGTCCGGCGCGATTTTGTTTGAGGATTTGAATGGCAGCAGACGCGATCGCATCATCTTCGACGACAATATTGGTCAATCTCGCACCCGCCGCCGTTTCCAGCGCTAACTGAAATCGTGATTCAACTTGTCCAAGCTGCGCCACTAATCCACAAACGCCCGTTAATCCCATTTGCAGAATGACTTGCGATGCGTGCGTTCCTTGTGCTTCTTGAACCGCTTGCGCCTGCGCTTCGAGCTTGTCTAATTTGCGTTGCTTGTCGCGTTGTTCTTGTAATAATCGCGCTTGCGTCTGCTGTTGAATTTGTAATTCTTGCTCGATTCCGGCAACCGATTGCGCTAATGATTGAACTTGTTGCGTTGAAGCATTCACCTGCTCGATCAACGCTTGCTGTTCCGTTTGTTTGTTTTCAAGCTGTTGCGTGACGGTTTGCAGTGAATCGATTTGCTCGTGAACTTGTCGATCGAGCTGATTTGTTTTCTCACAGAGTCCGGCTTGCTCGGTTCGCTGTGGTTCTAGCGTTTTCGTTAATGTTTCAATCTGATGATGGAGTTGTGTTTGTTCTTGCACCCAAACTTCGGCATTGGCCGCCGATGCGTTTGCTTCTTCGCGTTTAGATTCAAGCAATTGCCGTGCATCATCACGCTGTTGACGTGCGCTGATTAATTCCTGAGATTCAATCGATCGCGCTTCTCGATTAATCGATTCAAGCGTTTGTTGATTTTCCTGAAATTCTTGCTGCGATCGCGTCAAATTTGCGGTTAGTTCCGCACTTGCCGTTCGCAAATCCGCTTCTTGTCGCTGAAGCTGTCTTAGTTCCGCTTCACGAGTCGCAAGCGTGGATTGAAGTGCGATTTGTTCTTCTTCACCGAGCGATCGTACCTGCGCATTGAGCTTTTCTAACGCGATCGAAGTCTGCTCGATTTGAATCTGCAATTGAGCTAACTGCTCGGTCATGTCTGCGATCTGATGTTGATCCGATTGAATCTGTTCTTGCAGTTTTCGCACGCCTAGCGCCGCTTGCTCAAATCGAATTACCGTTTCCCAAAGTTCTTTGGTTTGCAGCTCAGCCCGGAGTTTTTTGTATTTCTCGGCTTTGATGCGATCTTGCGCTAATCGATCGCGTTGTGCAATCAATTCGGTTTCGACAATGTGAAACTTATCTTCTTGTTCTTTGACTGCATCGAGCTTATCTTTGGCTTGATTGATTTTACGATCGAACGTTGCCACGCCTGCTAATTCATCAATGATTTCTCGACGCTCTCGCGAGTTCATCGAAATAATGCGCGTTACGTCCCCCTGAAGCACAACGTTGTAGCCTTCAGGATAAATTCTCATGCGATTTAACTGATCGTGCAGTTCAGTTAGCGTGCACGGTTCGCCGTTGATGTAATAGTTTGAAGTATACGTTCCCTGCTGCGTGACTCGAAGCTTACGAGTCACGCTCCATTCTGCATTAATCGTGCCGTTGCCGTTTCCATTTTGCGACGTGTGCCCGTTTGTACCGTTTCCGGTTGCGTGACCGTTAGAAGAATCACCGTTTGGATCGTTCAGCGAAACGTCTGCGTTTCCTTCGGTTGGATTGTTTAGTGCGTTGAATAACTCGATTTCGTCGGATAAATCAAACGTGGTTGTTACAGCCGCTTCAACCGTCGATCGACCCTTTGTAGACTGCGTGTGATTCACTAAATCCGGCAATCGTTCTGCTCGCATTCCCTTCGAGCCTGCCAATCCCAAACAAAACAGCAGCGCATCAAGCAGATTCGACTTCCCCGACCCATTTGGTCCCGAAATCACGGTAAACCCTGGCAGCAACGGAATCGGCGTTGTGCCTCCAAACGATTTAAAGTTAGTCAGTTCAACGCGCTTAACGTACACAGGGAAGTGCTAAAAATCAGTGTTTAGTGTAGCCCGGAATCGAAACCGTGAGCGAAATTTGAGCGATTTCTATCATTGATAGCACAGTTAGAACGGATGATCTAGACTATTTTTGGTTTTTTGCAATTTTACAGGTAGATATCGCGTTGTCAATCCCTATACTGAAGCTAAGCGACTCTGAGGCAGAATCATGAGCCAAATTGAAAATCGATCGCGCTGGACAACGGCTGATTTAGATCTATTTCCCGATAATGGCAATCGCTATGAAATCGTTGATGGAGAACTGCTTGTGACTCGCGCCCCGGATTGGAAGCATCAAAAAACGATCGGCAATCTTTGTACTGAGTTAACGCTGTGGTCGCGTCAGACTGATTTAGGAGAAGTGGCGATGGGGGCGGGTGTGATCTTCACCGATGAAGACAATGTGATTCCTGACCTGGTTTGGGTTGCGCGAGAACGATTAGCAACGATTTTAGATCGATCGGGGCATTTGACCGCCGCACCAGATTTAGCCGTTGAGGTGCTTTCTCCGGGTGCGGAGAACGAGCGACGAGACAGACAACTCAAACTCAGACTTTACTCGATTCAAGGCGTGCGTGAATATTGGATCGTCGATCGACAACTTCAACAAATCCAAGTGTATCGTCGCGAAAATGCCGCTTTAGTTTTAGCCGCAACGCTGTTACCTGGAGATACTTTAACGTCACCGTTGCTGCCTGGATTTAGCTGTGTGGTCGATCGAGTGTTCCGTTGAATGCTTTTAGAACTGAATCGAAAGCGTTGTTTCTCCTAGACGAAAAAGTTGACGTTTAGATGCATTTAAGAATTCGACACTGATTGGCTCACGTGTTTCGTCATAACTAACAATCACGCCTCCTCAGAAATGGCATTGACAGGAGAGGTCTCCTTCAGAATCAGGGTGAGGATATCTGCATCTGCGCTGCATTGCATTCTGATTGAGTGAGACTAGGGAAAGTAACGGTAGATTTCTCGTTGATGTAAGACGCGAGCAAATGTAATAACATCGTTTGAAACGATTAAGCCAATACGGTAATCTCCAACACGGATACGGTAGCAGTCCGCATAACCTGAGAGTTTTGTTAGATTACGAATTTGCTTCGAGCTAGAGCAGTTTGGAATTTCTTCAAAAGTCAAAGTTTTGATTAATTCAAAAGCATCTGTGTGTTTGAGCGCTTTAAGATCTTTTAAGAAAGTGGGTAAATACTCAACGTTCACGCTTGCTTCAATTCGTTAAGCGCTTCAATTCGCGATAAAGGTGTTTCGCTTCGGACTTCGCTAACTGCGCGAAAGAGCGCTTCGTCTTCTAAAGCTTCGAGCAGTTTTTCGTAGTCTGCAATATCAAGAATGACTTTTCGGACTTGTCCTGATGCATCCGTGATAAATTCTTGAGCAAAGGGGTAGGATTGACTTGTCATAATGGCGGTACAGTTGCTTTGCAGTTCTGCTTTTGAGAATAATTGCGGTTTGTTTTCTAATTATAGATTCGGTCTTGAGATTGGCATTTTTGGCGGTGCTGTTTTCCACATCAATTTCTTCGGGCGTTAATCCGTAGGCTTGATTAAATCTGACAGTTGATGTTCGAGTTTGATGCTCTCGATCGACCTTGTTTGTATCGGTAAAGCATACTCGTTGTAGACTTCGGCAACTTCTTTCATGCCAGGTATGCCCAATCGATCGCTACTTTTAGGTAGGACAACCTAATTAAACTTGCTTTCTTTAATTTTAAAGCCATTCCCCTGAAGCATTAGATTCAGCGATCTTCACAAAAAAGCTCCCGGAGTTCCGAGAGCTTCAACTTAATCACTCAAAGCAAGTTTGCACGCTATTTGCCCATCACTTTCTTCGCATGAGCAATCACATTATCCACCGTGAAGCCAAACTTCTCCATTGCCACGCCGCCCGGAGCCGAAACCCCAAACCGCTCAACGCTGATGATGTCACCTTCGTTGCCCATGTACTTCTGCCAGCCAAAGCTCGAAGCCGCTTCAACCACAAGCCGCTTTTGATCTGCTTTCGGGAAAATCGTGTTTTTGTAATGTTCGTCTTGCTCCTCGAACAGTTCCCAACACGGCATCGAAACCACGCGCACTTTGTGACCTTCTGCCCGCAGCTTTTCGGCCGCTTCCACACAAAGGCTAACTTCGCTACCCGTGCCGATTAAGATAATGTCGGGTAGATCATCGCTGCCCGAAAGAATGTACGCACCTCGCGCTACGCCCTCGATCGAGGCTCCCTCTAACTGCGGCAACGCTTGGCGAGTCATCGCCAATAGCGACGGTTGATGACGACGCTCGATCGCAATCTTATAAGCACCCGATGTTTCAGTCCCGTCGGCGGGACGGAACACCAGCAGATTCGGAATTGCCCGGAGTGACGGAATCGTTTCAACAGGCTGGTGAGTCGGGCCATCTTCGCCCAACGCCAGCGAATCGTGCGTCATGACGTAAATTACGCCCGCTTGCGATAGCGCCGACAAACGAATCGCCGCCCGCATATAGTCCGCAAACACCAAGAACGTTGCACAGTAAGGAATTAAGCCAGAGTTGTGCAGCGCAATTCCGTTACAAATCGCACCCATACCGTGTTCGCGTACCCCAAAGCGCAGGTTACGACCCTCGTAATGATCTTTTTGGAAATCACCAAAGCCTTTTAGCAGCGTCAAGTTCGAGTGCGTCAAGTCTGCCGAACCACCAATTAATTCAGGCAGCACAGGCGCGAGCGCATTCAACGTTTTTTCAGAAGTTTGACGAGTTGCCAGCGCTTTATCGCCAGGTGCGTAGGTTGGTAAAGCCTTTTCCCAACCATCAGGAAGCTTGCCGCTAATAAAGCGCTCAAATTCTGCGGCATCATCGGGATACTTCGATTTGTATTGCTCAAACGCTTGATTCCAGTCTTGTTCGAGCTTAGCTCCTCGATCGATCGCTTGACGCCAGTGATTCAAGGCATCTTCAGGCACCACAAACGGCTCATACTCCCAACCCAGATTCGTGCGGGTTGCAGTCACTTCATCGCCGCCGAGGGCTGCACCGTGAACGCCTGCGGTGTTGGCTTTGTTCGGTGAACCATAGCCGATCGTCGTTCTCACTTTGAGCAGCGAAGGCTTATCGGTCACAGACTTGGCGGTTTCGATCGCTTTTTGAATCGCGTCTAAATCGGTGTCGCCGTTAGCCACTTCTAAAACGTGCCAACCATACGCCTCGTAGCGCTTACCCACGTCTTCTGTGAATGAAACCGAGGTATCTCCGTCGATCGAAATATGGTTGTCGTCGTACAGCGCAATCAGCTTTCCTAATCCCAAGTGTCCAGCCAGCGAACACGCTTCGCCAGAAACGCCTTCCATGTTGCAGCCGTCGCCCATGATCACATAGGTATAGTGATCAACGATTTTCGCATCCGGCTTGTTGAAGACGGCTGCCATATGAGCTTCAGCCATTGCCAAACCCACACCGTTACAGATTCCTTGTCCCAACGGGCCAGTCGTCACCTCAACCCCAGGCGTCTCAAAGTTCTCCGGGTGTCCGGGCGTTCTTGACCCCCACTGACGGAACTGTTTGATGTCGTCGATCGTGACGCTATCGTATCCGGTGAGATACATCAGCGCGTATTGAAGCATCGATCCGTGACCGGCCGATAGCACAAAGCGATCGCGGTTAAACCATTTGGGATTTTTCGGATTAAACCGTAGAAACTTATCCCACAGCACGAACGACATCGGAGCCGCACCCATCGGTAAGCCAGGGTGCCCGGATTTCGCTTTCTCGACCGCATCGATCGCTAAAAAGCGAACCGCATTAATGCAAAGTTCTTCGAGTGATTGGGCTGCAACGACCATGATTAATATCTGGAATGAACGACGGTTTAGCGCTGAAATTCGTAACCAACTCGATCACGAACTAGCTTCATTATGAAGCGAAATAGGCAAAAATACCTAATCAGTAAAAACTATTAAGAAGCTGTTTTTCAATTACAGCCTCTTAATAATCCTAGATAACCGGGGCCACTGCAAGGTCACTGCGCAAACTTTCTAAACGCCAGCGTTACGTTGTGTCCACCAAATCCAAACGAGTTTGACAGGGCGACGTTGACCTTTAGCTCACGGCTTTGGTTGGGAACGTAGTCAAGATCGCAAGCCGGATCAGGAGTTTGAAGATTAATTGTTGGCGGAACGCGATCGTGCTTAATCGCCAGTGCGGTCGCAACCGCTTCGATTCCGCCTGAGCCACCCAGTAAGTGGCCCGTCATTGATTTCGTTGAACTGATCGCGATTTTTGAAGCGCGATCGCCTAATGCCCGCTTAATCGCCGCCGTTTCCGTTGAATCGTTTGCGGGTGTGCTAGTTCCGTGAGCGTTGATGTAATCCACCTCATCGGGCGTAATGCCACCATCTTTAAGCGACAGTTGAATCGCTCGCGCTGCGCCTTCCCCACCGGGAACCGGAGACGTCATGTGATAAGCATCGCAGGTTGCACCATATCCCACAATCTCCGCGTAGATTTTGGCACCACGAGCGAGAGCGTGCTCTAATTCTTCGATCAATAAAATTCCGCAGCCTTCACCGAGCACAAAACCGTCACGAGTCTGATCAAACGGACGACTCGCGTGAGTTGGATCATCGTTGCGAAAAGAAAGCGCTTTACAAGCTGCAAATCCCGCCACGGATAATGGCGTTACCGCCGCTTCGGTTCCGCCACAAATCATGGCTTGAGCGTATCCGTGCTGCACCATGCGGAAGGCATCGCCGATCGCGTTTGATCCGGCCGCACAAGCCGTCACCGAACACGAGTTCGGCCCTTTTGCGCCAATATGAATCGCCGTCAAACCAGCCGCCATATTCGCGATCATCATCGGAATCATAAACGGACTACAGCGATCGGGCCCTTTATTGAGCAAAATCTCCTGCTGATCTTCGAGCACCTTGATTCCGCCGATGCCTGTTCCGATCAGCACTCCAACCTGTTCGGCATTCAAATCGTTAATCGTAAATGCTGCATCTGCAAGGGCTTGCTTACTGGCAGCAACGGCAAATTGAGCAAATCGATCCATGCGCTTTGCTTCTTTGCGATCCATATACTCGTGCGGATCAAAGCCTTTAACTTCGCCAGCAAAGCGGCAAGCGTGATGTGACGTATCAAACAGCGTAATGGGCGCAATGCCGTTACGCCCACTCATCAACCCGTCCCAGTATTCGCTGAGCGTGTTGCCGATCGGCGTAATCGCACCAAGCCCTGTGACAACAACGCGCTTATTTACCGAATTTGTCATGATGTCCGAAATGAATGAAAAGGGTTAGGGAGAAGGAGTCGAAACGCAAAAAGTTCTACCTTCGACTCCGATCGTTACACTATGCAGATGCTGCCACTTTATTGCTGATGTAATCCACGGCGGACTGAACCGTGGCGATTTCTTCGGCGGCTTCGTCGGGAATTTCGATGTCAAACTCTTCTTCGAGCGCCATCACGAGTTCAACGGTATCGAGCGAATCTGCACCTAAATCGTTGGCAAAACTCGCATTGGGGACAACTTTCGATGATTCAACGCCTAGCTGATCCGCCACAATTTTTTGGACTTTATCAAAAATTTCGGTCTCGCTCATAGGTTCCTCTTGGGTTGCAGCAGCAACAAATCTCACTAATAATAAGGGTTTCAGACGCTCGATCGCGCTTTGTTCGATGAAATGTTCGCTCATCATTGCATCAAACAACACGGTTTTGCGCATTTTTTCATCTTATCTGAAAGCGTGATCTGAAACTAAAATAAGCATTCAAGCTGACAAACTGACCTTTAAACGCTTGGTTTTGCTCGATCGACAGCTATACGGTTTTTTCAAACCGTCACCTTAAACGAATGTCAACAGAAAAATCATTTAGTCGCAATAAGGGTTAGCATCATGGTCTAGCGCGTTCTCATCAGTATTCGTTATGCCACTTCTTAAGTACGCTTATTTTCCAGGCTGTGTAGCGCAGGGTGCCTGCCGCGAGTTAGATCAATCCACAAAGGCGATCGCTCGATCGCTCGATATCGAACTGATTGAACTGAAAAAAGCGTCGTGTTGCGGATCAGGAACGTTCAAAGAAGATTCGCAACTGCTCGAAGATACGGTGAACGCTCGAAATATTGCGCTTGCAGAAGAATTGAATTTGCCGTTGCTGACGCATTGCAGTACGTGTCAAGGCGTGATTGGACATGTAGACGAACGCTTAAAAACGGCTCAAACCGATGATCCAAATTATTTCAATCAAGTCAATGGATTTCTTAAACAACAAGGCTGCTCACCGTACAAAGGCAGCACTGAGGTTAAGCATTTACTATGGGCACTGGTGGCAGATTATGGCATCGATGCGATCGCCGCGAAAGTCACGCGCAACCTTTCCGGCTTAAAGTGCGCGGCTTTCTACGGCTGCTATTTATTACGTGGACAAACGCATCCTTACGACGATCCGTTTAATCCGAAATCAATGGAAACTGTGTTCGAGGCGGTCGGCGCAACGCCCGTTTACTATCGCGGACGAACGCAGTGCTGTGGCTGGCCGCTTTCTAGCTATGCCACTGAGCAATCGTTCAAAATGGCAGGAATGCACATTCAAGACGCGATCGCGTCGGGTGCCGATTGCATCGTAACGCCGTGCCCGTTGTGCCATCTCAATCTCGATTCGCGTCAGCCCGAAGTTGAGAAAGTGATCAATCGATCGCTCAATCTACCGATTCTGCATTTATCTCAGCTTGTAGCGTTGGCGTTGGGAATTGCGCCATCGGAATTGGGACTCGATCGACATATTGTTTCGACGCGATCGGTGCTGAACAAACTCGGCGTTTAGCTCTAAGAATTAACTAAACTTCATCGCATTGAGATTTGTATTGTCTTAGCGATCAAGCACTCTGCTTTTGATGTAAAAATTAGAACGCAGATAACGAAACCTGAAGAAGAATAAATATCAAAGAAAGTGTTTGAATTATTAATGCATTCACTAGCTATTCTTCGCGGCATTTCTCATAATGAATCATTCAAATGCGTACCCCATCATTCACCACGCATTACTAGACGAGTATTCTTATTCACAACTTAACTTCAGAGGTAACTGCAATGAGCATTCCTAAAGTCTTTGATGATGTCGTCGTTTACTTTTCAGGTGCGATTGGTCGCATTTTTGGGCTGGACGATGATGCTTATCCAAATACGGGTATCCAGCCTTTTACCGGAGAAGTTTACAATAAGAAAAACGATTTGGGGAGGTAACTTATTTTTGGATTAGAACAATCTTTTAAATCTTACAATCTTTCTTGGCAGAAATTTCACCATTTCTGCCAATTTTGCACGTTTAATCTAATTGCTAATTCAGAAGATTTATTTAGCTCGATCGATTAATTCATCTTGAGATTAAAAGAATCGTTGATGCGATCGTCATTCTTCATCGACAAATTCGCTCAGAAAGTGGTCGAACACCCGCCGCAGCATGGTATAAGGACAGAATCTATCGTGCCCTGTCGCTTATTGAAGCCAGAATGACTGAACTCGATTTTGTGCTGCTCACGGTTTACTTTCTGTGTGTGACCTACGTGCTGTATCAGATCGTGAATTCGTTCAACGACGAAGTAGCGATCTGGCTCGATGAAGCCCACCTCAAACAGCAGTTAGCCGAACAAGGGATTCAAGACTTGGTTGACATTAAATTCAAGTTTTTGAGCCGCTATGAATTCAGAGATCTCAAAAAGCTGCAAATTCGCATCTCTAACAAATCAACCCACTCCGCTCTGCACGTTGATTGGGACTATTGCACAATCAGCGACCAATACGATCCGCGTCGATCGCGGCGGGTGACGCGCCAAGTTCCTGGTTCTACGCTCGATGCTTTTCAGCGTCAGGTGTTTAGCTCGATCGCACCCGGAAACACGCTTTACGAAGACATTATCGGCGAAGACATGCTGACCCGCAAAGGGGAAAACAGCAAGCTCGAAGTCGATGACAAAAAAACGCTGATCGACTTTACAAAACCCGACAAGCGACAGCCTGCCGCCAAAAAAGCGCTTTACAAAAAATTCATGAACGGTGAGGCGCTGTTCGAGTTTGACTTACTGTTGCTGCTGCGCTTTATCGGCTACGGCGCATCGACAACTACGGTGCCATCGGGCGATCGATTACACCAAGTTGTTTGCCGTCTCAAAGTTCGCCACCTCGATTGGACAGCAGGACTTCCCTGGAATCCGAAACTGCCTTAAGCGGCTAGACTGAAAAGCGAAGAGTTAGCGAGGTGGTTGCGAATCGGTCGCTGATTGATTCGAGGAAAGTCCGGACTCCCGAAAGACCAAACTTGCTGGATAACGTCCAGTGCGTGCGAACGTGAGGATAGTGCCACAGAAACATACCGCCTAAAGGATTTTAGATTGAATCTAAAATTCCGGTAAGGGTGCAAAGGTGCGGTAAGAGCGCACCAGCAGCATTGAGAAGTGCTGGCTCGGTAAACCCCGGTTGGGAGCAAGGTCGGAGGAACAACGGTTGGTCTTTTCCCGGTTCCGTAGGTCGGACAAGTGCCGATCGTGCACCGCTTGAGGCAGTCGGTAACGGCTGTCCCAGATAGATAACTGCCTTCACCATGCGCTGCATGATGAGAACAGAATCCGGCTTATGTCTAACTCTTCATTACCAATTTTTAAGAATGCCTTCACAATCGACACATTCATCGTTGAGCGAGCGTTTCTCGATACTCTTTAAATTGAATCAAACATTGTGTAGATTCCGCGAAGTCCTAGTGCTTCCTATGATTGAGTCAATCAACCTCGATTACGATGAAACTATTCCGAGTCTGGTTGTGTCAAATTCATAACCTACACCCGTGTAGGGCAAGTCTGTGAATACTCAAGTTCTAACGCCCAAACCCTTAATTTCTGAAGTTCCCCCACCCTCAGAACCATTGCTTGCAATCAGCGAACACAAAAAAAGCGCGTTGATTTTGTGTAAACAGTATCACGCTGAGTTTGCCGGCCCAGGCGCTGCGGTGAATTGTTCGGCTGAACCTGCTTATCGAGCCGTCATTGCGATCGGGTCTCCGCAACTCACGCCGTTACTCACGCCAGAAGATCGACGTCGAGCTTATGGGCGACGCATTCAGTGGGGACGCTGGCTTCAGAAAATCGTTGAGCATCCCGATTCATTCGTGCGCTCAGAAAAGCTATTGGTTGGGTTTGAAGAATTTTTTGGGCGTCAAGTTGTGACCGGACTGCCCAGCGAAGTATTAGCGTTGTTAGCAGGTGTGTTTCCAGGAACGATCGAGCAAGTGCGATCGCAGCACTGGCGCAGCACGCGATCGGGAACGATGTCCTTTTTACCCGGATCGGATCAGCTCAAAGTCACGACCGTTTCGCTTGATCCCAAACACGAAATTAATCAAGTTCCTTTGTTGACCACAGCAACGGTAAGCGAAATTGAGCGCACTTATGCTGTTTTACGATCGGCTTAAATTGTCGCAACTCAATTGCAGCGCTTAGGATAGGAAACAGACCGATCATCCAGCGTGAAAATGTCCCTTGCTTATCCGCGTCGCCAACAGGAACTGCAAGCCCTAATTGAGCGATTAAACCTTCCCCTGACCGCTTCAATCAAATGGGAACTTCTTGATCTCGCCTTGACCCATGCGACGATTTCAACCGAGCGAAACTACGAACAGCTTGAATTTGTAGGCGATGCCGTTGTGAAGCTGGCTGCGGCTGAGTTTTTGCTCGAAACGTATCCGCGATTAAAAGTCGGAGAATTTACCGCACTGCGATCGGTGCTAGTGAGCGATCGTATTTTGGCGCAAATTGCTGATTCTTACGGATTCGATCGCTATTTGCTTGTTGCGCCAAGCGCGTCAGCCGACAAAGCCGGACGCGAATCAAGACTCGCTGATTCGCTTGAAGCTGTTTTAGCCGCGCTTTACCTTAGCACGCACAACTTAACGCTGATTCGGTCTTGGCTCGATCTGGAGTTTCGCCCTTTAGCCGAAGAAATCCTAGCAGATCCAGCGCGGCAAAACTACAAAGCTGCGTTGCAAAACTGGACGCAAGCGCATCAAAAAACGCTGCCTGAATATCGCACCCAAGAAACGGGGAATACTCATAACGACCCCGAACGATTTGTCGCAGAAGTCTTGATTAACGGGCGGTGCTTTGGACAAGGAACGGGTCGATCGCGCAAAGCTGCCGAACAAGCAGCCGCCCAAGTTGCATTTCTTGAGCTGACAGGCGGTTAGTCGTGCCTAACTCCACTGCCAGCCGATTTAGGTTTGGAGATTGGCATGACCGAGCGAATTAAAATTGCGGTTTTTGGCGTCGGACGCTGGGGTGTGCATTTGCTGCGGAATTTTTTGCAGCATCCACAAGCACAAGTCATCGCCGTAGTTGATCCAGACTCAGATTGTTTAGCGTTGGCGGCTCAGCAGTTTAAGTTGGATTCGCGCATTTTTCTCACGACACAATGGCAAGACGCGCTAGAGCTAAACGGATTGCAAGCGGTCGCGATCGCCACGCCCGCCGCGACGCATTATTCGTTGATTACCGCCGCACTGAAGCAAAAACTTCATGTGCTTGCAGAGAAACCGCTCACACTCAGCGCGATCGACGCGATTCAACTCTGTCAGCTTGCCGATGAGCAACAGCGTCAACTTGTAATCGATCATACGTATCTATTTCATCCAGCAGTTTTGAAGGGGCGAGAAGTTCTGCGCTCTGGCGCGTTGGGTGCGCTGCGATACGGCTATGCAACGCGCACTCATTTGAGTCCGGTTCGCTCAGATGTCGATGCGCTGTGGGATTTGGCGATTCACGATATTGCCATTTTGAATTACTGGCTATCCGAAACTCCCTGCACGATCGCGGCAAACGGCCAGGTCTGGCTACAGCCGGACTCGATCGATTCATTTCCCAGTGGTTTAGCAGATACGGTTTGGGCGACGTTAACGTATCCGAGTGGGTTTCGAGCTACGATTCATGTAAGCTGGCTCAATGCGGATAAACAGCGTCGATCGTGCATCGTTGGCGAAAAAGGCAGTTTGATTTTTGACGAATTGTCTTCAGAACCGCTTGTAGTGCAGTCTGGAGAGTTTGAGCGTCACAGCAACGGATTTAAACCCGTGAATCAAAGTCGATCAGTTCTCGATGTTCTGAGCAATGAGCCGCTTCAAACCGTGTGCAGCCATTTTCTCAACTGCGTGCAGCAAAATCAGCCGTCTGAAATTTCTTCAGGATGGCTTGGAGCTGGACTTGTTCAAGTTCTGGTAGCGCTCTCAGAATCGATGCAGCAGAACGGACGCCCAATTGTTTTGGGCAAGCAGATTTCTTAGCGGTAATGGGTCAAATCGACCGCTTCATAATGCTCCACGATCGGAAATGAATCATAGAAGTGATAAAGCAACGAGCGCCAGCGCTCGTATTCAGAAGATTGACGAAATCCCACGGTGTGATCCGCTAATCGCTGCCAATATACCAATAGAACATAGCGATTTTTCTCTCGATACAGCGTTGAAGCTGGTGAGAAGTGTATCCTGGCATCGAGGCAATAATGTCTGAAGCAGCGCGAAATGCAGCTTCAAACCTCGCTGATTCACCAGGCTTGATATCCAGAATGGGGCAACTTCTAGAATCATAGAAGTTTAGCTGTTTTGAACGCTTACAGGTCGCGATGCTTTAGGCGCAGTCTCGCTTGAATTACGATCGGCGCTGAGCTTCAAGTCTGATCCATTCTGCAAACTCTGGGATTCCTCGTTTGCATTGGGCACTGACCAGGGTAGCCAAATCCGAAACGTGGTGCCTTTGCCCGGAACCGACCAAAACGAAAGCGTTCCACCGTGCATTTCTGCAAGCCGCTTGGTGAGTGCAAGTCCAAGCCCCGTTCCTTCATGCTTGCGCGTTAGCGATGAATCAATTTGCTGAAACGGTCTAAACAATAAATGCCAGCGATCTTTAGGAATCCCGATGCCTGAATCTTCGACTTCAAGGCAAAGGTAAGTGGTATCGACATTGACCGGGCTACGATCCGGGCGCACATCCTGAGCAAGCTGATACCCGTGCCCGATTCGCGCTAACAGCGACACGGTTCCGCCTTCGGGCGTGAATTTCACAGCGTTCGAGAGCAGATTAATCACCATTTGCCGCACGCGGCGCTCATCGAGGGGAACTCGATCGACGTGTTCATCCACGTGCATTGTCAGCGTCAACCGCTTCATTTCTGCACCAGGCTGCACCATTTTGAGGCATTCTTGGCACATAGTTTGAATCGGCGTCGATCGCAAGCTTAGCTCAGATTTTCCCGCTTCAATTTTGGCAATATCGAGCAAATCGTTAATGATTTGCAGCAAATGAATCGCCGCATCGTCTGCCTGCTGCAAAAATTCGAGTTCTTCAGAACGATCGTCGCAGCAGCCATCGCGCACTAGCCGCACACAGCCAATAATGGCATTGAGTGGCGTGCGGAGTTCGTGCGAAGTGGTGGCTAAAAACTCGCTTTTGATTTCGTTGGCTGCTTGTGCCTCTTGCCAAGCCGATTCAAGCTCACGAGCGCGATCTTCTAGACGCTCCACCATGTTATCCAGCGCTTCAGCTAAATAATTCAGTTCACGCACTTTGAAATTCTTCGGAGCGCGATCGGGATCATAACGTTGCCGAATGCGCAGCGCATATTCGCTCAGTAGCTCGATCGGGCGAGCCAAATCGCGAGTGAGATACAGCGTCGAAAGCAAAATCGCCGTGAGCAGTCCGAGCGTCAAAATAATCAAAACCTGCTTGATGTCGTTGAGGCTGTACAGCGCGCTATTGAGCGAAGTAGTCGCTAACACTACCCAGGTCGGCGATTCAGCGTTTCCAAGCGGCACTCGAACGGCACTCGCGCCAGCAAGCCACTGCGCTCCGTTTTCCTCGAATAGAAACGGCTCTAGCGCGGTTTGTGGCTCACTGCTTTGTTCACCCGATCGCATCGCAGTTTCATAGATGCGTTGCAGTTCATCGCCATTCGGATCTTGACGAACGTTGCGTCCGATCCGTTCAGCGATCGGGTGTGCCAAAATCGTTCCGGTATTGTCGATGACGACGGTATATCCCGAAATCGAATGCATTTCCGGCTCAGGCTTGGTGTAAATCGCTGACTGAACACTCAAAGCATAGCGAACCTCATTTCTGCCATCGACCGGAACCGGGACAGGCGCACTGAGCACCAAACTCAGTTGATGATCGATCGATAAATCACTTCCTAACTTTGACGGTTGCGCCAGCGTTGTTTGCACATTTTTGGCATCAATTACCGGAGGCGCTGCTGACGGAACAGCGCTTTGCGGCGCAGTTGGCCACGCATCAACCGGAAATTGCGCGATCGAGGGACTACCGCAGGTACTAGCTTTGACGGTTTGATCTTTAACGTTGATTAATTGAACGCACTGAAGCGGAATCGGAGCGTTGCGCTGAAACTGTTCGAGAAAATCATAAACAACCTGCGGCGAATCCGATTGAAGCGTTGAAGCATTTGCCGCGATCGCCAAGTTTGATCGCAGGGCGGCGATCGCGGTCTGCAAATTCTCGGCTTTGCGAATGGCACTCGCGGTCAAATTGTGACGCGCTGTTTCCAGCAAGCCTGCCCGAACTTTTTGATACGCAACGACCTCGCCAGTAATCAGCACCGGAATGCTAAGCAGCAGCAAGCGTCTCAGCAGAATTCGACGGAACGAGGATTGTCGTGACTTCGCCATAAGCGCAAACCGATTTTCAGAACATGACACGAGCGCAGTAGGGCAACCACCGATAACAGAGGGAGAACGGCATCTGTACACCCTTACGGGTGATAAACTAAGGCACAACGATGCATCATCGAATAACTAAGCGCTTATGAATGATTTTGAGCCAATTGTGCAGAAAATCATGGTTTTTGCCTTAGCAACGCTGTCCCCTTCTAACCATAGTCCAACATTGTCGTTACAACACGGTCAAGCGTTACAATTTTCGTTCTTTGGATTGATGAAAGCCGTCGATCGTGCTGCAAGCTTTCTATAGATTCAGCGCTGCGTGCCGAATCCGAACTGAATCTATTAAGCTGTATGAAGCATTTAGGTTTGGACATGGTAGAACAACTCAAGCCTCGCTACTCGATCGCGTGGATTAATAAAATTTCAGAAATTCCTCAATCGGCTTGGGATGCATTAGCGCTGCCGCTCAAAACGCCGTTTCTAGAGTGGGACTGGCTTCATAACATGGAAGCGTCGGGCAGCACAACGGCGCGATCGGGTTGGATGCCGAATCATTTAACGCTGTGGCGCGATCGATCGCTGGTGGCGGCGGCTCCGTTGTACATCAAAGGACACAGCTACGGCGAGTTTGTATTTGATCATCAGTGGGCAGATTTAGCTGAGCGATTACGAATCGATTATTACCCGAAATTGTTGGGAATGTCGCCGTTTACGCCTGCTGAAGGCTACCGATTTTTAATGGCTCCCGGAGAAGATGAAGACGAACTCACCGAAATTATGGTGGGCGCGATCGATCAGTTCTGCACGCGCAATCGCATTTCTGGCTGTAACTTTTTGTATGTTGATCCGGTATGGCGATCGACGATGGAGCGGCACGGTTTCAGCAGTTGGATGCATCACAGTTTTGTGTGGTCGAATCAAGGCTATCAAACGTTTGATGATTATCTAGGCGCGTTTAACGCGAATCAGCGTCGCAACATCAAGCGCGAACGTAAAGCGGTGACAACGGCTGGATTGCAGCTCAAAACGTTCACAGGTGACGAGATTGAACGATCGCTCTTTACGACGATGTATAACTTCTACAGCGATACGTGCGATAAATTCGGCTGGTGGGGCAGTAAATACCTAACCAAAAAATTCTTTGAGCAGCTTTACCCGAATTACCGTCATCGTGTGGTGTTTTTCGCGGCTTATCCCGAAAACGATCAGCGTCACCCGATCGGCATGTCGTTTTGTTTAACCAAAGGCGACCAACTTTACGGACGCTATTGGGGCTGTTTGCAGGAAATTGATTGTTTACATTTTGATGCTTGCTACTATTCGCCGATCGAATGGAGCATCAACAACAACATTCAAATTTTTGATCCCGGTGCAGGCGGACGCCACAAAAAACGGCGCGGATTTCCAGCAACCCCGAATCATTCGCTGCATCGCTTTTATAACAGCCGTTTGTCGCAGATTTTGCGATCGCACATTGATCAAATCAATGATTTAGAGCAAGAAGAAATCGACGCGATCAACCAAGAACTTCCGTTCAAACAGCAACCGATCGAATTCAATCTCTAGAAACTTTACGATCGCTTTAAGAACTCCAGAATCAGAATCCTTCGCCCTAGAATAGACGTAAGAGACCACTCGTTTTTGATTATGACCCAGACTGTTTTTGACACTGCTGCACTCGACGATAAGCTTTCAAATCGATTTATCGAACTCGATCCAGCAGGCTACTTTATTATTTATGTCGATCGCGGCGATCGCTTGATCTGCGCTGAGCACTACAGCAACACGATCAACGACAAAGGCTTAGCCTGCGATCCTGAAACCGGAGAGCCATTGCCGTGTACAGGTGGTGCAAAACGGCGAGCGACTTGCGTTTACAAAGGCAGAACGGCCAAAGAACTGTGCATCGAGATTTTTGAGAAACCCGAAACTTGCTGCATCGCTCGCTTGGATCACGCTGCCTATTTGGGTCGCGAATTTGTGCGGGCAGAAATGGCGCTGCTGAACAATCAGGAGTATGTTCAGGATTAAGTTGAAGGGCGATCGATTACAGTACTTGCGCTCCATGAACCACTCGATAACATCGACTTGCTCAGCTCCAATTCGATAGATAATTCTGTAAGGTCGTTCAATGACCTCGCGTGTTGTTTCATCCCGAAACTCTGGAACGATACGCCCTGAACTGGGGAATTCGGCAATTTGCTAAGAGCGTTGGGTCAATTGATCGACAACCTGAGTTGCATAGATCGCCGAACTTTGAGAGATGTGATCATAAATCGATTGCAAATGAGCGATCGCGGTCTCCAAACAACTCTCACGGGTTAAGTCCAAATCTAGCCCGAACTTGACTAACATCATGCGTGCGACGAGCTTCGCTGTCTTTAAGCCCTTTGTCGATCGCCTGCCGTACATAAATTTTGTACATCAGATCGTCCCAAGTGGCTTCATCAAGTTCTTGAACAATTTTCAGCGCTTCTTGCTTCACCGAAATAGGTTCCATTGAGAGTCTCCAAGATTCTGTCAGTACAAACGAACAGACTTCTTATTATCAGTCGATCGCTGTTATTCTTCTACGTTTAACTTCTCGATCGATTTCTCACGCTCGGTTTGAGCGGTGTAGTAGCTAGTCACGATCGCCACGCTCAACCACCACAGCATATTGACTTCAGGACGATACCAAACCGTATCAACGGCTCCATGTCCAAGCAATCCAGCCATCGCCGTCAAGCCACCCATCAGCCAAAACGCATCGGGATTAGACAGCTTGCGCAGTCGTCGCAGTTGCACAAAGCCTTGATTAAATGTGACGAGCAGCAACCACAAAAACGCGGTTAAACCAATCAATCCAGTTTCAACCGTAATTTCAAGCAGCACAGAATAGGCACTAAGAGCACTGAATCGAGCGCGTGAGTACAACGGGTAAACATGCTTAAACACGGCATCGCCAGGGCCAAAGCCAAGAATCGGTCGATCGTGAATCATATTCAACACTGCCGCCCACACATTGAGTCGAAAAGCATTGCTACTATCGCCACTGCCCGCAAAAATGCTGGCAATTCGATATTGAAACGGCTTCACAAACAAAAATCCAAGTACCAAAACGCCCACTAGTCCGCCTAGCAAAAGTGGAAGCGCCCAGAATCTAATAAATCTCGGCAGGTACGGACTCCACCAGTACCGTAACAGCACTACAAGCACACAGGCAGCAACGGTAATTCCAATCCATCCGCCCCGGCTTTGCGTCAACAGCAGGCACGCCGTATTAATCACAGCCATCGTGATCGCTAAAAGTTTTGGCAACAAGCTGCGCCAAGCAAAAATTGCCGCAACCGAAAGCGCGATCGCCGGAATTAAATACGCCGCTAACAAATTCGGATTGCCTAAAAAGCTATACACGCGAGTCGTATTGGCAAGCGGCGAATCTGGATCAACCCACGTCGCCAAAGCCGCCGCTCCGAAAAACCACTGTCTTAAGCCGTAAACGCTAACGACTAAAGAAACGTGAAGAAAAACCGCGATGATCAACGATCGCAGTTTAGACGATCGCAAGACTCGCGCCATGAAAATGAAAAACAGCAGATACAGCGATAGCTTGCCGAGTCCGAGAAACGACAACGTTTTAAGCGGCGAAAGCGCAGCCGCGATCGTGGCAATGCCCCAATACAGCAGCACCAGCAAATGAATCGGCGTAAAGCCCGATCGCGGTTCTGCCGGATCATCGCACAGCGTCAACAATCCCCAAAACGCGATCGAGCTTCCCAGCAGCAAGCCAATTAATCCCGTTGGCACAAACGGCGCGAGAATCAGCACAAGACTGATCAAACCCGCCGCGATCGCGTCGCCGCGCTGCATGATCCAACTTTCTTTGCGCCAGTTGCGCAACAAACCGACGACGCGATCGACATAGCTAACTTCTCGCCACTGCTGGATCGGAATCGTGGTTAATGTAACTTGCTGCCAAACCGAATTCATATGCGAATTTTCCGTGCTTTAGAGCAAACATTAGCCCAGAATTGAGCTACGGCTATTATCCGCGATATTGACTCGATGGCAAGGGCAATTATGAATTTAAGCGCGGCAGCGTAATCACATAGCGATACCCCGGTTCTGCGCCCCCTTGAATCAGAATTTGTCCGCCGTGCATTTCAGCAAGTTGACGACTCAGCAGTAAACCCAGATTTTTGCGCATAGCATCGGCATCGCCAGACGCAGTATCGACATCGACACTCGTTTCAGGGGATTGAAAACGCAAGTGAGAAACAAGCGTTAAAGGCATCAAGCCTGACCCAGACTTGTAGTGATGCCCGTTAGAATAACGATCGGATTCAAAGCTCACCGTGCTAGACAAAGCAGCCTGATCCTCAGAACCTTCACGCACGATCGCATCGCTGTAGACTAATCCATCGCCTAAACAAGGATGCGACGCCCAAACGCTCAGCCGTAATCCACTATTTTTGTGTGACACATGCAGTCGAATAATACTGCCCGTGTTTGAAGACTGAATCACGCTAAAAATCAGGTGATACAGCATTTGGCGAATTTTTTCTTTGTCGAGCGTCCAAATGCGATGACCCGGTTCGACCGAAAGCCGGATTTGCTGTTCGCGCCGACTTGCCGCTTGCTCTAGAGTACTGATCGCTTGTTGACACAGCATTTCGACATCGATCGACGCCAAATTCAGCGCTTTGCTGCTGTCGTCGAGCTGCGACAGTTCTAAAATTTCTTTTACAAGCGACAAAAGATATTGCCCACTGTGATGAATAATATCTAAGTATTCTTTTTGCTTGCTGGTTAAGGGTCCGTAAATTTCCCGATTTAGAACGCTTGCCATTCCCATTACTGAGGTAAGCGGCGTACGGAGTTCCTGCGTAAGCTGAGCTAACAGCTCAAATTTAACCGGATTGGTGGGTGGATGCGACCGAGCCTGAACGCTGAACGCTCCACTACTCTGCGTTTTAATCAACTGAAGCCGCTCATACTCGCTCATACTAAGACGCGCTATGAGCATGAGAAACTCAGCGTCTTTTTCAGTAAACGATCGAGGTTTCAAATCCATTACGCACAATGCGCCTACACAATCGCCGCTTGCCGTTAAAAGCGGAACACCCAGATAAGCCCGAATGCCGTACTGCTGAGGCAGCAGCAGGTTTGCAAACGCAGCATAATCGAGCGTGTCGTCGATCGCGAGAATTTGCTGACTATCCACCACATGAACGCAGAACGATTCTTCGCGAGGTAATTGCCGCGACAACGCTAAATCGTTCATTAATCCTAAGCGCGACAAACCGACTGCCGATTTAAACCAGTGACGCTGCTGATCGATCAAGCCCAATACGCAAATCGGAGCATTGAGCGAATGCGCAGCAGTTTGGGTCGCTTCTTCAAAAATTGGCACCGTTTCGGCATCAAGCAAGCCTAGTTCGGTCAGCGCCATAATGCGCTGCTGCTCACGGGCGGCACCTGTTAACCCATCTAATCGACAAAATAGCCTGCTTTCAGGGATTCCCATTCCGACCCCGACTTCCTAACGATTAAAGAACGCTTCGACCGTTAGCGCAATGAAATTTACGCAAAGCGGTCTGTAACTATAACCAAGATTGCCCTGACTTTGTGCGGAATCAACGTCCGTTCACCCAGAGACATTACGGAAGTTTAAGAATAGATGGGCTGTTTTGACAGAATCACTGAGTGTTTCTGCCTTCTAGAATGGCTTGCTGAATTGCTGAATTCAAAGATTTTGTATTAAAGCTTCACATTCTAATTAATCCGTTGTCCAAGCTTCATGACCGAGCAAAGCGGCAATCACCCGCACGCCGCGAAGCTGATTAGAAAGCGGTAAATGCCCTACCGGAGCGCTGAGATTCCAAGTAAATTCGTTGGGGTAGCGTGTCCAGGTGTAACCCGATCGCCAGCCGATTTTCTCCCAAAGTTTATTCCATTTTTTTCCAGTGCTCAGCCAAATTTTACGCTGCACCGAAAAGCCAAATCGATTGTTTGAGTGTGCCAACCATAACGCATCGATCGTAAGTAAATCAACCGTTGGAAAATGCTCGACTTCGGTAAAATAAAGCCATTTTCTCAACATTGCGGATTCGCCCGCGAGTTCACAAAGCTTCTCGATCGTTAAGCGATCGGCCTCTTGAAATTTCTGCTGCGCTAAAAGCCGTTGAAGTTCGGTGTAATCGACGCCGCGATCGGACTTAAGCTCAATCATCCCGGTGGGAAAATGCTGAGTTAGAAAATCGAGAACTTGCGGCGATCCTGTATTAAAAAGGGTCTGATAAAGTTTGGTTTCAACCACGCCGGAAAAATCGCGCCGCTCTAGTAAAAATTCCATTAACACTGCAAGCCCATCTTCGCCGATCGCCATTAGTTGATCGACAAGCTGAAGCTGCATTTTTTCGGGTTCAGAGCGCAACTTAAGCTGTAGAGCGGCGATGCTATCAGGAAGATTGATCGAGGGCGAAGTTTCTAATTGGGTCATGAAACAACTCATAATGAACGGTTAGGGAGACCGAATGCGATCGACAATGCTAGAGGTGGAGCTAGGAATTTCAATCTGAATCAAGTGAACTTGTCCACCGTAAGCCTGAACGATCGCGGCTTCAGGCAGGGTATCCAGGTTGTAGTCCCCTCCTTTAGCATAAATCTCAGGCTGGAGCGCTTCAACCAGTTGACAAGCAGTTTTTTGAGAAAATATCACCACTCCATCGACAGGTTTTAGGGCAGCAAGGACTTCTGCACGCTGAAACTCTGGCACGATCGGGCGCGGAGGAACGCGATTTGATTTGATAATTTGAATCGACGCATCGCTGTTGAGTCCAACAATCAGCGATCGTCCCAGTTGTTTAGCTGCTTGAAGATAACGCACGTGACCCGCGTGAATCAAGTCAAAGCAACCATTCGTGACAACTAACGGACGCCACAACGCAGGATCATCGGCGATCGCACGTTTTAATTCAGCCAGCGTGTAAATACCCGAAATCATTCTTCGCTTGACGGCAACTCTTCCACGGGTAATTTATAACCTTTCTCGAACGCAAATCGCACAAGCTGCGATCGATTATCAAGCTGAAGCTTGCTCAATATGTTGCTTAAATGCGTTTGCACCGTGCGCGGACTCACAAACAAATGATCGCCAATCTGTTTATTGGTGAAGCCTTGAATCACTTGCCAAAACACTTTTTCTTCGGCAGGCGTGAGCGGGAGCGGTCTTGGTGCAGGCGTAGACGGCTCTGAAGGTGCTCCAGATTGCTGCATCAACCGAACCATTTCCGAATGCATTCGCCGCGATCGCTCAAGCTGCGCCTCGATTTTTGCCATTAATTCCCGTGGCTCAAACGGCTTAATCAAATAATCATCGGCTCCGATCGAATGACCTTGCACGCGATCTTCAACTTCACCTTTACTCGAAAGAAAAATGAACGGCACTAATTGTCCGGTGCGCAGCGATCGCAGACGGCGACAAAATTCAAAGCCGTCCATTTCCGGCATGATCACGTCCGACACAATCAAATCTGGCGGATCTTTTTCAAACGACGCTAACCCTTCGAGTCCCGATGCGGCATCCTGAACTACGTAGCCACGCTTTTGCAAATAGCGAATTAATGCAGTCCGTAAAGCGGTATCATCATCAACGATCAAAATTTTTTTCATTCACGTCCCCAATCGTTAAGACGCTAAACATTAGAATCGAACCACCGTTTTACATCAGGAACCAAGTCAATCGAGAAGGTCAATTTAAAAACCGAAAATTGTCCTTCATCATGGTATCTCAGTGATTGCAGGTATACAGATTGCGCGGCGTTTTTGTTCAAAACTTCTTAGATGCTTTGTCATCGGTTTTTGCTTTTTTGCAAGCAAAGCCCGCAAACTGCGTATTAAAACGCACCATTGCCCAGTTTATCTTACTCGACACTGAACGAACATATGTACGAAAAAATTACCCCTCCCGAAGTCGGCTCTGCGATCGCGTTTGAAAATGGCGAACCGATCGTGCCTGATAATCCGATCATTCCGTTTATTCGGGGCGATGGAACGGGAATTGATTTGTGGCCTGCATCGCAACGGGTATTTGACGCAGCAATTCAGGCGGCATACGGCGATCAACGCAAAATTACTTGGTTCAAAATCTACGTCGGTGATGAAGCGTGCGAAAAATACGGTACGTATCAGTATTTACCCGAAGATTCACTCGAAGCAATTCGGGAATTTGGCGTCGCAATTAAAGGGCCGTTGACAACGCCGATCGGGGGCGGAATTCGATCGCTAAATGTAGCATTGCGTCAAATTTTTGATCTTTACGCTTGTGTACGACCGTGCAAGTATTACGCCGGAACGCCTTCGCCACACCGATATCCTGAGAAACTCGATGTAATTATCTACCGCGAAAACACCGAAGACATTTATCTGGGGATTGAATGGAAGCAAGGCAGTGAAATCGGCGATCGTTTAATCAAAATTCTCAACGAAGATTTGATCCCCAGCACGCCCGAACACGGAAAAAAACAAATTCCCCTTGATTCTGGGATTGGCATCAAACCGATTAGCAAAAAAGGCTCTCAGCGTTTGGTGCGTCGAGCGATTCAACACGCGCTCAGATTGCCCAAAGCCAAGCAAACCGTAACGCTCGTGCACAAAGGCAACATTATGAAGTACACCGAAGGCGCGTTTCGCGATTGGGGGTATGAAGTTGCCACAACCGAATTTCGCGATCGCTGCGTCACCGAGCGCGAATCGTGGATTTTAAGCAACAAAGAGCGCAAACCCGATCTGAGCATCGAAGAAAACGCCCGCCAGATTGATCCGGGTTTTGATGCAATGACGCCCGACAAGCAAGAAAAAATTTGCGACGAGGTGAAAGCGGTTCTTGATGCCATTGGAGAAACGCACGGCAACGGGAAATGGAAAGAAAAAGTGATGGTCAACGATCGCATCGCAGACAGCATTTTTCAACAAATTCAAACCCGCCCGGATGAGTATTCGATTTTGGCAACAATGAACCTGAACGGCGATTATTTGTCGGATGCGGCGGCCGCGATCGCGGGTGGCTTGGGCATGGCTCCGGGTGCGAATATTGGGGATTCTTCGGCAATTTTCGAGGCAACGCACGGCACCGCTCCAAAACATGCAGGACTCGATCGCGTGAATCCGGGATCGCTGATTTTGTCCGGCGTGATGATGCTGGAATATATGGGCTGGCAAGAAGCGGCGGATTTGATCAAGAAAGGATTGGCAACGGCGATCGAGCAGCGTGAAGTAACTTATGATTTAGCGCGTTTGCTCGAACCGCCCGTTGAGCCACCGCTAAAATGCTCAGAATTCGCAGAAGCGATTATTCGACATTTTTAGAGAACGTGGGGGAGTATGCGCACGACTCAACCTCCCCCAGGTTTTTACGGATTCGAGAAGGTGTTGATCGTGCCGCCCCCGATGTAGCGTCCGGGCGTCGATCGGGGCGCAGTAAACGGTTGAGAATTGGTTCGAGAATCGTTCTGAATCGTTCCAAAATTCGGTGAAGCTTCTACCGAAGATTGCGGCGTTGGGACTGGCGCAACGGTTTCGGGAGTCGGAGGAATTGAGGGAGTAATATTTGGAACCGAATTCGGCTCGATTGAAAGGGGTCGAGCGCCTTCAACTAAGTTGGTGTAGGAGTTGCCAGAAGCACGATCCGGAGTGGTGCCTTCGATCGGTGCCGAGGACAACCCCGAAGGAACCGATGGCGTTGCACCATTAATCGAACTTCTAAATCCAGGGTTAGAACTTGACGCAGTAGAACTCGGACTGAGTTGCGACATTGCCGATTGAAGTTGATTCTGAGGAAGCGGCGTTGCAGCGCTAAAAGCGGGAGCAGTCGGAGTTAAAGGCTGAGCCGCATTCGGTAAACCAAACTGCTGCGGTGCGACAGTGTTTGATGTTGGACTCGGTTGAATCGGAGAAGCAGCTTCGATCAAGGCTGTGGATGGCGCGGGCGTATCTGAAGCGGCAGGTGGAAACAGCGCAGCGTAGGGATTAATGCGCGATGCACGCATCAGTAACGGTGTGGAATCGATATCAGCCCCTACCGCTTGATCCTCGCGAGACACCGAGGCATCGATCGGAGATGACGTAACGCCAAAATTGCTCATCCCAGCCGGACGGCTCCCAAGCTCCCAAGTAAACAGTCCTAAAAGAACCATGACGATCGACGGTGCCCAGACGATCGGACGTCGTAAAGGACGCAAACGAGCCAGTAAATACCGATTTGAAGCTTGACGACGCATAAGCCAATTTTTAATGAGTAGAGTAATTTTATTTGATCTGGTTTAAGTTGCCCCGATTAGTTAGCTATTCTAAGAAATCATCAAAAAACCGGAAAGCCCAACTCACAAATGCAGTCAGGCTTTCCGGCAAGATTAATTCAGTTTGCAGAACGATTAAGCGTTGGTTTTGAGATCACCACTCGGATTAAGCGCTGCGTTACGCTCAGCAAAGTATTTGTTTAAGAAGGTGCTGGCAAACGACAGAATCACTGGCCCCAATACAAACGCCAAAATTCCGTGGGCTTGGAAACCGGGTACGAGAGCCGCCGCAAGCGTAAAGCAAATCCCGTTAACGATCACCGAAAACAGACCCAGCGTCAAAAAGTTAATCGGCAAGGTGAGAACGTTCAAAATCGGCTTAATAAAGGTATTCACTACGCCGATCACCACGCCAGCAATTAGAGCAACGGCAAAGCTTTGAATGCTAACACCGGGAAGAAGAATATCCGCGACAAGCAGACTTAGCGCTGTCACCAAAATCGTTAGAGCATATCCTGTTACTGCAAAATTCATTTGTTTCCCTCAAATTTATCAATAGCGATTTTTTCTATTGACATCCTGCCTTAATTAAGCTTTGACCATCCTCTCCATCGAGGCAGATATTCAAAAAGTCCTCAACCTTCCTAAAAGAACGCTGAGGACTTTTCTTAAACAGTTTGCTTATTCTGCGGTAATCGACGTTTCAGCTAAATCCACAGGGTCGATCGACGCTTCCTCTGAGGGATGATGTAATCGAATGCCCAGAAAAACGTCGTACAAAAATCCTAGAAAATCTTCTTTGAGCAGTCCAACGGTTTGATGACAGCCTTTTGCATCTAAAAGCGGTTGCGTTGCGTAGTAGGCTTTTTCGTAGTTGTACCACGGCACCGACGGCCAAAGATGATGAACTAAATGATAGTTCTGACCCATAATCAGCCAGTTAAGAATCCGATTTGGATAGACTCTGGCGTTTTTCCAACGATCGCGCTCCTTAAACGGGCGATGCGGCAAATAATCAAAAAACAATCCCAGCACCAAGCCGACGATCGCAAGCGGAATAAACCAGAAGTTAAAGATATAGCCGAGAATGTGATACTGAACCGCAAAGAAAACGATTAACGCTAAAGACGATCGCGCCAGTGCCCATTCTAAAAGCTCATTTTTGCGCCACAGCTTGCGACGAAAAAAGAAAACCTCGTGGTACATAAACCGCGCATTGATAATCCACAATGGCCCGTAGGTTGAAACGACATGATCAGGATCATTGATGGGATCGTTCACATGGGCGTGATGCTGCATGTGGACTCGGGTAAAAACGGGAAAAGAGAAACACAGCAAAAACGCGCTTCCATGCCCTAACGCGGCGTTGACAATCTTGTTGCGGTGAGCGACGCCATGACACGCATCATGAATTACGCTTCCAACGAGATGCAGCGCTAAAGTGTTAAGGCAAAAGCACCCCCAGTGCGGCCATTCCCAGCACCAATAGCCGAGCGTTGTAAGAAGTGCGATCGCGATCGCGCCGAAAAACACGATTAGCGTGGGATTGGTATCACCAGGGGGCCCAAGTAGCTCTTTTGGAACGGTCAGGGGCTTTGTTGCCTCCGCAATCACGCGATTTCTCCTTTCTAATCCTTCGCGTAGTATACGATACGCAACGTGATTAAGTTAAGTGAAGTCTCACTCAAGAGGCATTTTCGCGGCGAATCGGATCGCTTACTCCACCTTAAGCTAGATTTTTCCAGTCGAACTTTTCGCGCTAGGGAACTTTGCTAAAAAATCTTGGTCAAGAACATTAAATCTGCTTTCAGACGGTTCAAAAGTTTTCTTTCAGCGAGTCACGATCAAGTCTTCAGGTTCGCGATCCTGTAGAAGTCGTGCTTTTTATCCTTATCGAGGTTGAAATCCATGTCGCTACGGCTAGTTAAGTCGGCAAACGTTCGCAGATTAGCATTTCAAGGCGTTAGCCTTTCGTTGGGCGCGATGATGTTGGCGAGTGGCGCGGCGTTTGCGCAAACTAGCCCGTCTGCGTCGGGTGGCGATGTTATTGTCAACACAGAACCCGATCGCGGCTCAAACGTGCCATCCGGATCAGGTTCATCGACACCGCTTCCATCCGGTTCGGGTTCAACAACCGTTCCTTCTCCGGTTGCGGCAGGAACTCGGTTTGCTTGCCAAGCAACCAACGGACAGTACACGGTAATGTACATGCCGGAAAATCTACAGAATCAAGCTTTTCCCTGGGCGGTTCCCAGTGCGATGGGCGGGGGCTGGAATCCTGAGCGTCGGTGTAATGAGATTGCGCGTCGGTTAGAGTCTTACCGTCCCGATGGATTAGTGGAGATGAAAACGGGGTTTGAAAACGGATACAACACGATTTGCGTTACGACCGATCGCGTTCCGTCGTGTCGGATTGTGTTGACGGTTCCACAAGGGCAAGATCCGCAGAACACGCGCGATCGTGTCTTTCAAAATCTCACCGTTGCTGATAGCGGTCAGCAAACGCAAGGCGTGTTGACGTATGGTAATTCGGGTTCGGGTATTTTAGGTCAGCTCGGTCAAGTTCTCGGAATTGGGGGTCGTCGATCGACGACGGTAACAAATGCCAACGGAGATATTAATCTCAAGCCGTTTTTGTCGCGCAAAGATGGAGGTACGGGTGAACGCTTAGTGGGTGGAGTGCCGCTTCGATCGAATCCTGCACCTCGCACGCTTCCTCGTCTTTTCCGTCGATAGTCTGATTTGCGTTAAATCAAAAGCCCGTTGGAACTGATTCTAACGGGCTTTTTTGCGTCGATCGACCCAGTAAACTAGAACTAGTGCTGTTGCTCAAATCGCGGTTTCTGTTATGACTCAAACCCCTGCTCAAACAAAGCTTTTAACGTTTGACGAGTATCTTGCCTACGACGATGGCACTGATACGCGCTATGAATTGGTAGACGGAGAATTAATCGAGATGCCGCCTGAATCGCCAGTCAACAACAGAATCGCTAAAAAAATCTTCTTCGAGCTACTAAAGTACTTCCCTATTGAATTGATTGCTTATAAAGATACTGAAATAGAAGTGTCAGGGAAACGCGCACGGTGTCGATTACCTGATTTGATGGTTCATACTGAAGAATCTTTGGCTGCTTTAGAAGCAACAAAACGAGCAACGATTACTCGCGATATGCCGCCGCCTGCGATCGTCGTTGAAGTTGTTTCTCCGGGGTCTACCAATCGTGACCGCGACTATCGCCACAAACGCACCGGATACGCCGCCCGATGCATTGCTGAATACTGGATTGTCGATCCACAAGATCAGCAGATTATCGTCTGCACTTGGATCAATGGGCAATACGAAGATCAAACGATGCGGGGAAACGATCGTCTGGTTTCTCAAGTTGTGCCTGATTTTGCATTCACGATCGATGAGATTTTGGAAAATTAGGCGCGATCGTCATGGCAAAAGCCGTTCCAAACCACCGCCATTTAGCAAGGGCTTTGTGCTGTAGTCGCTTTACGGCTTAGCGGCTTTTTTCGCTTGTTTGCGCTTCATCGCAACCCCGGCACCTAGTGCAACAGCAGAACCTAAAATTGTGAACGGTTCTGGAACGGCTGTCGCGGATGCATTGTAAGTAAAATCATCTATCACAAACTGATTCCGATTATTTAAAGAGGTGAAGGTAAGCGTATCAATGTTCTGAAAATTGAAGGTTGCCAGTAGGGGTGTAACCGTGTTGAGCGTGACAGTCTTCGTATCCTTGACGATGCCTCCGAGCAAACCCGTTATCTTGATCTGATTTCCATCGTTGAAAGCAGAAGTTAGATAAGCACTGTTAAACGTGAATGGCGTAAGGCTTAAAATCGATGCAGGATCGGCAAAAGCGTTAAATGCTACGTTTGGCTGCGAAACAGTTCCATTTTGGTATCCAGTCCCAGAATAATAGGGATTGGTCGTGCCTTTGCCAAACACGTAAAAATTGTTCCAATCAAAGCCGTTGTACCCGTTTGTGATGAATTCTCCCTCCACTGGTAGATCATCAAACGTAATGGTAGTTGCCATTGCGCTTCCCGTGCTCAACGGGACTGCTGCGACAGCTAAAACTCCTGCCACTTTAAGCAGCAACTGCGAGATTGTCATTACAGGTTTCCCCTTATCAAATAGTAAAGCGTGCATCACCGTGAAGTTGAATAATCACGAGGTAGAGACCTGTTAAGGCATCATGCAGCAGTTGTAACTAGAGTGCGCTGAGCATGACTTCGCTTAATAAGCGTGCGACAACTTGAGGGTTTACAATCTCTATTTCTTGCTTTGCATCGAGCGTCTTTGCAACCCTGCTTTACAGCGCGATTCTGGTTGTCTCACTGCTTAGCTGCCTATCATATCATGGAGCATCCGAATCGGTGCTTAGTCGCCTCAGACTTTCTTCTGAAATCGCTTTTTGTATCAGCGATGCCCTCTTTTGGGCAACTTTGACGATCGCTTAAACTGCCTTTTATAAAACTGGGGCGCTAGGATTCGAACCTAGGAATGCCGGAACCAAAACCCGGTGCCTTACCACTTGGCGACGCCCCATCGCGTAACCGTTCTTATCATAACATCGCGTTTCCTGGGTTTGTCAACTTTTTTTCGTATCAATGAGTACTGCTCACTCTTAATGCAGAGGGTTATGATGAAAGGCTAACGTTAAGTTTAGTGAATTGTGGGCTAGGAGACGTGAATCAACGTGAATGCAGCCGAGCAAGCGATTAATCTTCACACTACCAGTAAAATTGCGACGATCGTCAATCTGTTAAAAGCTGAATTTCCCGATGCGCGGGTGGATCTCAAGCCCTGGGCAAACGATCCCGACACCCGCGAACTAATCGATCCAGACTCGATCGATTTAGGGTTTCACTTTCCGGGTCGCAGTCGATTGTTTCAAAGTCGCAGCATTTTACTGCAAATTCGATTTCATCAAGATTTAGAAACCCAGACGCGACGAGCGATCGGGATCGAAGCGGCAGGATTCGATCACCGGGGCAAACAGTGGCAGTTCTCAACCGTGCAGAATTGGCAGTTTGAAGGCGAAAGCAGTCCCGCTCCGAATGCCGCAACTCAGCTTAAAGAATTTTGCCAAAACGCGATCGCGCTCTTTAACCAAGAAACCGAGTGAAATCCGGTTGCCATCGGTATTGATGCAGATTGATTTTCCCAGTTGCATCAAACGGGATTCCTTCGGATTCGAGCAGCGATCGTTGCAGGTAATCGTTGCCTTCGCGAAACGGCGACTCGGAAATCATGCCTTTGGCGTTGATCACTCGATGCCAGGGTACGTCGTCAGAACCCGCCACGCGGAATAATGCATAACCGACAAGCCGCGCCTGTCCGGGTAAACCTGCAAGATCAGCAATCTGCCCGTAAGTTGCGACTTGAGCATGGGGAATATCACGAACAATGCGGTAGATTTGGGCGTACTTCGAGGATATTTGAGCCGTCATAAACCAATTTTGTCAACCTTCCAGACATCTTTTTAAAAATCACAGCCGACTCGCCAGCGCTAAATCAAAATACTGCGCTTCGCCTGCATCCCCGGAAATCACTTCAAACGGCGCATCTGGCTCACCAAAATCGCTAATCACCAACGCTGCACCTGAGAAATTATGATCGCGAGTGTAATCGTTGCGCGTAATCACAGTTTTGAGATTTGCGCCCAGCGAAGATTTTAAGCCTTGCTGCGAATCTTCAAACGCTAAACAATCTTTTGGATCGAGGTTTAGCGTTTGCAGAACGTAGTCGTAAATATCCGGAGCGGGTTTCTTTTTGGGCACGATATCGCCGGCCGCGATCGCTTCAAACCAACTCACGCTATCTGGTGCCAATGCCGCTTCGAGTAAAGCCGTTACGTTTTCTGGCGTGGTTGTCGTGGCGATCGCTAATCGAATATTGTGCGATCGTGCCGATTCGATCAGTCGCTTGACGCCCGGACGAAGCGGAATGCCGCCTTCCTGGATAATCTGTTTGTAGTGTTTGGTTTTTGATTTGTGCAGCTTTAAGGCAAAGCTTGGTAAATCTTCAGGCGCGTCGAAATCGGGTAAATATGTTTTGACATAATGCTGAATTCGCTCTTTGCCGCCAGTGACTTCGAGCAGTTTTCCGTAGAGGTCGATCGACCAGTTCCAATCGAGTCCCGCATCGGCAAACGCTCGATTAAAGGCCACTCGATGCCCGTCGCGCTCGGTATCAGCAAGCGTGCCGTCTACATCAAAAATCAAGGCTTGAGGATAAGTCATAACAGTTGGGTTAATCGCACTGTAGTTTAGGAAAGCCGCATAGAATCTAGCTCTCAAGTTCGCCGTTTATTTTATTGTGGCGGCTTTTCTAGCTCGAACAAACCGTGCACACAGCAGCAACTCCGCTAGATTTACGTTCGTTCAACGAGCTATTTTGCGACGTGGCGAAATAGCTCGTCGAACTGATATCTAATCAGGCAACAACGCGGTTTACCGTCGAAAGCGATTCAACGATCGATCTCACTGCCGCGATCATGGCGATTTCGCGATCGAGCTTATTAATCGCGCTCCCGATTCCCACGCCTGAAGCGCCTGCTGCGATCGCCATCGGAGCCGTTACATTCGACAAGCCCGACGCGCACAGCACGGGAACCTTCACGGCACGCGAAATTTCTGACGCTGCGGCTAACGTAGGAGCTGCTTTTTCAATCATGCCGAGCGTGCCTGCATGAACCGGAGTTGACGAAGTACCGCCTTCGGTTTGAATTATGTCAGCACCCGCTTTCACGAGTTCTTCAGCGAGTTGGACTTGTTGATCGATCGGCAAAATATGGGGCACAGTCACCGAAAGCGTCACGGTTGGCAACAGTTCACGAGTGGCACAAGTCAGCGCTAACACTTCTTCGGCTTCAAAACGGCGACCTTGCGCGTAAAAGCTATCAAAGTTGCCAATCTCGATCAAATCCGCACCCGCTTCGACTGCCATTACAAATAATTTTGGCTCAACCGCAGAAACACAGATTGGGAGATTCGTAAGCTGCTTTGCCATGCGGATCAAGCCTGCATCTGCGGCGATATCCACAAACGTTGCACCACCCCGATCGGCTGCTTTGATAACCGTAGCGACATTCTCACGATCGAAGTTATGCAAGCCGCTAATGACTTTCAAAACTGAACTCTGCTCGAAGGCACGCTGTAGCGTAGAAAGAATCGTCATGATGTTTCTCTAAATAGAAAATCGCACTCGATCAATTGTGCCAGGATTAAGGAATAGGAGCTAGGGATTTAAGGTATGAGTTCGGCGCGAATGCAAACGGTACAGTCTCCGATTATTCCGATCGTCGGTGAGCTAATTCGGCAAAATCCAGGAACGATTTCGCTCGGACAAGGCGTGGTGAACTATCCGCCGCCGCAAAGCGCGATCGATCGCATCGCTCAGTTCCTCAGCAATCCCGCAAATCATAAATATCAGGCGGTTGAAGGCATTCCGCAGCTTAAAGCCGCGATCGCGCACAAGCTCGAAACCGAAAACGGCTTTGACATGAACGATGCCTCTGGCACACAAGGATGTGAACGAGAAATCGTTGTCACTGCCGGAAGCAATATGGCGTTTCTCAATGTCGTATTAGCGATTACTGATCCCGGTGACGAAATTATTCTGCAAACGCCGTACTACTTTAATCACGAAATGGCGATCGTGATGGCAAGCTGTCGCGCCGTTTTGGTGCCAACCGACGAGAATTATCAGATTCAGCCAGCGTTAATTGAGCGGGCGATGAGTGAGAAGACAAGAGCGATCGTCACTATCTCCCCGAACAATCCAACGGGTGCCGTTTATTCTGAATCTGCCTTGCGTCAGGTGAATCAGCTTTGTCGGGATCACCGTTGCTATCACATCACCGACGAAGCTTATGAATATTTCACTTATGGCGTTCCGCATTTTTCACCGGGATCGATCAAAGGCAACCACACAATTTCAATTTTCAGCCTTTCAAAAGCGTATGGCTTTGCAAGCTGGCGGATTGGCTACATGGTGATTCCGCGAGATTTGCTCGTTTCGGTGCAGAAAATTCAGGATACAAACGTGATTTGTCCCGCCGTTGTTTCGCAGTATGCCGCATTGGGCGCATTGGAAACAGGCAAAGCGTATTGTGAAGAGAAGTTAAAAGCGATCGCCGAAGTTCGACAAATTGTTTTAAACGAACTTGATTCCATTCGCGATATCTGTACGGTTCCGCAAGCCGATGGCGCATTTTATTTTCTGCTCAAGGTTCACACCGAAATAGATTCAATGGAGCTTGTGAAGCAGTTAATTCGCGATCATCGAGTGGCAGTGCTTCCGGGCTTTACGTTTGGATTGAAACAAGGATGTTACTTACGGGTGGGATATGGAGCGCTAGAAAAAGAAACCGCGATCGCAGGCATCAATCGGTTAACGATCGGACTTAAAACCATTCTTCGCGAATCACAACAAAACGAGTACACCAGGAGAATTAATGATGCTATCGACCTCTGAATCAAAACTGTCTTTATCAGGTTGCTTGCGCAGTGTGCATCACGTCGCCTTAAACGTGCGCGATATGCAAGCTGCCCGTGATTTCTACGGCTCGGTTCTCGGACTGCATGAACTAGTTGGATCTGAAGTTCCACAAACGCTAAAAGCGCTAGTTGCAGCCGGAAAAGTGGCGAATTTTGTCACACCGGACGGAACCGTGATCGATTTATTTTGGGAACCGAATTTAACGCCGCCTGATCCTGATCCCAAACGCGCTTTTACTCGTGCGAACCATTTAGCCTTTGACATTGCCCCCGAAGACTTCGATCGCGCCGTTGAAGTCCTCCACCAAAACCAAGTGCTTATCGATCACGGGCCCGTCTCCCGACCCACCGGACGCGGAGTTTATTTCTACGATCCAGATGGTTTTATGCTCGAGATTCGCTGCAATCCTGCTTAAGAGTCCGTAGTTAATGTGCGAAATATCACAGAATAATTACGGAGTTTGTAAGAGTGTAAACAAGGACTGTGCGAAGGCATCGTTCTTCAGTAAGATTTTGTAAAGACCGATACGCCCCATGTTCCTGAAATTCGAGTGAGGTTCGAGATGTTAGAAAAGCTCCTGCAAGCCGCCGCCATTACACTACTGCTCATTGTTTTAAGTGGAGTTGGCATTTCTAAACCAAGCGGGGCACCGAACCCACTCTTTCACGCGCTTTCATTACCGACGATCGAGCCTTACCGGTCAACCCTGATTTAAATATGCCCCTAATCTTGCACATCACGCATCAAAACCAATGGCAACGAGCCCAAATCGAGGGTGCGTACCGTGCAGATTCGCTTGACACCGAAGGCTTTATTCACTGCTCGAAACCCGATCAAGTTGTTTGGGTTGCCAATACGTTTTATCGGGATCAGTCTGAATTAGTTTTACTTTGTATTGATCCCGAGCGGATCCAAGCCGAAATCAAGTACGACACGATTCCCGACGGCAGACAGTTTCCTCACGTTTACGGCGAAATTAATTTAGAAGCGATCGTCAACGTGATTGACTTTCCCGCCCAACCTGACGGAACGTTCACTTTACCGAGCGCTCTATAATGTTTAGGTTTTGTTAAGATTTTAGAACTTAGCAAAAAGCCTGCCCTAATCCTTGTGGAGTTTTTTATGTTGCGACTCGAACACGTCAGCAAAATTTATCCGACTGGCGAAGTCCTCAAAGATATTAATTGGGAAGTCAAACCGGGCGATCGCATCGGCTTAGTCGGCGTCAACGGGGCAGGCAAATCAACGCAGCTCAAAATCATTGCAGGCGAGATTGAACCCACCGATGGCGAAGTGATCCGCCCGTCGAGTTTGCATATTGCTTATTTAACTCAAGAGTTTGAGGTGGATCCGACGCGAACAGTACGCGAGGAGTTTTGGCGAGCTTTTAAAGCAGCAAACGAGGTTCACGAATCGCTTAGTCAAGTCCATCGTGACCTAGAAACCGCTACACCCGAAGCGTTAGAGCGCTTGCTCGGCAAAATGGACAAGTTGCAGCGCAAATTCGAGGCGATGGACGGCTACAACCTCGAAACACGCATTGAAAAGATTCTTCCTGAACTGGGATTTGAGCTTGAAGACGGCGATCGCTTAGTTAGTTCGTTTAGCGGCGGTTGGCAAATGCGGATGAGTTTGGGCAAAATTCTGCTACAAAAGCCAGATCTTCTACTGCTCGACGAGCCGACAAACCATTTAGATTTAGAAACGATCGAATGGCTGGAAACGTATCTCAAAGGCTTAACGACGCCGATGGTAATCGTGTCACACGACCGGGAATTCCTCGATCGACTCTGTACGCAGATCGTCGAAACCGAGCGCGGCGTTTCAACTACGTATCTCGGCAACTATTCAGCATACCTCCAGCAAAAGCAAGAACAGCGCGACGCGCAACTGAGTGCGTTTGAGCGTCAGCAAAAAGAACTTGAAAAACAGCAGGCATTTGTCGATCGATTCCGGGCTAGTGCGACTCGCAGTACGCAGGCGAAAAGCCGCGAGAAACAGTTAGACAAAATTGAACGCATCGATGCACCTGACTCAGACATGAGAACGCTGCGATTTCGATTTCCAGAGCCGCCGCGCAGTGGGCGAGAAGTCGCGATCGTTCGGGATCTGACGCACATGTACGGCGATAAAATTTTATTTCTCGGAGCCGAATTGCTGATTGAACGTGGGGATCACATTGCCATTCTTGGCCCAAACGGCGCGGGAAAATCCACGCTGCTGCATTTGCTTATGGGCATGGAGCCGCCGACCGAAGGCACGATTAAGTTAGGGGATCATAACGTTATTCCCAGTTATTTTGAGCAAAATCAAGCCGAAGCGCTAGATTTGAAAAAGACCGTGATGGAAACGATTCACGACGAAGTACCCGACTGGAAAAACGAAGAAGTTCGCACACATTTAGGGCGATTTTTGTTCACGGGTGATACCGTTTTCAAAAACGTTGAAGCCCTTAGCGGCGGCGAGAAAGCTCGTCTTGCGCTTGCGAAAATGCTGCTTCGTCCAGCAAATTTGCTCATCCTCGATGAGCCAACGAACCATTTAGATATTCCTGCGAAAGAAATGCTCGAAGAAGCGATTCAAAACTACGAAGGCAGCGTAGTGATCGTTTCGCACGATCGATATTTTATCTCGCAAACGGCAAACAAAATCGTTGAAATTCGAGACGGTGAACTCCGCTTGTACCGGGGCGATTATCACTATTACCTCGATAAAACGGCTGAAGAGAAAGAAAAAATCAAGCTTGCGGCAATCGAGGCCGAAAAAGAAGCAAAAGTGGCTGAAAAACGCGCTAAGCAAAAGGAAAAAGAAAAAGCAAAGAAAGCGCAACAAAAGGTGTAATTTTTGGCCAGAATCGCTAGTATGCAAATGGCTCAAAATTGATAGCTCACAGATTTATCATAAGCAAACTCACTTATGACAAATTTCTGAGTAGACGGCTTCAATTTCAAGCGAAGGTTTCAGGTTTTTTTGGTTTTGCAGTTGTCTTAGCGCTTAGTTAAGGCAGATCTTTTCGTGTAAACGAAAAGAAACGATCGCAATAGCAATGGTATGATTTGCGGAGAATATTTCAGTGAAAGGGCATAAAAATATGGGGCAGATGCCTGTTTCTCCTGTGGTGCTGGTTATCTTAGACGGGTGGGGATGGCGCGAAACGCAAGACGGAAACGCGATCCTCAAAGCGAACACGCCAATTATGGACAGCTTGTGGGCGGCATATCCGCACACGCTGATTCGCACGTCGGGTAAAGATGTCGGATTGCCAGAGGGTCAGATGGGCAATTCGGAAGTTGGGCACCTCAACATCGGGGCAGGGCGGGTTGTTCCTCAAGAATTGGTTCGGATTTCAGATGCGGTTGAAGATGGCAGTTTGCAGCAAAATCCTAAGCTGCTCCAGGTTTGTGAAGAAGTACGATCGCGGGGCAGCAAGCTACATTTAATCGGCTTGTGCTCGGACGGCGGCGTTCATGCCCATATCGATCATTTATGCGGACTGGTGGATTTTGCCAAAGCGCAAAATCTCGATAACGTCTGCATTCATGCGATTACCGATGGTCGCGATACGTTGCCAAGTTCGGGCGTGGGCGAAATGCAGAAACTGCAAACGCATCTCGATCGCGTGGGGATCGGTCGAATTGTAACGGTTAGCGGTCGTTATTATGCAATGGATCGCGATCGACGTTGGGATCGCGTGGAGAAAGCCTACCGTGTGATGACGCAAGACGGTGATGGCAACGGTCTTTCAGCCGCCGACACGTTAAAAGCGTCGTATGCAGAAGGCATCACCGACGAATTTGTAGAACCAACGCGGCTTGAACCCGGCGCGGTTGAACCCGGAGACGGCGTAATCTTTTTTAATTTCCGCCCTGATCGCGCTCGCCAACTGAGTCAAGCGTTTGTTGATCCCAAATTTAATGGGTTCGATCGTCAACAAATTCTGCCTTTGTCGTTTGTCACGTTTACGCAGTACGATCCGATGCTGCCAGTTCGAGTCGCGTTTGAGCCACAGAATTTAGACAATATTTTAGGTGAAGTGATCGCTCAAAACGGCTTGCGGCAATTCCGCACGGCTGAAACTGAGAAGTACGCACACGTTACCTACTTTTTCAACGGTGGACTCGAAGAACCGTTCCCCGGTGAAGATCGAGAACTAGTGCCGAGTCCGATGGTGCTGACGTATGACAAGCAGCCGACGATGTCGGCGGATCAAGTGACTGATGTGGCGATCGCCGCCGTGGAAAAGCGCCTTTATTCGCTGATTGTGATCAACTACGCGAATCCGGATATGGTCGGTCATACCGGACAAATCGACGCGACGGTGATCGCGCTTGAAACGGTCGATCGCTGTTTGGGTCGATTGCTTGAAACGATTAACCGTGCGGGTGGAACTGCACTGATCACCGCCGATCACGGCAACGCTGAACAAATGTGGGATGAACACGGCAACCCGTGGACAGCTCACACCACAAATCCCGTCCCGTTTATCGTTGTCGAAGGCGAAGGCTTAAAGATTCCGGGACACGGAACTGAAGTTTCGCTGCGTGACGATGGACGCCTTGCCGATATTGCACCCACGATTCTCGACATTCTGAAATTACCGCAGCCTGCTGAAATGACAGGTCGATCATTGATTCAGAAAGCCGAATTCGATGTGCGGGCAAATCGAACCCCGGTTAAAATTGCGCGATAATGGAAACGAGATTCCTTTGGGGATCGTTGTGCTAGTAGGACAGTGTTGGAATGACAGCAATTACAATTCTCAAAGCGATTTGGATGTTTTCGGCTGTGGGAATCACAGTTCTTGTGCTGCTTCACAGTCCCAAAGGCGATGGTTTGGGAATCGGTGGACAAGCGCAATTGTTCACGAGCACCAAGAGCGCTGAAACATCGCTTAATCGGATTACTTGGGTTCTGACAGCCATATTTATGGTGATCACGGTGATTTTGAGCGCAGGATGGCTCGGTCGCTAAAACGCTCAATTTCACGAATGATGCATCCGATCGTGGCGCTTTGCGCGATCGGATGCGTTTTGTTTGCAAAACTATTTCCAGTTGTAGCAGCGCTACCATCGCCCCAAGTGCATCCACTGCCGCCAACGCTGATGCAATGGACGGATCGATCCGGGGATTATTTCGATCGCATCGCTAAAACGCCACCCGAATATCTGGTTTGGTCGCAGTTTCCCGTCAAAATCTACGTGCAGCCGCCTGATTTAAATTATCAAGCTTGGAATCAATCGATCGATCAAGCGATTCAAGACTGGAATTCTTATCTACCGTTGCAGAAGGTTGAACAAAAAGAAAGCGCAGATATTGTCGTTGATCGATCGTCGATTCCGATTCGATTTCCGCTAACCGAGCGAGTTCGATTTGCGGATACTCGATTCGAGCTTTACGATCGTGACCGTCTCTTGCTGCATCGCGTCACGGTTCGCATTCAACCGAATCAACCCGATTTATCTCTTCTTGCCGCCGCCCGTCATGAACTCGGTCACGCTCTGGGCATTTGGGGACACAGCACGCAGCAAACCGATGTCATGTATTTTTCGCAAGTTCGCACGCCGCCTCTAATCTCGCCTAGAGACGTGAATACGTTGAAGCGAGTCTATCAACAACCGACTCGGTTAGGCTGGAAGATTTCTAAATCGAACTAATTTGCACTGAGGTTTGATTGAATGCCAATTTTTTCGATTTGCGGCACTCTAAAGGTAGGTCGCTTCAAGGCAAATTATCATGAATTCGCTTACTTCCACCAGAATTTCTGAAAGTGTGCAGCAAATCGAAGGAGCGCTGTCAGGTGTTGGTGAAAAAATAAAGGAAACCGCTAATCTTTCTTTGATCAAAACAGGAAGTTTGAGCGATGCAATTACTACGAATGTACAAAATTCAGTTCAAAGCTCAATTCAAACTTGGGTCGATGCGCATCCGATTTTTGCCTGGATTCTTTTGCATCCCCTATGGAGCATTGGCATTGCAATTCTTGTTCTTTGGCTTACATTTATTTTGCTCAGTGCGATCGTCGATGTAACCGTTGAATTCATTTCATCACTTCTTAAATTACCGTTTAGCGGATTCAAACGGCTATTTTTACCGCGCCAATTTTCTAAACCGACTTCTTCTCAACGATTAATTGAAGTGCTCGATCGACTAGAAGCGTTACGACAAGAACAAGACGAATTACTAAAGCAAGTTAAAACGATGTTAGCGTCAGAGCGCGATTTCAAAAAGATATCTGCTGAAGCGGATCGATCGCTTAACAATGCGAATAAATGATCTTTTGTAAATCTAATCCGAATCTAGGCAAAATATCATCGGCAAAAATTGTTTTAGGTGCTTCTAATCTTTCTGCTTCTTCTCCGGGGCCATAAACTTCAACGCGCTGATTTTGTCGATTCTGCTTCAGCAGATATCTCTCCGAGATCGAGCAAGCAACCCAACTGTGCTCCGTTCTCGATAGACTCGCGCATTTTGGCTCGCAATCTAGTCAACGTTGCGAAGATCATAGCGCGTGCGGAGTGTTTTTATTTGATGGTAAGCGATCGAACTTCATCGACACATTCACTCCTAAAACTGATTAGACGTCTCACCTGTGATTTTACAAACTTCATATGAAACTCAGCCCAAGACTTTAGAACTTCATGCGATCGCAAAATCTGTATACTGCCGAACATCGGGTGGCTGAAATCCTAACACGATGTCTGTTGCAGGAATTCCTGCGGCGAGTAAGTCATTGACAACTTCCAAGTCAGTCCAATCTTCTTCTACCCAGACCTTGCCGTTTTTGATCCGAATATAGATTGTGATATGTCGAACTCTTGTTTTGTTTTGCCACCCGGAGCGAAACCAAAGATATTGATCTCGCTTCTCATCAAACGCAAGTAATCTCTCAACTTCGTCATCAGGAGAAGGAGGAACTAGATTCTGGTAGCTCGTCAAGATCTCTTCAATAATCTTGCGGTACTGAATTAGTTTGTCCATTGCACAATCACCTCATTTGCAGTGTCAATCACAATTAAGAAAATCTGGTTCTGCTCAATTATGGTTTGAATTGCTTTCAGTTGAAAGAAGGCGTTAAAAACTTCCTCGCGAATTGCTAAATAAACTTATCGATCAGGGTCGATAAGCGTGAGGAAGCTTCGATAAACAATGTATTGCCCTAGTGCAACTTCTAAATCTCGAACTGGAGAGGCACTGATAAAGCTTTTAACTTCTACGGCAATCTTTCTGGCGTCTCGTTCAGCAGCAAACAACTTCGTTGCCGCCATGTCTGCAAAAACCTGAATCTCCTCATATTGAATGGTTAGAGGATCGTTTGTAATTGTCCGGCCATCTTTGCTTAAAGCATTTCTCATGGCATCGTGATGCAGATCCTTAGCAGGCATGGCGACAAAGTTTTCCTCAACAATTGTACGAGGTCTCTGAAAATAACAAAGCGCGATCGCTTTCGAGAGGAAGCGATCGCGCTTTGTTATTTTCAGAGACTCAGATTAGTAATCAAAGTCACCCATACCGCCACCAGCACCTGCGCCAGCCGCAGCACCATCTTTCGGTTCAGGCTTGTCCACGACGATGCACTCAGTGGTCAAGACCATTGCCGCGATCGAAGCCGCATTTTGAAGCGCCGATCGAGTCACTTTCGCCGGATCAACGATTCCCGCATCGAACATATCAACAAATTCACCCGTTGCCGCGTTGTAGCCCACGTTGAATTCTTTCTCTTTGACACGCTCAGCGATCACCGCGCCGTTTTGACCTGCGTTTTCAGCAATTCGCTTCAAAGGAGCCGTCAACGCCCGCGCCACGATTTGCGCACCGATCAGTTCTTCACCGCTCAAGCTGCCCGATGCCCAAGATTCGAGATCCGGTGCCAAGTGAGCGAGGGTAGTACCACCCCCCGGAACGATGCCTTCTTCAACAGCAGCTTTGGTTGCGTTGATCGCGTCTTCAAGACGGAGCTTACGATCCTTCATTTCGGTTTCGGTTGCTGCGCCCACTTTAACGACAGCAACACCACCCGCGAGTTTAGCCAAGCGCTCTTGCAGCTTTTCTTTGTCGTAGGAAGAATCGGTTTCGTCCATTTGGCGGCGAATTTGCTCAACGCGAGCTTTCACCTGAGCTTCGTTGCCTTCAGCGACGATCGTTGTATTATCTTTCGTGATTGTGACGCGACGCGCTTTACCCAACATATCAAGCTTCGCAGTATCGAGCTTCAGACCTGCATCTTCGGTGATTAGTTGACCGCCCGTGAGTACGGCAATGTCTTCGAGCATTGCTTTGCGACGATCGCCAAAGCCCGGAGCTTTCACGGCTGCCACGTTCAACACGCCCCGCAGACGGTTCACAACGAGCGTTGCCAATGCTTCTTTTTCGATGTCTTCTGCAATGATGATAAGCGGACGACCAGCGCGAGCAACTTGTTCTAGGACAGGAACGAGGTCTTGAACCAGCGTGATTTTCTTGTCGGTAATCAGCAAGAACGGCTCATCGAAAACCGCTTCCATACGCTCGGTGTCGGTTGCAAAGTACGGCGAAATGTAGCCTTTGTCAAAGCGCATTCCTTCGGTGACTTCGAGTTCAGTCGTCATCGATCGACCTTCTTCGAGCGAAATCACGCCTTCTTTGCCGACTTTATCCATTGCCGACGCGATCATTTGACCGACTTCTTCATCGTTTCCAGCCGAAATCGTGCCTACCTGCGCGATCGCTTTCGAGTCTTCAACCGGACGCGCATGAGCCGCAATTTTGTCAACTAAGAAGGTGGTCGCTTTGTCCATGCCGCGCTTCAGCATGATTGCGTTTGCGCCTGCTGCAACGTTACGCATTCCTTCTTTGACGATCGCGTGCGCCAATACGGTTGCGGTCGTGGTTCCGTCTCCGGCGGCATCGTTGGTTTTCGAGGCGGCTTGACGAATGAGCGAAACGCCCGTGTTTTCGACGTGATCTTCGAGTTCGATTTCTTTGGCGATCGTCACACCGTCATTGACGATTTGCGGCGCGCCGAATTTCTTTTCAAGCACCACGTTGCGACCTTTGGGGCCGAGGGTGACGGCCACTGCCTCAGCCAAAATGTCCATACCGCGCTCTAGCGCTCGACGAGCATTTTCGTTGTAAATAATCCGCTTTGCCATTTTGATGACTTCCTAGATTAGGGTGAACTCGCTGAAACTACGAAACGACTGCCAAAATATCTTTTTCAGACAGCAGCACATAATCTTCGGTACCGAGTTTGATGTCGGTGCCTGCGTACTTCGAGTAGAGAACTTTGTCGCCTACTTTCACATCGGGGTCGGTGCGCGATCCGTCATCGTTGCGCTTGCCCGGCCCCACGGCAACAATTTCACCAACTTGAGGCTTTTCTTTTGCGTTGTCGGGCAGAATAATGCCGCCTGCGGTTTTTTCTTCGGCTTCGCTAATTTTGACGAAGACGCGATCGCCTAGCGGCTTCACGGTGGACACGCTCAGAGATACGGCTGCCATACAAATTCTCCAAACTTTCTAAATGGTCAACAACTGTGAAATACTTTTGGCTGGACGGGCAAAACGCCTAATTCAGCAGCAATCCAGCCGTTTCAGTCTGGCTGGTCGGTAGTTCACCGTTTACCAGTCTACAGACTTTTGGCGCATTGAGTTAGCACTCTCAGCTCCTGAGTGCTAATTTATCCAAGATCGGCGGGAGATGCAACTTTGGAGAGAGTACGGGTTCCCGAACTGGGGAAGAGCGATCGTAGCCGAAAATGTATTCGTTCTAAGGACTTAATCAAGATAGATTCTGAAGAGAAACTGTATACGAAGACTTAAAACAAGATGTTCGATGAAGAGTTAGATTGCTTTGTTTAGAGTTTTGCAATGTAGCTAACTTTTCTTGCCCATCGCTGCTATGCACTTTCAGAAATTATTACAATATCTAGTAATCCCGGAAAGTTTCTGAATTGGATGGAATATCTTAGGGTAAGAACCACTTTGCAAAAAGTAATTCTACTGGTAAACAGTGGTACGAACCGTAGAGGCTTCTAAGTGAAAATTTTGGATCTGCTACCTCGTAACTATAGACATGAGTGAAACGGTTAAGATTCTTGTTCTAGCTGCTAACCCGAAAGACACAACACCATTACGACTTGATGAAGAAGTTCGCGAAGTTGATGCAGGACTGAGGCGTGGTCGGACTGACAAACTCTATCAACTGCACCAACAATGGGCAGTTCGCCCGCGAGATGTTCGTCGGTCGATGCTTGACACCCTACCACATATTGTTCATTTTTGTGGACACGGTGCAGGCGAAGAAGGTCTAGCTTTTGAGGACGAGATTGCTGACATGCATCTTGTTCCAACATTCGCTCTAGCAGGTCTATTTAAGTTGTTTGCAGATAATGTTAAGTGTGTTTTGCTTAATGCATGTTATTCAGAGGTCCAAGCTTTATCGATTGCAAAACACATCGATTATGTAATTGGAATGCGTCGAGCTATCGGAGATAAAGCCGCCATCGAGTTCTCAGTAGGATTCTACGATGCGCTCGTTGCAGGGAAAGACTTTGAGATTGCTTATAAGTTTGGCTGTAATGCTATACAGATGGCTGGGATTCCTGAGCATCTTACTCCTGTTCTACACAGAAAGCAGGATGTTGTAGAAACCAACAATCAAATCCTTAGGATCGTGAATTAAATAAGGTGTAATTCTGGTTTAGCTGTATAGTTCCATTGGG
>CAXUFL010000012.1:0-82758 GCA_964250455.1 uncultured bacterium
AATCTGCGTCAAGCGGCAACCCGCGTTTTCTCAAATGCATCCGGCTCTTATTCGTCAAACGTCAACTTGGCGGTTGAAAATGGCACCTGGGAAAACGAAGAAGAACTGCAAAATATGTACCTTTCACGCAAAGGGTTTGCGTTCTCGTCGGACAACCCCGGCATGATGGAGCAAAGCGAAGACTTATTCCGGGCTTCGCTCAAAACGGCGGATATGACGTTCCAGAATTTGGATTCGTCGGAAATTTCGCTCACCGATGTCTCGCACTACTACGACTCCGATCCGACTAAAATCGTGGCGCGGCTGCGCGATGACGGCAAAATGCCAACGTCGTTTATGGCAGACACCACAACCGCAAACGCTCAGATTCGGACGCTTTCGGAAACGGTTCGATTAGATGCTCGTACCAAGATGCTGAATCCCAAGTGGTACGAGGGGATGTTAAGCCACGGTTACGAAGGCGTGCGCGAATTGTCGAAGCGATTGGTAAACACGATGGGCTGGTCGGCAACCGCAGGCGCGGTTGATAACTGGGTTTACGAAGACACGAATACCACGTTCTTTAAAGACGAGGAAATGTGTAAGCGATTGCTGGACATGAACCCGAACTCGTTCCGCAAAATGGTAACAACGCTGTTAGAAGCGAACGGTCGCGGATACTGGGAAACGAGCGAGGAAAACCTCGATCGACTCCGTGAACTCTATCAAGAAGTCGAAGATCGTATCGAAGGCGTTGAGTAATTGTTGTCTTTGATCAATTAGGGGGCGTGATTTTCACACCCCCCTTTTTATTGCTGTTTCATAAACTGGCGCGAAGACTTCCTGAACGTGAGTTCCGAATAACAAGATTAAAATCTTTATGACTGACTTTTGGATTTCGATCGAATCCTTCACTCAATCCATCACGCATCAAGTTGGTGCACAGATCCTCAAAGACTTCGGGCAAGTGCAAGCATCAGAAAAAGCTGACGGTAGTTTAGTCACACAGTCCGATCGCTGGGCAGACGAGCAAATTAGAAGCGCGATCGCTCGATCTTTTCCTGATCACGGTGTTTTAAGCGAAGAAGTCGAGCATATTTTCCCCGATCGTGACTGGTGCTGGATTATTGATCCGTTAGATGGCACCACAAACTTTGCGCGAGGATTGCCGTTGTGGGGGGTGTCGATCGGCTTGCTGTATCAAGGAACCCCGGTTTTTGGATATGTGCATTTTCCGCCGCTTGGTCAATCGTTTCACGGGTTTTGGCGTGGGGAAAGTGGCTTAGAAATGCCGTCAGGCGCGTTTATGAACGCAAAGCCGATTCATGCGAGTCAAGAAGAACTAACCCGCAATCACTTTTTTAATCTCTGCGCTCGCAGCACGTCGGTTCTAAAGAATCCGTTTCCAGCAAAAATTCGGATGTTAGGCGTTGCAACGTATAACTTACTCACGGTTGCGGCAGGCGCGACGCTGGGCGGCGTTGAAGCGACTCCGAGGATTTGGGATATTGCGGCAGTGTGGGCGATCGTACAGGCAGCAGGCGCAGTGTGGCACCCGTTAGAATCAAATCCGATTTTCCCATTGCAGCCTGGTCGGGATTATGGCGATCGATCATTCCCCACTTTAACGGTCAGCCGTGCAGATTTGATTCCAGTTTTTGAACCGTTGGTTCATTCACTCGGCAAATTCTAAATTAATCGAACTGCCCACGATCGCGTTTAATTTCTGCTGAGCGTTGTCTTGATTCGCCGCGATCTCGATCCAACCGTGGCTTCCGATCAAGCCAAGAATTTCACCGCGATCGACGGCTGCATAAGTAGTTTTACCCGGATAAGACTGATCCCCAATGCGGACAGTCCACGATCGACCTATCACCATTGGCGCGGGAATATTGGTGATCAAATTGCCAAAATGATCGATCGCTTGAATCATTCCCTGAACTCCGGCTGAAGTTTGAACCGCATCAGAAATGGGAAAGCGAACGATCGTGGCTAAATCAATTTCTGTTCCCAATTCGCGCAGCTTACTTCCACTAGCAAGATAAGCCCCAACAGGTGCAAAAATATCTCGTCCATGAAATGTCGTGCTAGGATTTGCAACTCTCCAATAGGTTTGATTAATCAACTCAACGGCTGCGATCGCTGGGTACTGACTTAAAACGCCACTGATCAACCCGTTATCGGGCGCAACTAAGTAACCTGATTCAAGCTGAACGGCAATCGCTCGACGCTGACTGCCCACACCGGGATCAACGATCGCGACGTGAACGGTTCCATCAGGAAAATACGGATAAGCATTCATTAGCTGAAAGCGAGCTACCCCAACGTTTTGCGGTGGAATTAGGTGAGTGAGATCGATGATCTGAATGTTTGGATTGATGCGAGCGATCGCGCCCTTCATCACGCCTACATAAACATCGCTTAATCCAAAATCGCTCAATAGTGTCATCAGCATAAACTTTAAGGCGTATTTATCGAGCAGCTTCAATTGCTTTGTATATCGTAAGCATGAATTTAAGTAGCTTATGTTACTATTTCATTCTCCTGATGATAAACTAAAGCTGGTGATTCATAGCATGGATAAGACTTTAGGACTGTTTATCATGAACAAAAATCGTTCTCACGCGGCACAAATTGCCAGCACACATCGCGAAAACCTGCAAAAAAATCTGCAACGTCGAATGGAAGCAGCACGGGCACGCGGCGATGAAGCTTTACTGCGCATGTTAGAAGCAGAAGCCAACTACATTCGATAAATCTTGCTCTTGTTTAGGATCTCAAACGCAGCGCGGCTTCGGCCGCGCTTTTTATTGGGTTTATCTTTGTGAGTTCGGGATAAGCATATCCGTCGCCAAGCGTCTCGAAACTATCCCGAACTCGCGTTATTTTACTGAGTTTTATTGGTAGGCGGCATACAAGCCCGTTCTAAGATTGCGTGCGTGCTGCTGCCGACTTTAGGCTGAAGCAAAAGCCCGCTATCGCCGTAGTCAAATTTCTGAATGAGCTGCCGATTTTTAGTGTAAGCATTCAACTTTCTCAACCGTTGCGATTTACTACTGCAATCAGCCGACCATCGCATCACTGCCCCTAAAACTGGCTGATCCACATTTACATCCAGCAAGGCGTTATTAGGTTGAGAAAATTCGCGGTATTCCCAATACCACACGATCGAGCCGTTGCGCTGAATCGAACTCGTATCAATAAAAAACCGATCGTTCACCGCATTTTGAGTAATTTTCGTCCATTCTGCGGCGCTCGCGATCGGAGCAACCGCCAAGACAACCCCTGCAACAAGAAATTGAAGTCCAAATCTCATAAGGCTTTTCCATGATTAAAACGTTTAGCGCTTCGATGCTTGTAGATTTTGAATCGCTTCAAGAGCAAATCGATCCTCCGGGCGTTCGTCTAAAGCGCGACGAAAATACAGCAGAGCCGTTTGCGAATCTTTTCGCTGAGCCGCCGCATATCCCGCTACCATGTAGCGATCGTAAAAGGTCCCTGCACTCTGATTAGTTGCCGCTTTGGGTGCGCTCGGATTATAAAATCCTAAAACACGCTGCACATACGGCGAAAGCTCACTGCTTTTATAACGAGATCCATCTCCGGTTTGCCACCATGCCGCTACGCGCTGAACGGCGATCGCTTCGTTATTTTCGCTTGCTTGATATTCTTGCTTTAGCTGATCCCGAATCACACAAGTCACAATCGATCGAGCCGCATCTGCATTCGATTGAAACTGATTTGGACTGATTTCGCGTCCTTGACACGCCTTCGACCAGCGCGACACGTTTTCCGGCTTCACTTGCCAATCGCTATACAACCCCGAAACTGGCTTTTCCGGCTTTGAAGCTTGACGCAGCGCTTCAACCACTCGTGCAACCTGAGCATCGGTTACTTGCGCTGATGCAGGAAGCGCGATCAACATGACGCCAAGTGGAAGCAATCCTCGTTGGCACTCCGCAGCAATTCGTGCGGCAAGCTTGCTAAAAAATTGCATAATCGTCTTCAAATTTGAGTTCAAAAAAGTACGATCGATGCGCTTCAACCTCAACCGTCTTGAACAATTTATTTTTTAACATCAAATCCTAACTTCAAAACTATGAAGGAAGATCAGCAAAAGATCAAGAGCGATGAACCGCTTTAAACTGTTGATTCACATGACCATTGATTCACACGACAAAGGGACGCTGACCCGCAACGCCCCTTTGTCGTGTGAATTCGATCGCGTTACTTCGTAACTTGACCAATCACCTGCTGTTTCAGCTTATTGAACTCCTGACCGAATTCCTGCCGAGTTTCTGCTTTGAGCAGATAACGATAAACAAACCAAACCGAATACGCTAATCCAATTAGCTCGAAGGTCGGCTCAAGCAAGGGAACATCATTAATTGCGCCAAGCAGCGCCAGCGTAAGTTTCACCGACACGATCGAGCCAAAAATCAAACCCACCGTTACCAGTGGCTTGCGATACTCGGTAAAAAAGCGTCCTAGAATTTCCGGCAGCGATGCCAAAACCGTGTAGGTTTTATCAGCAATTTCGCGCCATTGCTCGGTTTGTCCGTTGCTCGAAATCGGGACTAAGGTACCCGTTTCGTCGAGCGTAATCTTGGTTTGCGGCTCTGTGCTGAGCGCTTCAACTTCTTTGAGTTCAGGTTCCATACTAAATACCCTGGAAACAATACTTTATGGCGTTGCGGCTGAACTGACAAATCCAGCCATTGAACAGTAACAGAATTAAAGATCGAATTTCGCTATTTTTCAAACATAGCGAAATTTGAGCGTAAGCTTGTCACTTGCAAGATAGATAATTACCCAATTTCTTCGATTTAGTAAAGCCTATCCTTCAGCAGAGACAATCTCCTGCTTGAGTCTTAGCTGAGCTAAGATTTTCTGGTATCTGCACGCTGCAATCCCATTATTATACGAACTGAGCTAAAACACTCGCAGAATCCGCTTTATTTTTTAAGATCCATTGATTGGCGCAATTTCACCGATGCAATCCGCTTTACCAGTTTCGCCAGCCCCGGTTAGATGAAGCGATCGAGCTTGTTGATTGCTTGTCTACGATCGCTTGATAATCTTGAGAACTTGCCCAACGATCGATTTCTCGCGCCCGTAAAACCGGAACCGGATGACTTAGCTGCGCGGTTTGAAGCTGCTTGAGCATTTCGCCGATCTCGGTTTTGCTCACGTCGTCATAAGCCCGTGCTTGAGCAATAAACGCATCGAGATTAAGCTGATTGACCAGCGTTGGCGATCCCCCGGTGAGCTTCATTAACACCGACATCATCACTTTGGGATCTTGGGTTGCCAGCAAAGCGGCACGATCGCAGGTAAATTCAGCACAGCGCACCCACGCCATAATTTGCGCCTGAATGCCTTGCGTAATCAAGTTACCGTAGGGCAACTGGCCCGCCGCTAACACAATCAAATTCGCCAACGTTAAATACACCCCGTGATCACATTTGAGGTGTCCTAATTCGTGCGCAATCACCGCTTGAATTTCTTCAGGAGTGAGCAGTTCGATCAGCGACGTGTGCATCACAACAAACGGCTGACGACCGCGCATCGCAAACGTGTAGGCGTTGGGCACAGGATGTTGACGCACATAAAGCTGAGGCTGTTCGAGATCCAGCACGCGGCACGCTTCAACCAACAGCTTGTGCAGATCCGGAAGCTGTCGATCGCTCACCAAAATACTCGACGCAATATTTTCAAGATAAAAGAACTGTTCTGCCACAGGACCAAGCAGATTGCGGACGATCATATCGAGTCCAGGCAACTGCTTGAGGGCGTTTGTGGCTTCGAGATCCAACGGATGACGGAACTGATCGGCTTTTAAACCGACGAGAAATGACTTTGAGAAGGACATACAACGTTCGTTTAATGGCAAACAGTCTCAAAGTCAGTATAGCGAGGCTTACCCCGTATCGGGGGATTAACTCGTTAAGCAGGCACGCTGATCGCGGCTTCGGTCGGTTCATCTTCTTGCACCCGTTGAAGCTTAGCTCCGAGTCCGCGAAGTTTTGCTTCGATGTTGTCGTAGCCGCGATCGAGATGTCGCAATCCTTTAATCGTGGTCGTTCCGTCTGCCGCTAACCCTGCAATCACCAGCGCGGCAGACGCCCGCAAATCCGTTGCTAAAACTGGCGCACCAGAAAGCTGAGGCACTCCCCGCACGATCGCAAACTTATCTTTAACGCGAATATCTGCCCCCATGCGATTGAGTTCTGCAACGTGCTGAAGGCGATTCTCGAACAGATTTTCGGTGATCACGCTGTCGCCGTCGGCAAGCGACAACAGCGACATAAACGGCGCTTGCAAATCAGTCGGAAATCCAGGATACGGCAGCGTTTCGATGTCGGTTGCTCGATACGACGACGAAGGCAGAATCCGCACTCGATCCGGAGCGTCGATTGCAACGTTAATCCCCATTTCTTCGAGCTTGGCAATTATCGACATCAAATGATCTGGCACGACCGGAGATAGGCTAATCTTCGATCGCGTAATCGCACCTGCTAAAAGAAACGTTCCCGCTTCGATGCGATCGGGGACTACCATGTATTCAGTTTCGTGCAGTTGCGGCACACCGACAATCACAATTCGATTGGTGCCCGCGCCGCGAATTTTCGCGCCCATTGCTTGACAGAAATTCGCTAAATCAACAACTTCCGGCTCTTGTGCCGCATTCTCGATGATGGTTTCACCTTCGGCTAGGGTTGCCGCCATCATGATATTTTCCGTTGCGCCAACGCTGGGAAAATCCAGGTAAATTCGGGCACCTTGTAGCCGTTTGCGGCTGCCTCGAATGTAAGCGTTGACCATACCATGCTCGATTTGCACTTCGGCCCCCAGCGCTTGCAAGCCTTTTACGTGGAGATCAACGGGTCGATCGCCGATCGAGCATCCCCCCGGAAGCGGCACTCGCGCTACGCCCATGCGAGCTAGTAATGGGCCCGCCACAAAAAAGCTCGCCCGCATTTGGCTCACCAGTTCGTAGGGCGCTCTAGAATTGCTGATGTGCGTTGCGTCAAGTTCTAACACGTCACCGTCTTGAGTAACCTTCACACCCAGCGCGGCTAAAATTTCGCCCATGCGCGTGACATCCAGCAGCGAAGGAACGTTGCGCAATCGACAGATCCCCGAACACAAAATCGAGCCTGCCATTAGCACAAGCGCGGAATTTTTAGCACCGCTTACGGTAACGTGTCCGCTTAGAGGCGTTTTTCCCCAAATCTGGAGAACGGAGTGACTTCCTTCAGGTGAAGAAGCGGAATTAGATGAGCCAGAAGCGAGAGTGATAGTCTTGTCCTCCTCGGTTAGCATTTTTACAATAAGTTTAAAGTTGGTTCCGATTCTACCGGAAACCGGAGGATTGTCCAGACTTATCGTGAACCGCAATTTAAGCCAAGCTGGAAAATACGCAAATTCGACTTGTCCGAGTTAATTGACAATACAGCACAACTCCTGCACAATGGGAGATTGTGACGCTTAAACAACTTCACGCGGAACTGGCGGAATTGGTAGACGCGCTAGATTCAGGTTCTAGTGTCTGCAAAGACTTCCGGGTTCAAGTCCCGGGTTCCGCATCACCCAACAACCGAAAAAGCTTTGTTCTTGCATTAAGAACAAAGCTTTTTCGTTTCATTCTTAGCGTAGAAATACTTATCGATTCACAAACTTTTGTCACAAAATCTCTATCGATCGTAGTCTTCCAATTCCTACCCAAGAGCATTAGACCTCGCGGGATTTATAGTTGCCCAGAAATCGGCTGACAGGTATTGCCTTCGACATTAACGGCTGACTCAGGTGTAAGCGGACTCGAAGCGGCTAACTCATCGCGCTGCAAAATCTGGTTATCCACACCCAGCACCCGGACATCGCAAACGCCCGTTGCATCAGACGCAACCAACAGCAACATTCCGTCTAAGCCCGTATCGCGAAGTACTTTACCGTTGTTAAACGTCACTTCAACGGCTGCAACGGTCGGAGACAAAACCTCACCATAAAATACGGCGTGCTGCTCTTTTGCCTTCGAGCTATTTCGTCCAACGCTGTATTCGATCAGGTTTTTCTCAGACGACTCCTTTGATTTCTGGCTATTGCGGCTAGGGTAGCTTCCACTGCTGCTTAAATCCCATTCCATCCCGTTGCGTTTAACAACTCGATAACTCAACAGCGATGTGTCACCTTGATTTCCCGCCTTTGGAGAAGTTGGACATTGCCCTCGATAGAGCGCTACCATTCCTTGTGCCCATTTGCGCACGGTTAAAACTTGAAAATTCTGCGCTTCGGTGTTGAGCGACGTCGGACAAGAAAACGGACGCCGAATCATTTCTTCAGGCGTTGCAGCGACGATCGAGACCGTGTATCCAACCGTGGTTACACAAAAGAAACCCAGCAAACAACCTAGCCAGCGTCGGTTCATAGTCAAAAATGAGGAAGTGAGGTATTAGTAATTTGCCTTTTTTTCAAAAAGGATGAATCTTTCTTATGAATTAAGCGATCGAGAGAAGTTGATTCATTCGATTAACACTGTGCCGCACCGATGCCGCCGATCGCGCCAACGCTTCGCGCTCAGCGTCGGTTAATTGAAGTTCTAAAATCTGCTCAATTCCGTTGCATCCTAAGCGACAAGGCACCCCGATAAAAATGTCTTTCAACCCATATTCACCTTGAAGATAAGCCGCGATCGGCAACAGCCGCGATTGATGATAAAGAATCGCTTCGATCAGGGTACAAACGGCTGAAGCGGGCGCGTAGAATGCGCCTCCAGTTTGCAGCAGTCCTACGATTTCTGCGCCCCCGTTGCGAGTTCGATCGATCAATCGGTCGATCGTGTCTTGGCTCATCAATTCGGGGATCGGAATTCCGCTTACTGTGGAATAGCGGGGTAAGGGCACCATCAAATCACCGTGACCGCCGAGGACGATCGCCTGAACATCGCAAATTGAGACGCTGAGTTCCATTGCAATAAACGTCTGAAACCGCGCTGAATCTAAAATTCCCGCCATTCCCATAATGCGCTGCGTCGGGATTTGGCTTTCTTGCCAAGCTAAATACGTCATGACATCGAGCGGATTCGTCACAACGATGAAAATCGCATTCGGAGACGCTTGAGCCGCCTGTTTAACGGTATCGCGTACAATCTTGGCGTTGGTTAAGAGCAAATCCTCGCGAGTCATTCCTGGCTTGCGCGGAACTCCGGCGGTGACAACGACAATATCGGAATCAGCCGTATCAGAGTAATCGGTTGTGCCAATAATTTGTCGATCGTGCCGCTCTACACCTCGTGCCTGCATTAAATCCAGCGCCAACCCTTGTGGACGCCCAGGAATCACATCAAGCAGTACGACATCAGCAACATTTTTCTCAGCAATGCGTTGAGCAAGCGTGCTACCCACATTTCCAGCACCGACGATCGACACGCGAAACTGAGTGCAAACAGAAGAAACCATAATCGCAAATAATTGCTGCCGAAATTGCTCGTAGTTTAGCTTTGTAAACTCGTCGATCGGCAGCGATACACAATAATTTTAGGATTTGCGTCTTACTCGAACGGCTCAAGCTGATCGGCCCGCAACCATACGTTTGGTGTAGGGACAATACCAAATTTGACAAAAGCGTAATCGCCTTTGAGGTCGATCACTTCGCCTTTTGTGTCAAAAATATAAGTCGGAAACCGGGGATCGCTTGCCTTTGCTTCAAGGCTGTTTTCCAGCTTCTCACGTACCACTCGCACCATGTCACCTCTTTTAATGGGCATAACTACCTCAACATTGCTTCGCCTCTATTATCTTGCAATCAGGCATTGCCTACGATGCGTCTTTTTGCAGACTTGTATAGAGATTCACCAACGGGACGGATAAGTTAACGTGAGTTCGGATTAATTGCGCGGAACGCTAGGCGTCTGTGGCAACGACCTGCCAATTCTCAAGACGTGTTCAAACGATGGGTTATCACAAAGTCACGTTCAAGTTAAAGCAACGTACTCTTATAGGGTGCCAGTGCGAGAATCATTAGTTGGAGTTCGCATCGATCGTTCACTTCAGTTTAGCTTTAGCCGATTCTTTTAGCTTTTGAGCATCCGAATAAATGGTTGTATTGGGTTCAACTTTTTCTAATTCCGCAATAATCGCGTTCAATTGCCCGACGACATAACTTCGATCGACCTGATTTGAATCATGGGCAGTGCTTAGTAATGTTTGACGCATTTCTAAACGACGAAGGACAAGCTCAATTTGAACTTGTCCAACAGCATGGGAATTCTTGTATTGACGGATCTCGGTCTGGAGGAGATCAAACGCTCGGTCGTTGAGTCGCTTCATGAACAGCAAGAATACTAGAACAGATAATCCTAGAATTCCCGCAGCTTAAAATATTCCTTCTACGCAGTTTCCGCAAGCCCAAATTAGTTAAATAAGACGCCCATCAGAGTCAAAGCTGAATCAAAACTCGACTGCAACTCTCACTCCGATCGACGTCAATTCACTGATTTACGGATTGGTCGTTTGAGCAGCTAACATTTGCTTGAGTTTTTCGAGATCTTGGGCCCAACGCGGATCGGGTTGAACTGAATCTGGATCGGTCGAAGTAGAGGTCGATCGACGCGACTTATTATTGCCGCCACCGCCTTTACGCTTACCGCTTGAGGCACCGCCGCCGCTAGAAGCTGCTGCCACCGGAGCCGCTTGCTCATCGCCTTTATCTTTCGATCGAGGCAGCGCTTTCTCGATTTTCATCGCGTTGTCTTTGACTTCAGCGCCGTTGTACTTTTCAATGAGTTGGTCAGCTTGTTCATCGTTTTTCACGGTGACAAAGCCAAAACCGCGACATTTTCCGGTTTTACGATCGGTAATCAATTTAGCGGAAACGCCTTCACCTGCATCAGCAAAGACGGCTTCGAGTTCTTGACGAGTGAGATCTTCGGGCAGATTGCCCACATATAAACGAACGGACATATCGAGACACCTCCAGACTTTGATCCTACTGTACAGACGCCAAAATAAGCGTCTCTGCTGCTTGTCGCATGACTTGATCGGCTAGGGATTGACAGACATCTTAGATTTCTCCCCGCCAATCGTCGCCGCTTGTGTAAAACGGCTGACACACTCATTCGCACCCTCGACAAACCCAAAACAGGTTGGCATGGTTGAATCGTTTGAGCGTTTGATGACTACTGGAGGATTGAGCATGACGGTTTGTGAGTGCGTCCCCAGGATGTTTATGCCATTCTTTAAGGTACCACGCTCATCTGATAGATTCGAGCGATACTGAGGATTTCCCTCTCTAGCGTTATTTCGACCGTTAGAACTCCGTTAGTTTAGCAATTTCTTCACGCCACCCGCTAAATATAAAAACCAGCCGAATGGTGACGGCTGGCTAATTGCTGTGTTGGGAGGAGAAAAACCTAAGACCAAGATTACTAAGCCTACTCAATTTTTTAGAACTGAGCCACACCTGGCGGTCGAACTCCATGAAGAAATGTAACACTACGATAAAAGAGATGCAACTATTCGTTACATCATCAAGATCAAGCCCAGAAGAATTGCCGCGATCGCGATCGCGACCGATGCCACCGGATGACCGCCCCGGAGCACTGATCGGTTCGCCAGTTTGATTGAATCTACATCGATCCACGGCGTTGCACCTCGACGAAACCACCCGGTAACGATGACGGTTTCGCCAATTGATTGAAGCAAGCGCGGTGCCACTAATAAGTTCCCGATCGATCCAAGCTGCGATGTCCAACAAAGCTTGATTAATCCGGCTTCAGTTTGCAGCATCACATCTTGTAACACGCCGTTGCTGGGAGTTGATCGACCCAATAATTGTCCTTCGAGTTGAATCGGGCGGCTGTTGATTGGCGTTAATTCGGGTTTGGTCAGCAAATCAGCAAATGCGGTTTCAAACTGGCGCAATTGTGGAAAAAAGCGATTAAACCGAACGATCGTTCCCGTGCCAAATCCGATTAGCGCAAAGCTAATAAACAGTTTGTAATCGCTGGCAATCCAGTTTAATTGATAATTTCCCAATGTGTACAATAGTTGAGCCACAAGCCAAAGAAGTTGAGCGATCGCAGACCCGATCGCGATTCCAAAAAACGGCGCACCTTGAATCAAAATCTTGTTTTGAACAGGTTTAACAGTGGGCATTAAATTGAATTCGGGTTCAAGGTTCCAAAACGCTGCGTCCTTCATTAACGTTGCTAAGCGCTCGCCGATCAATCGATGCGCATTGTTGATGGTTAAACAATGTCGATCGAGATTGGTTTGATCCCACTGCAACAAATTTGATAGCGGAATTTTCTCGTACAAACTCCCGATCGTCATCGCGCTGTTGTATCCGATTGGCGCAAGTAGCTCAAATCCTTCTAGCAAATAATCGGTCTTTTGCTGCTGTTGGATCGTTTGAACCGTTGCGATCGACAGCTTTAACAAAGCACGCGCCAATCCATTGGGATTTCCGGTCAGATCGCACGCATGACGATCGCTCTCGATAGTTCTTTGTCTTGATAGCCATAGCCCCGATCCGCGCATCACCCAAAATAATCCATAGCTGAGCGCTGCCACGATGATTAAGGCATCTGCGCCGATCGCCAAAAGCGTTGTAATTAACTTGCTTGCGTGTTGATTGTGGCGCAATTTATCACTCACGATCGCGCTTTGTCGATAAACGGTGTAGGGAATCTGCATCATGACCGTAACTAGAGACATCCAGCAAAAATCCCAATGCGCGATGTGTCCGAGTTCGTGAGCGACGATCGCCGCAAGTTCATCGTCGCTTAATAAATCCAGCACGCCTTGACTAATGGCAATTCGAGCCAGCTTTGGCAAACATCCGTAAGTGAATACGATCGGCGTTTGAGTCGGTAACAGAATCAAGCGCGGAATCGGGATTTTGTGCTGAGCGGCAAAGCGTTGAATCAGGCGGTAGGTTTCAGGACTGTAGCGACTCAGTTCGGCAGTTAAAAGGGGGCGCGATCGATCAATCCATTTAAGCAACGCATCCAAAATCCACGGCGATGCAAAAAACGCTGTGATCAAGCCAAATAGCAACAGCCATACCGGAATCGAATCATCAGGCGGCGAAGTACTCCACCGCAAAACCTCAGTTTGGGTTCTGAACCAAAACCACTGAACAATTTGAGCGATCGCGCATAATCCGTAAAGCGTGCCAAACATCGCCGCGATCGTGACCCCTTGCACGAGTCGCGATCGCGTTATCGAGCGGTTGAGCGGTTGCCATCGCTGCGCCCGTCCTGCATTGCGCCAGACAAACCCAACATCCTCCGTAGAAATAGGAAATCTAGGTAATTCTACTTTCTGGCTCGGACTTTCTGAGGGTGCAGTTGGTTTAATTAATGCCTTTGTGCGAGGTCGAACTTTACGACGCGGTTCGCTCGATCGCGTCACGGGTACGAATCCAGTCAGTTCGTCCATTGTGCGATTTGCCCACGATCGCACCTTTTCAGATTCACTTTGGTGCAGCGCTTTGCAAATCCCGATCGCGCTTTGTACCTGTCCGGTTTCGATGTAAGCCCGCACAAGCGCCATTTGTGCACGAACATAAGTCGCCGCATCGGGTGGAGCAGCGAGAACCGAATCGAGAAGTGCGATCGCATCGGGGTAGTTACCTTGTTGAATCGCTGCGAGTCCTGCTTCTAATGAAGCCGTCATAGAGTTGGTTGAATTACAGCGACTTTAAAGTACCCTTATAAATCGGTTGGCTCCTTCCCGGAAACTACGGGAGCGATCGACGAAAGCGCTAATTCAGGATGATCGGCTTGAAGCTGCTGACAATTCCACTCGTTGCGAAATAGCAGAACTGGACGTTCCCAACTGTCTTTGACAACAAGTGTATTGAAAACGCGCCCGACTTTTTGCAGCGCATCCCAACCGCCATCAACCCAGCGAGCAACCGTATACGGCAAATGATCGACTAGCGTTTCAACGCCGTACTCGTTTTGCAAGCGAAACTGCACGACTTCAAGCTGCAACTGTCCGACTGCGGCCAAAATCGGATCGCGCTTCGCATCGTCGGCTGAATACATAATCTGCACCGCGCCTTCTTCGCGCAGTTCAGACACGCCTTTGCGAAACTGCTTAAACTTCGACGGATTCGGATTTCTCAGATACGCAAATAGTTCAGGCGAAAAACACGGAATTCCTTCGTATTCCAGCTTTTGACCACTGTAAATCGTGTCTCCGATCGCAAACACGCCCGGATTATTCAAGCCGATCACATCGCCCGGATACGCTTCTTCGATCACTTCACGGTCTTGCGCAAACAATTTCTGCGGACGCGATAAACGAACGGCTTTTCCGGTTCGGGCATGGTTCACCACCATATCTTTCTCGAACTTACCCGAACAAACGCGCACAAAAGCGACGCGATCGCGGTGTTTTGGGTCCATGTTCGCTTGCAGCTTAAATACAAAGCCTGAAAACTCCGGGTAAGTCGGCTCAATCTCGCCTTTTGTGCTGCCGTGCGATCCCGGCTTCAGCGCATAATCAAGAAACGAATTGAGAAATAGCTCAACCCCGAAGTTAGTCATGGCGCTTCCAAAAAATACGGGCGTCATTTTTCCAGCGTGAACCGCTTCTAAATCCAATTCTGGCCCCAATCCTTCGATTAGTTCTAATTCGTCTTTGAACTGATAATACAAATCCTGCTCAAGCAGCGTTTCGATATTTGGATCACCCAAATCGATTACGGTATCCACTGCTTCGCGCCGACCGTGAGCACTCCGCTCGAATAAGTGAATTGTGCGGGTACACCGATCGAATACCCCTTTAAACCGATCGCCCATGCCGATCGGGTAATTCACCAAATACGTTTGCAGCCCCAACTCTTGCTCGATTTCATCGATTAGCTCAATCGGACTCCGACCCGGACGATCGAGCTTGTTCACAAACGTAAAAATTGGCAGCGATCGCAGCTTGCACACTTCAAACAATTTGCGCGTTTGTGGCTCTAGTCCTTTTGCCGCATCGATTAGCATCACGGCATTATCCGCCGCCGCCAGCGTGCGATACGTGTCTTCACTAAAATCTTGGTGTCCTGGTGTATCAAGCAAATTAATCTGGCACGCCTGATACTCGAATTGCAAAACTGTTGACGTGATCGAAATGCCGCGCTGTTGCTCCATTGCCATCCAATCTGATGTCGCGTGACGCTGAGCACGACGAGCCTTAACCGCGCCCGCTTCGTGAATTGCGCCTCCGTACAGCAGCAATTTTTCGGTTAGCGTTGTTTTTCCGGCGTCGGGGTGCGAAATGATAGCAAAATTCCGCCGCCGCTCAACCGCCGATTGCAATTCTGTTTCAAGTTCGATCGACATGCTTTACTCAATGGGTAATGAAACAACCCTAAACCATAACAATACTTTAAAGATAGCGAGAAAGACGCGGCGATCGTGCGATACCTGAAATACGGATTTCTCGCTTATCACAGTATCCTTTATGCAGAATTACGACACTCAAAAAGTATTAGCGATCGCGTGTCACGCCTCGATTTTCTTTAGCTCAACGCTGATTTCGATTGGCATTCCGATCGCCATTTTGCTGATTAGCGACGATTTTATCGTGAAAGAAAATGCTCGTGAAGCGATTAATTTTCACCTCAATTTATTTCTGTATGCAATTCTAGTAGGACTTATTGCCTTGACTATTATCGGCATTCCAATTGCGATTATCTTGGGAATTGCCTTATTTGTTTGTAGCTGGCTGCTGCCGATTGTCGCGATCGTCAAAACGATCGAGCGCGTCGATCGTCCCTACAAATACCCCTTTATTTTGCGGTTGCTATAAATTCGTGAACTTTCTATCGCGACTTTATGAAAGCTTTATAGTGGTATAACCCTTCTACGCGCAATCATCTATACAATAACAGCGTAGGGGTCTAGAGGATTCACCGATCCGCCAATGCGTCACGCGGCTTGCGAATCAGCAAGCAGTGCCGTCTTGTCAAGCGCATTTACCACGAATCTATTGTTGTTTGAGAAACTGCCTGAACATTGCTTCGGTGACCATTCGTTCAGTGCAGCGTGAGGACTAAATACATGAGGGTTGGTGTCAATTTGCATTATCCGCAGTTCGTTTTAACTGCGGATGAACTTTTGATTCAGCATTTTCGGTTAGCTCGAATCAAGGAGGCAGCATGAGCCTTGATTCTTCGCAGAGTTTGAACCGTCTAGATTCAACATTGACAACCGATTTAAGCAATGCTAAATCCGGTTTGCGGGTCGATGCAAATCAACTTGATACCCGCTCAGCGCTGAGCGGATCTTCCTCAATTGCTTCGGCTCAGCCGCAAGCCCTCAGCACGAACACCGCGATCGATTTGGTTTGGCGCAACACCGCGACCGGGGGCAACCGCATTTGGTCGATCGACAGCTCGGGCGCGATCGACCCCAAAGCCCTGATAACTGTTCCCGACCAAAACTGGCAAATCGTTGCTTCAGGCGACTTTAGCCACAACGGACAGGAAAGCTTGCTTTGGCGAAACTTTGCTACGGGTCAGTTAGCCCTGTGGCAAGTTGATGGCTCCTCGGTTCAAACCGCTTATTTGAGCATCAACGTTAAAGATTTGAACTGGCGCGTAGTGGGCGTTGATGATTTTAATCAAGATGGCTCATCGGACATTCTGTGGCAAAACACTAACTCTGGCGAAGTGGCAATCTGGACGCTCAACGGCAGTACAATTAGCAGTTCGCCGATTATCGGTAGCATCGCAGGAAGTGGTTGGCAGCTTCAAGGCACCGGAAACTTTAACGGCGATCGCGCTCCTGATTTAATTTGGAACAATACGACAACCGGACAAACAACGGTTTGGCTGCTCAAGGGCACCCAAATTCTACAAAAAGTTTCGCTTGATTCTCCATCGAGTCCAGATTGGAAAATTGCTGGAATAGGCAACTATGACGACACTGGCAACACTGATTTGCTGTGGCGCAACAATCGCACCGGAGAAACAAGCTTTTGGCTTTACAACGGAACCACGAAATCGCAAGCCAATTCATCGATTACAGTTCCTAGTAATTGGACACCCGTTCAAACCGGAGACTTCGACGGCACAGCAGGCGGAGCCAGCCGTTTAATCTGGCGTGATGCGACAAGCGGAGCCGTTGCCGACTGGACGATCAGCAACGGCAATATTGCAAAGAGTCCGATCGTCGCCACTGAGCCGGATCTCAACTGGAAGCTTGTCGGGGCCTTTACGACAACTGCTTCCGCTTCGACTGCAACGCCGCTACCTGCCGGGACAACAGGCGGCAGCACGATCGCAACGGCGGCCACCGTCAATCCAGCTTTCTCGCTGAGCGATTCTGTCAACGTTGCTAATCCGAGCGATTTTTACCGCTTCTCGATCGCTCAGTCCGGTGTGTTCACGGCGAATTTAACCGGATTAACGGGCGACGCGGACGTGCGGTTGATTCAAGACACGAACGGCAACGGCGCGATCGACACGGGCGAAGTTCTCGCGTGGCAGTGGGAGCGTGGTACAACCAGCGAATCGATTCGGCGCTTTATTAATGCGGGCACTTATTACGTTCAGGTACTGAGCTACAACAACCAAGCCGCCAATTTTTCGCTCAATACCAACTTCAGCGCGTCGGCAACTGACCCACAAAAGTTTCAGATTGCAATTAATTTTGACAGCACGCTGGGCGGATTGTCTCAAGCGGCGCGAGATGCGGTTAATCAAGCGGCGCGATTTTGGGAAGGCGTGATCACGGGTCGCAGCAGCATCACGCAGTCAAACACGCTCAACGTTACCCTAGACGGGCAAAACTTAGTTTACCAAGACGGTACACCCGATACGAGCACTCTAGCGCTCTCCGGCCCGACTCTCACCGTGGATGGATCAAATAACTTAGTGATTACTAAAGGTGCAAGTACGTTGAATTTGCGGGATTTATCTCAGTTCAACTCAAATCCATCGTATTTGCAGACGATCATGACTCACGAGCTGGCGCACGTGTTTGGGTTTGGTACGATTTGGCAACCGATTACGTTTAACCGCACCGATGGCACTAGTTTTAGTGCTGGAAAAACATTAATCGATCGCACCTCATCCACGTATCTCGCAAATACTTACGCAGGCTGGGCGTATGGTGATCTGCTTGGTACGCGCACTCCAACGGCCGTTCCGATCGAGCCGCAGATTTTTGCACATTGGGACGAAACGCGCTTTGGCAGTGAGTTACTGACGCCGTATGCTGAAGCACCTGGCGCACCTTCGCCGTTAAGCAGCTTAACGTTAGCGGCACTGCGTGACTTAGGCTGGAACATTAACATGGGAGCGGCACAGCCTTATTCACTGCCTACCGTTGCCCGGAGTACTGCGGCTTCAACGAGCAGCAATCAGCCCGCGCTCGCAGTTGCTGCCTATAAATGCAGTTGTCCTGCTTGTCGAGCGGCAGCGCGGACAGAACTCCTGTCACCAAACCTGAGCGAGGTTATTTCCGCTTAGAAATAAAACTGCCCTGCACTCGGATTGAGGTGCAGGGCATGGGACAGTTAAACGCTGGTTTTATTATGGCGATCGTTTCCGGGTTTGGCAGGTATAGTCTGGGACGGTTGTTGGAGTGTCCATTCGATTGCATGAAACGATCGAGAAGCTCGCACACTAAGAATAACCGCGTGGGCTGGAGTTCTGAATTTTTGCGGACTGCATTGCGCAGTGTTGTGTACTAAATAAATTATTTTCTCATCAAAGCAGCGACGATCGCTGCTTTTTTATTGATCTTCGGTTCTAGATCTCGATTTGCCAGTACACTAGACGCGATTGAATCGTTGAATTGCTTATGCAGTTTCTTTCGCCGCTTTACGCTGTTTTTCTGGTGTGTGTGATCGGAGTGTTTTGGTCGGTGCGCTCGGTGTGGCTGCGATCGTGGCTGTTATTCATCACCAGCCTGTTGTTTTATGCCTCGCTGCAAGCTCAGTATCTACCGTTGCTGCTCGTCGCAACGATGATTAATTACTGGCTAGGACGAGCGATCGGCGCTCCTCCGGATTGGCGCATCGAAGATTGGCAGTTTGCGCAGGCGGATTGGAATCAGCGACGATTAAAGCTGTTGTGGATCGGAATTCTGCTGAACGTGCTGCTGCTGTTCGGCTTTAAGTATGTGCCGTTTTCGTTTAATACGATCGCGACGGCGTTTGATTTACCTGACTTTCAGCAGCGAGCGAATTGGGCAGAAGTTCATTTAATTGCTCCGTTGGGATTAAGTTTCTTTTCTTTTGAGTGCATTGCGTATCTGGTGGACGTGTATCGCGGTGCGCCTGCGGCACAAGGATTTTTAGAGTTTTCTGCCTATAAGCTATTCTTTGCAAAACTGATTTCGGGGCCAATCACGCGCTATCATCCGTTTGCGGCTCAGATGCAGACGGCTCGCGCTTTGTCGATGCCGCAAATCACCGAAGGGCTATGGCTGATTGCGTGCGGAGCGATCAAAAAAGGATTGATTGCCGATCGATTAAATGTGCTCGTCAATCTCGGCTTTGACAACGTGCAGCGAGCCGGAAGTCTGGATTTGTGGATCGCGATCGCAGCTTACGGATTTCAGCTTTATCTCGACTTTAGCGGCTATGTGGATGTGGCACGAGGAAGCGCGTTGCTGCTGGGCATTGAGCTACCTGAGAACTTCAATTTTCCGTATCTCACCACAAGCATTGCGGAGTTTTGGCGGCGATGGCACATGACATTGGGTGATTGGCTGCGCAACTATTTGTATTTTCCGTTAGGCGGATCGCGGCAAGGCTTGATTCGGACTTGCTTGAATCTTGTGATCGTGATGCTGGTGGCGGGAATTTGGCACGGAGCCGCATGGGGCTTTATCGCTTGGGGCGGCATTCACGGTTTAGCGCTGGCGATTCATCGCTTAAGCGATACCGTCTCGAATCGATTTGCCTGGATCGATCGACTTTGGAACAGTATTCCAGGTGTGATTGTGGCGTGGACGCTGACCCAATCAATGGTGTTTGTGTCGTGGGTCTTTTTCCGGTTGCCGAATGTGAATACGGCGTTAAGCGTGGTTGGGCGCTTGTGGGGACAAACCGCAGACGTGCAGTATGCGCAAAAAGTGTACGGAGAAGCCGTTAAGCTGTACCCGCCGCAAATCGGGATTTTGTTGGCTTCGATCGCTCTTGTAATGCTGTTTGCGTACACGATTCAACGCGGGCTAAAACTCAATCTCACTTGGCACTTGAAATTGCTGTTAGTTCCGCTTTGTTTGTATGCAGTTTGGCAATTGGCACCGGAAACTGGCACCCGATACATCTACTTTGATTTTTAGAATTTCCCCGGATCAATGCTGCACTTTCCTGCATCATAGAAATAACGCTCCTGAATTTAGTCATGAAAACTCAACTCGTAAATGACGCTTCTGATGAATTAGCTCCGGCAGATACAGAATTAGTTCGGATTCGATCGTGGGGAACCGTGACGCAGCTTGAGCACGGCAAACGTTACCGCATCAACCGCATCGAAATTAAGCCTGGACATCACATTAGTACTCAAATGCATTATCACCGCAGCGAACACTGGGTCGTGGTGTCGGGAACGGCAAAGGTGATGTGCAACAACGAAGAAAAAGTGCTGATGCAAAAGCAGTCTACCTATGTTCCCATGTGTACGCCGCATCGGGTTGAAAATCCGGGTGTAATTCCGCTTGTGATGATTGAAATTCAAAACGGCGAATATTTGGGCGAGGATGACATTGTGCGGTTTGAAAAAGACACCAATCAGCAATGAGGTCAACGCTTAATGCTCGTGTAGGTTGAGAACCTGTCACAGGTTGCTTCTTTTTCGATCGTTCCTTGTTCCTAAATAAAGGAACCCTGTAGGAAATGATGCTCCTCGATATCATTTCCTCGATCGATGAGAACCTGATTATGTTTGGTAGAATTCGACGATGAAGACAGTTTTTCGCCCGCACGAGTACCGTTAATTATCAACCGCTTAATCCAGTCAGTTTGATTGTGATCATTCTGATTGACATTTTTATTCTGGTTAATGTTTTCACTGGACTTAATGACATCAGCCAATGGAAACTAAGTCCTAATCAAACGTATCCGTGCTATTCAGAATGGCAAAACTACCGCAATAAAACCGCTCAAGATAAAGACTATCAAGCGGTTCGACTTGCCTTTCGCGACGATGATTCTCGCTTTCAAGACGAGTATCAGCGTGAAGCACAAGGACATTTAGGCAGCGTTTCTGCGACTTGTTTGAATTATGCCATTCGTAAAGACGAAATCAAAACACCGGAAAATCAACAGGTTGTTAAAAGCATTGATCAAAAAACGCGCGACATTGCTTTATTAGAAAACGCAAATCGCAATATTCGTGCTCAATACGATTCCACGCTGCTTGAGAAAATTGCAGGTCAAAATCGTGACCAATCCATTAATGCGGTTGGAGCAGAAAAAGCAAGGCAGGAATTAGAGAAGAACGATCGACAAATTTCTCAACTAAGCCAAGAAATCTCCACGCTAAAAGCTCAACTGCTCGCAAAACCAAACAGTATTAATTTTCTCAATTTAATCAAAAGCAATGAGAATTTTAGAACAGTAGAAACCGGATATAAACAAGCTGCTTTCTGGTATCCGAGTATCCAACTTTTGTTTCAAGCGTTGTTTCTGGTGCCCCTGCTAATCGGGGCGGGACTCATTCACCGCATTGCCACGCGCAAGCGATACGGATTAATCTCGCTGATTAGCTGGCATTTGCTGATTATCTTTTTCATTCCGCTTGTTCTGAAAATTTTTGAATTCCTTCAAGTAGGCGCACTATTCAAATTAATCTTTGATTTTGTAAGCGCGATTTTGGGCGGATTGCTGTTTTTGGTAAGCTACCTCTACATTTTGATCATTCCGTTAGCGGGATTTGTCCTAATCAAAATCTGTCAAAAACTGGCCACTGCAAAACCTAAAGTTCAGCCTGCGCTCCTGGTTCAACAATCTCGCTGTGTGAACTGCACACGATCGATTCGCCACGTTGATCGTTATTGTCCGCACTGTGGCTCCGATCAAACGATTCAGTGCGATCGCTGCGATGAATTGACCTACAAGCATTTACCGTACTGTAAGCACTGTGGCACACATCAGGATTTGAGTCGGTCCGGGTGAACTTAGCTATGATCGATTCATTTGAATGGTGATGTGAGAATGCTACCGATTCCTGAATTCTTTGATCGCGCTTCGGTCGGTAATGTTTGGCGCGTTCCGTATCAGCAACGAGCGATCGACGCCGAATCTTGGGCAAAACAGCACCAATTAAAGCCTGCTGCCCAAGATTCGATGCAGATTTGTTTATTAGCGATCGATGTTCAAAATACGTTTTGCATTCCTGATTTTGAACTGTTTGTGGGGGGACGATCGGGCAATGGCGCGATCGAGGATAATGCTCGGCTGTGTGAATTCATTTACCGCAATTTAGGATCAATTACCGAAATTGCGCCCACAATGGACACGCACACCGCAATGCAGATTTTCCATCCGATTTTTTGGATCAACGAATCCGGTCAGCATCCGATTCCGTCAGCCACCCAAATTACTTTTGAGGAAGTGCAAAACGGCGTTTGGAAAGTCAATCCGGCGATTGCTTCTAGTTTGCGACGCGATTATGCTGCTTTGAGCGATCATGCGTTGCACTACACCAAACAGCTTACCGATGAAGGCAAATATCCGCTAACCATCTGGGCGTATCACTCGATGCTTGGCGGAATCGGTCATGCATTGGTGCCAGCTTTTGAGGAAGCTTGCTTTTTTCACTGCATTGCTCGCGCGAGTCAAACAAATTTTGAAATCAAAGGCAACAATCCATTAACCGAGAATTACTCGGTTCTCAGTCCTGAAGTGTTGACGACGATCGACGGTGAGTTAATTGCTCAGAAAAACAGCCCGTTAATCGATAAACTGCTAAAGTTCGATGCAGTCATTATTGCCGGACAAGCAAAAAGTCATTGTGTTGCATGGACGATCGACGACCTGCTCACGGAAATTCAAGTCTACGATCCAACCCTTGCCCGAAAAGTGTATCTTCTCGAAGATTGCACCTCAGCCGTTGTCGTTCCGGGCGTGGTTGACTACACCGAGCAGGCAGACGCAGCGTTCGATCGATTTGCCGCCGCCGGAATGCATCGCGTTCAATCCACGGATCAAATTTCTGAATGGTTTAAGTGAATCGCCACGATCGTTCGATTCAACTCCAAACGATCGTGCTGATGATTCAAGACTCAAGCTCTGGAACCGCTCGATTTGCCGCTTGCAGCATTGCCTTTAAGCTTTGCGTTTCGGGATAGTGCGGTGCGGGTCGCGAAAACGTCACAGGCTGATTGGTAAATTTCGGGAGAATTTCCCGGCAAAACGCATCTGCCGCTTTCGATCGATAGCGATTCGGATTAATAATCACCGATAGATTTCGCTTTACAACGACATCTTCAATCCGGGCGCGATGCAGCATTCCCATCTGAAGCTCTTTCTCGATCGCGCTTACCGATACAAACGACGCGCCCAAACCCGATTGAACGGCGTTTTTGATGGCTTCGATCGAATTTAGCTCCATTTCAATTCGCAAGCGGCGCGTTTCAATGCCACAGCGTCCCAAAACCTGATCGATTACTTTACGAATCGTGGACTGCGAATCAAGTGCGATAAACTGCAATCGATACAAATCTTCTTTCTGAATCGTGTCTAAACGCGCTAGGGCGTGCGTCGGCGGCAAAATCAGCGCAAGCTCGTCTTCTGCGTAAGGAATGATTTCTAGAACATCTTGCTGTTCTGGGGAAATTTCACCGCCGACGATCGCTAAATCAATTTGTCCATTTGCCACGCTCCACGAAGTTCGTCGCGTGGAATGCACGTGCAACTGCACAGCTACATCCGGATATTGCTGACGAAACAGCCCAATCATACGCGGCAGTAGGTACGTTCCCGTAGTTTGGCTGGCTCCGATAATCAGCGTTCCGCCTTGCAGATTTTGCAAATCTTCTAGCGCTCGACACGTTTCTTGACAGAGCGTGAGAATTTTTTCACCGTAGCTCAACAGTAAGTGTCCGGCTTCGGTGAGCTGCGCCCGCCGACCGCCTCGATCGAACAACGGCACATCGAGCTGACGTTCGAGGTTTTGCACCTGCAAACTCACGGCGGGTTGAGAAACGTACAAACTATCAGCCGCACGCTTAAAGCTCCCCTCAGAGGCGATCGCTTTGAGTATACGTAACTGATCCAAAGTGAAAGGAAGGTCAGACATACGGCTTAATCTAAAACGTGTGAAGGAGCTTGAACAATTGTTGAGCAGTGAATCTGCTAATACTACAAATCAAACAATTGGATGACGACAAAAATAATTAAGAAAAATGACGAACCCAATCTAGAGCAACAGAGCGATCCCCGATATTTCCTTAAAACAGGTGTGGCAAGTATTTTACAGAACTGCGAGCCAGATAAGCGATGAACACCAAGTATATTGAAGATTTTCTGACTGTACCAGGAATTACGGGAATTGCTTTATTGCGCGAACAAACTCCGCTCGTTTTTTATGGAAATCATTCAGGGTTTAACGCCTGCGAAAAAGCGAATCTCTTTCAAGGCATTCTACAAGTTGTCGAAACAATTCCACCGGAATTTGAAAGAATTAAATTTTGATTTACGACTCAGCAAGTAACACTGCATCGTTTTGCTGTGAATTTCGTTCTGCTGGTGCTGCAATTTCATAAAGCGAATGTTTCGATCGACGCTCTGCAAACGCTGCAATCTACGTTCTGCGAGTCGATCGACAATCCACTAGCCCTAAGTGATTTTCTAATTGGTCTAAATCAGTAGATGCAGCAGATTCGGGTTGAGCGATCGGCGCAAATAGCCTTTTTTGGGAATCCTCAATTCTAGAACGATGAGTGTTGAAGAAATCAAGGCGATGCGTCTCTGATTTAGGCTGCGCTCACCGAGACCCAAAAAGCCCTTTTACTGCCCTAAATTATGAAAACGGTCAGACTCGAACCGATCGCGCAAGAAAGTGCGGTTGAAACCAACGGAAATCTACTTTCTGTTTTGATTAACAAAGATCTCGACGTGCTAAAAGAATGTGGCGGTCGCGGCATGTGTGCGACTTGCCATGTGTACGTCAAAGAAGGCATGGATTGCCTGACTCCGGTAAATCGCCGCGAACAGCGCACGCTCGAAGTGATCACCTCGTGTAAGCCAAATTCGCGTTTAGCGTGTCAAGCACAAGTGCTGCAAAGCGGCGTGGTCGTAGAGCTACCGCCCGGAATGTACATTAATTCAATCAAAGACATCGAAGCGCTAATCGGGCGTCGGGCAGAACAAGATTTATTGCATCCTTTAACCGGACAAGTGCTTGTCGAAGCCGGAAAATTGATTACCCGATCGATGCTGAAAAAAATCGAAGACACCACAAGCTTCAATATGGGCGCTTATTTTTCTAAATCGTCGGGCGTCTAGCGTTGTTAGTGCGACTTAGAAACTGGGAAAAATAACGTTATTAAACCGAGACGGCACTATGTTGAGTCAAATTCACCGACTAAGCCAAGACACCGACGGACGCTTTGCCACCGATGAAGAACTCGATTTTTTGTTGGAGTATGCGCGATCGTTCGAGCTGCGCGTCCAAGCTTACCAAAAGCTGCAAGCGTCAGAAGCGCTGATTCTTCAGGAAGTGCAGGCGAAAATGAAATCGATCGATCCAACGCTGTTTCGCAGTCATTCTGAAGACGTAACGAACAAATGGAAGCGCGATACGTTGCGAACGTTGCGCTGTTGCGCTGTTGCGCTGCTCATCGATGATCCAGAGTCGTTGCGCGAACGGTTTTTATTTTGGTTCCAAACGGTTATGCGGGCGTTTGGGGCGCAAAAAAGCTGCGGCGTCACTTATAGCGTGATGCAAGAAGTTGTCAGGCAGCATCTTACGCCAAGCGAAGCAAAGTTAATTATCCCGATTTTGGAGATTAACCGCCGAATGCTGGGTACTGTTTAGTTCGTTAGATTGCAGTGATTTTGGGCACACTGAAGCCAATCATCAAGGCTGATCGTTGAAATCGCGCTTACACCAACCCTGAAGACTGGCGGTTAAAACGGTGCTTACACAACCAAAGTCACCTACGAACTAATTCTTTGAATCTAACTCTTAGGCTGTGTTTTAACACGTTTTGCTGCATCTTTAGTCCACCCGCAAATCGCGGGCTAACCCGATCAAACTTGTTGCAGCAGGTTTGATCGGCTGTCAGTCCGCTTTAGCAGACTTTGACCACTAGCCCGCAAATCAACTGCGAGCGCGTCAGCAACGAGCGCTAATAAGGTTTAAAACAGTCCCTAACCTGCGCGAGTTTCGCCTGTATAGCCGAGTTGCCGTTTGTCGCTTAAAGCTAACTTAAATCGTCAGAGCACTCCCAGTCATTCCTTCCCGACCCAAAACAATGGTATTAGAACTGTCTCACCAAACCTCGGCTAAGCTCAAGAATCCGAAAAAGCACAATCACTACGGGTTTAAAGATTTCTTTCAGTTCGATCCGACCCAGGGCACGATCGTAGATTGGAACAATAGCCAAACCGTGCTAACCACCGAAGATTTTATTATCGGCTTAGTCGAAGGACTCGAAGAAGAAGTCGGAGACGCTTCAGCCGCGACAATGTACACGATCGGCTGTGAGTGGGGTCAAAAAGACGCTTTCTTTTTCGAGAAATGGTTCGAGACAGAATTCGATCGTCCGATGCGTCAAACGAATTTGTTGTTTTTGCTAGAAACTTGGTGGTGGCCGTTTACGGCTCAAGGTTGGGGTCGCTGGGAGGTTGATTTAGGCGATCGCAAGCAAGGCTTTATGTTTATCAATATTTTTGATTCAGCCGTCGCCCGAACGCTTGGCGATGTTGGTAAACCTGTGTGCTATCTGTATGCCGGACTGTTTGCCGGATTTTTCACAGAACTTGTGAAAAAGCAGCTTAGCTGTATCGAGATTCAGTGCTACTCGATGGGCGAAACCTACTGCAAATTTCTGCTAGGCGGACAAGATCGCATCGATGCTGCTTCGTTTTGGCTTAACGAAGGCGCAACGGCCCGCGACATCGAAAAACGCTTAAAAGCCGGAGAACTGCAATGAACATGGTTTTACGCCGCTCCCAAGATACTCAGAATTGGCTTCAATCTTCGGTTCAATCTTTTCTTGAAACTTGCAATTGGAATGATCATTCGATCGAGGTGCAGGAAATCAAGCTGGCTGCGGTCGAAGCAGACCGCAACCCAGAAGAAATCTCAACGGTTGAAACCTTGCTTCCGTATCATCTCAGCGTGCAGGAATTTTTCGCGGCTGTGAATTGGGACGGAGCTTTGCTGAATTCGGCTGTGATTGAAGCGCCTGCATTAACGCCCGACGAGTCTGATTTCACCCTTGCTGATTTTTCTAACTTGTTCTAATTCCCCGTTATTGCTATGTCATTTCCGATCGACGCCATTTTTGACGAAGCCGAAAACCGTTACCTTAAACCCGACGAAATTAATTTAATCGGTCAGTATGTGTCCTCGCTGCCTGAGCGCATCACCGCTTATCGAGCGTTGCGCGATCAAGAGCGTGAAATTGTTCAGCAAGTCGCGGATCAGCTTCAAGCTGACTTGCCAAACGCGGCGATCGAACAAACGCTCAAAAACGGGATTCTGAGCCTGCGCTATTGCGCCATGGGAATGCTGCTCGACGATGAAGCGTTTGTGCAGCAACGCTTATTGATTTGGCTGAATGATTCGATTCAACTGCACAACACAAGCGCGATCGACGCCGCATTTTTCTCGCGGCTCAAACAGCACCTCATCGCCTTGCTGGGTGCAAAACAATGGTCGCTTTTAGAATCGTTTCTCAGCTTAGTTGAAACCGCCATCCCCACCGAAGAAGCGGAAGTGCTCACCCTTACCGGAATGTTTTAACAATGATTTCTGTTGCTGATTTACTAATCGATCGCCTTCCTGCGAACTACTACGCCAGCGATGTTTATGTGCGCGGTGATTTAGAAATGGGCTTACTGGAAAGTCGCCGAGGCGATCGCCTGCTGGCAATTCCCCAAACGCTGATTCAAGCGATTTACGCCGGACTCGATAAAGAAACCGGACAAGCTTCGCGGCTCGTTTTGTTTAACTGCGGGTGCTGGTGGGGCAAAAATTTCTTTAACCGTTTTCGCGAAGAAGTGAGTGAGTATTACAGTACGCCGCTTGTTGATTTGAAAATGGCAGACTTTCTGCAAGCGATCAAGCAATGCTGGATTACCTACGGCTTGGGCAAGCTAGAGCTAGATCAGACTTATCATCATCGCGGCTTTTTGATTGTCAAAACGTGGAATTCTCCGTTTGCACGGTTAGCAAATTCAGGCGACGCGCCCGCTTGTTTTTTAGAAGCAGGAATTTTAGCGTCTTTGTTTAGTCAGCTTAGCGATCGCGAGCTTCACTGTGTGCAAACCCAATGCGAATCAATGCAGGCAGACTGCAACTTATTTATCATCGGGCTACAAAAGCGCCTAGAAGCGGTAGAAGCCATGCTTGAAAAGCAGCTTGATCACGAATCCATTATCCCCAGGCTATGCGCCTAACGCTGTCATGTGTCGAACCTGTTGATTCACGGTCGCGCTGCGACTCAACTTTCTCCCTATCGCTGTCTTGGACTGGTCGGACAAGGACAGTTTGGGCGCGTGTATTGCGCGATTGATCGTAGAACCGGACAATTCGTGGCGCTTAAACTGCTTGATTGCTTGGACACGCATCAATTTCTAAGAGAATTACGCTTTCTTCTGAGCTTACGACATCCCAATATCGTCGGTGTGAGCGCAATTAGTGCTTTGCACAACTTTAAAGGAAACGAGCATCGGCGTAACGGGCGATGCTTAGTGATGCAGTATTGCGAAGGCGGCACCTTGCGGAATTTAATGGAAACGCATCGATTTGGTGAGACCAGTCGGCTCCCGATCGCGCTCTGCATCACGCTAGTTTTAGACGTTTTGGCGGGACTTGAAGCGGCACACGCTCAAGGCATCGTGCATTGTGATATCAAGCCAGAAAACATTTTGCTGTCGCTCACTCCGACCGGATGGACAGCGCAGATTTCTGATTTTGGCATTGCTCGATCGCTGCAAGAGCAACTCAACAAGCCCGCTTGCACCGGATCGCCTGCTTATATGGCACCGGAGCGATTTTACGGACAGTATTCTCAGTCGGTTGATTTGTATGCGGTCGGAATCTTGCTGTATGAGTTGGTGGTGGGGTGCCGTCCATTTTCAGGGGCTCCGATCGAACTAATGAGCGCTCACCTTAACGAATCAGTTAAGATTCCCGATCGCGTTCCGGCTCCGTTGCAAGCGATTATTCTCACCGCTCTTGAAAAGCTCAAAGCGCGTCGATTTCAGTCGGCCGCGCAAATGAGATCTGCATTACAAATTGCGGCGCAGCAATGTGAAGCAGTGCCGCTTGAACGGGCCGATGCAACAGGTTCAATTCAAATTCTGCGCGAGGAAGCTCTGAGCAATCCGGTTCAACACATCGCTCTTGTTGAATTGTCACCGCTTTCGCAGTTTGATCGATATCTGCGCCGATCGACGATCGTGTTTCTCGCCAACCCGCATCATATTCAAAGTCGATCATTTGATTCACTTAAAGGGATCAGTCAGGCGCGATCGGTTTCTGAGCCGATTCAAGCTTTAACGGTGCGACCTCAAGGCTGTTTTGTGCAAACGGATCGATCGCTTTATTTAGCGTCCGAAGACAGAGTGCAACTGCTTAGGCGGTTTTATCAACCGTCACAGATTGCGATCGATTCAGAAGGACGCTGGATGGCAGTAGCAACGCTAAACACAAATCAGCAATTGCAGCTTTTGAGCGTTTGGAAGTTGCCGCAGCTTGTTTTGGCGCGTCGCCCGATCAGAGTTGAATCAACCATCGAATCGCTGAGTCAACTGTTTATCGTTGACTCAACCTACATCGCTGCGTTTTTGCGCACTCAGAATCGAAACACTCGCGTACGGTTGTTCAATCGTCGAGGACAAAGCATCGGCGCGTTTAACCTCGCGATCGAGCTTAGGCAAGTGATTCAAACGCCGCATTCTTTTTGCTTTGCTGCTACTGAAACGGGTCTAGCTCAATCACTACTGATAATCGAGTTTAAGCCGTATAAGCTGACGCGAATCTTGCTTGAAATCGTGCCAAAATTCTTAGTCGCGCTTCCGGAGGGTCTTGCGGTTAGTGATGGAAACGGTCAACTGATTCTACTGAACTATGACGGAGAGGTGATCGATCGATTTATTGTTCCAAAATCGATTACTGCAATCACAGCTTGCGGAGATAGAAGTTTGCTGATCGCGACTTGGTATCAGAATCAAGGAAAACTCTATCGATTGAACCTTATTTTCAGCAGTCCGCCGAACCTTGTAAGCTAGTATGGGTTCCCTCATGCTGAAGTTTTATGTCGTTTGACGGGTTAGCGTCCAGCCATTTCATTATGTTTGGGCTGTTGGTGATTTTTGCGATCGCGCATAGCGGTCTTGCGTCGCTTCGGATGTTAATGGAAAAGCGGCTTGGTGCGCGGCTGTATCGCGTGATTTTCGCAACCACAAGCCTGACGATCGCCGTTCCGATGATCATTTACTTTTTCAATCATCGCTACGATGGCATCCAGCTTTGGAGCGTGCAAGGCGTTCCTGGAATCGAATCAACCGTCTGGATTTTGTCGGCGATTTCGTTTTTGTTTCTTTATCCGGCAACGTTCAATTTGCTAGAGATCGCAGCGATTCAAAAACCGCAAGTGCATTTATACGAAACTGGAATTATTCGCATCACGCGACATCCGCAAATGGTCGGACAAATTATCTGGTGCGTTGCGCATACGCTTTGGATCGGCACAAGCTTTATGATTGTGACGTCGATCGGGCTGATTTTGCATCATTTATTTGGGGTGTGGAACGGCGATCGACGCTTGGCATTGCGCTATGGGCAAGCTTTTGAGGCGGTGAAGGCGAGAACGTCGATCGTTCCGTTTGGAGCGATTTTTCAGGGAAAGCAGAGACTAGAGCTAAAAGAATTTTTGCGTCCTGCATATCTCGGTGTAGCTGCATTTGTGCTGCTGTTTTGGTATCTTCACCCTCTTTTGATTAGTGCAACCGGGAACGTACCCTGGTAGCATGATCCCAAGCGTTAGTAAAAGTAATTAATAATTTGGGGAACTATGCAGTCAGGAATTAGTGAGCAGGCCTTTAGATCCGAAGTACTGGATTCTTCTACCCCTGTTCTTGTGCATTTTTGGGCACCCTGGTGCGGGATTTGCCGCTTAATAGAACCGTCTTTAAATCAACTATTGAAGGAGTGGGGGGAACAATTAAAATTAGTCAGTATTAATGCGGATGAAAATTTGAGGCTTGCAAGCGGCTATCGAATTACAACCCTTCCAACCGTTTTGCTGTTTCACGGTGGACAAGTTTTACATCGTTTGGACAGCTATCAAAAGCGTGAAGAGTTTAGATTAATTCTTGAGGAAACATTGTCGGTACGGGTGGGTGCTACGGCAGTTCGGAGATTCTAATTTTTCTAAAAATTAAGAAAAACGATCGCTGGTGCGATCGTTTTTTTTCGCGGCACGGTGGAACTGCATTCTTATCGTTATCGAGAAGCTATTCACGACCCAGCAAAATGAATGCAAGATAGTGCCTTCAGGAAAGAAAGGCAGCATCCTTACATTTGGCAAACCTATTCGCGATCGCTTTAACCATCCAACCCTTTGAGTAGCGGACTTTCCGGGCTGTAGCGAACAATTTCAACCGTTTGCGGTAGCACTCCAACCATCATCGCAAACGCCTCGCTCGGAAGCTTTGCAACCGCCTCTGTGCCAAAATAATTCTCAAACTGATTCAGAATCATTTGCGCTCGTTGAAACGACATCGGATTATCGGTTAGCTGCTGCGTTAAACGAATCCACTGACGACGAATTAAATACGCTTTTTGGCGTTCTTCGTGCGCTTTTGGGTCAACCAACGATAAATCGCCCACAGCAAGCACCGCTTGGCAATCAAGATCAAAAAAGCTTCCGACTGCCGCTCCAGGTCCGGCAAACTCAGCGTGAAAGCGTTTGTAAATAATTAACCCATTTCGGCGGCGGCTATTCACCATCAACAACTGCCCGCGACGAATCTGAGTCAGAAGGTCAGACACGGTATGCGACAACGCTTGAGAAACAGTGCCATTTCACTCTAGAAGCTTTTTGATAATCTGTCACGCGGGAAAGATCCGTTGCAAATAGTTGATGCACGCTTACAGTTTACGCGATTGGCTGGCGAGATTAATCCGATCGCTTAACTGCCGCAGCGTTTGCGCCATGCTTGCGTCTTTGTCTTTAAGCTGTCCAATCTTTTCGCAGCTATACATGACTGTGGTGTGGTCTTTACCCCCAAATTCTTCGCCGATTTTGGGCAAGCTCAAATCAGTATGGTGCCGCATTAAGTACATTGCTACTTGACGCGCAACGCTAATCTCCCGGCGGCGAGAATTGCTTTTAAGATCGTCGATCGACACGCCAAACGCTTCGACCACAGAGTTCATCACCGTTTCAGGCGATGCTTCTACTTTTTCAACCGGAGGATTGAGAACAGGCGTAATGTTTTCCACGGTCATCGGCAAGCCCGAAATCGATATGTAGGCGACCGCTCGAATCAGTGCCCCTTCGAGTTCGCGAATGTTTGACGTGTAGCTTGATGCGATGTATTCAATTACTTCACGCGGGAGGCGCATGTTGTCGTATTCGGCTTTTTTCTGCAAAATCGCCATGCGCGTTTCAAGATCTGGGGCTTGGATGTCTGCGATCAAGCCCATTGAAAAGCGAGAACAAAGACGATCTTGAAGCTTGGGGATTTGATTGGGCGGTCGATCGGAGGCCAAAACCACTTGTTTTCCGGCTTCGTGCAGCGTGTTAAACGTATGGAAAAACTCTTCCTGGGTGTATTCTTTGCCTTCGATGAATTGAATATCGTCAACTAGCAGCACGTCTGCGGCGCGATAATGATCCCGAAAGCTTTGTAAGTTATCTTTGCGAATTGCCGTGACTAAATCATTCGTGAATTTCTCAGTTGAAACGTAAAACACTTTTGCATCGGCGGAAATTTCTAAACGGTAGTGTCCGATCGCTTGCATTAAGTGCGTTTTTCCCAATCCAACACCGCCACACAAAAAGAGCGGATTAAACTCGCGTCCAGGAGATTCAGCCACCGCAAGCGACGCTGCATGAGCCATGCGATTACTAGAGCCAACCACCAAGCGAGAAAACACATATTTCGGATTGAGGTCGGAATTGATCGATCGCGTCGGGGCTTCTGGCGTCGGATCAAGCATAAACGGATAAAACAAATCGGTTTCATCGCCGATTATGCCTTCGGGACCGGGAACGAACTTAATGTTAATTTCTACCGATCGACCCAGAACGTCGTGAATGACTTCTAAAATCGTCTTCATGTAGTGCTTTTGAATCCAGTTTTTCGCAAACGGATTCGGCGTCAGCAGCGTCAGCGTGGTTTCGGTTAGCGCTTCAGGGGTCGCGGTTTTAATCCAAGCTTCAAACGTCGGACGACTGAGTTTGAGCTGCAAAACGTCGAGAACTTGAGACCAAAGAGTATCCGGGCTTTCTACAGGAGGCATATTCTCGGCACCAAACTCAGAACTCAGTCAAAGCATACGATAATTTACTCTATTTCAATCGAAGAAAGCGCAATCGATCGCACCGAATCTTTGTCATACGATTTAGCACACGCGCTAGGATCAAAGCGTAGAATCTCTTCGTTTCCTTTTTTAGCTTACCAACTTGTGAATACCCCTACTTCTCGTGTGGATTTGTCCAGGCTTTACCCGTTTGAATTAGATGAGTTTCAGCTCCAGGCGATCGCCGCGCTAGAAGCAGGGAAGTCAGTCGTTGTCTGCGCTCCAACCGGGTCCGGCAAAACTCTAATTGGAGAATACGCGATTTATCGCGCTTTAGCCGGACAGCGCCGCGTTTTCTACACCACGCCGCTTAAAGCGCTTTCTAACCAAAAGTTTCGAGACTTCCGCGAGCAGTTCGGCATCGAGAATGTAGGACTTTTAACCGGGGATGTATCAGTCAATCGCGATGCTCCGGTCGTGGTCATGACCACAGAAATCTTTCGCAACATGCTGTACGGAACGCCGATCGGTGAAGTGGGTACGTCGCTTGTTGGCGTCGAAGCGGTCGTGCTTGATGAATGTCACTACATGAACGATCGACAGCGCGGCACGGTTTGGGAAGAATCAATCATTTATTGCCCGAGCGAAATTCAGTTTGTCGCGCTTTCCGCGACCGTTGCCAATAGCGATCAGCTTACCGATTGGATCAATCGAATTCACGGTGCAACTGAGCTAATTTACTCGGATTTTCGCCCTGTCCCGCTTCACTTTAGTTTTTGCAATCCGAACGGGCTGTTTCCTCTGCTCGATGACAGCCAAAAGCGGATCAATCAGCGTCTCAAACCAAAGCGCAGTCAGTACCGCCCAAAAGGAGCGAATCAACGCGGTGCGCCCCGTCCTGAGTCGCCGAGTTTGGCATTCACTATTAGTAAGCTGCGGGCTGGAGATATGCTTCCCGCGATTTACTTTATTTTCAGTCGTCGCGGCTGCGATAAAGCTGTCGAAGACTTGGGAGATTTAATGCTCGTTAATGCGGGGGAAGCCGATCGACTCAAAGTTAGAATCGATGAGTTTCTAGAGCGCAACCCCGAAGCCGGACGGGCTGGACAAGTCGAACCGCTTTACCGTGGGATCGCTGCTCACCACGCGGGCATTCTTCCCGCTTGGAAAGGCTTAGTCGAAGAACTCTTTCAAGCGGGCTTGATCAAAGTCGTATTTGCAACAGAAACGCTCGCAGCAGGAATTAACATGCCCGCTCGAACGACGGTGATTTCGAGTTTGTCAAAGCGGACTGATACCGGACACCGCCTGCTGAATCCATCGGAATTTCTGCAAATGGCAGGGCGTGCCGGACGCCGAGGCATGGATAAACAAGGCTATGTCGTGACGGTACAAACGCCGTTTGAAGGAGCAAAAGAAGCCGCTTATCTGGCAACGTCGGGAGCCGACCCGCTTGTGAGCCAGTTTACGCCAAGCTACGGCATGGTGCTAAATCTGCTGCAAACCCACACGATCGACGAAGCCAAAGAATTAATCGAGCGCAGTTTTGGCCAATACCTCGCAACGCTGTATTTGCGTCCACAGCAGCAAGAACTCGATCGCTGCTACGACGAATTAAGCCAGCTTGAAGCGTCATTGGCTTCGGTCGATTGGAAATTGCTATCGCAGTACGAAAAGCTGCAAGAACGCCTCAAAGAAGAAAAACGTCTGCTCAAAACTCTAGAGCATCAAGCCGACGAAATGCAGGCAAGTGAACTGGCCGTCGCGCTTTCGTTTGCTGTTGCAGGAACGTTTCTCACTTTAAAAGGGGATCGATCGACGCCCACAATTCCGGCTGTTTTAGTCACCAAGATTCCCGGTTCGGGTCAGTTTCCGTATTTAGTTTGTTTGGGCATTAACAATCGTTGGTACGTTGCGTCCGTCGCAGATGTCGCCGCTTTGCACGGTGAGATTCCCCGATTAAGCGAAGTCGATCACGTGACGCCCCCGATCGATTTACTGCCAAAAGCGGGTCAAACGCGCAAAGGCAACGAAGACACTCGCGCGATCGCCGATCAAATTCCGGATCTGTCGGGTGCAGATCCCGCTCCGGAAGTTTACGCTCAGCTTCAGCGAATGCAGGCAGTTGAAGCTCAAATCGACGCTCACCCTGTTAATCAGTGGGGGAATCGAGCAGCAATTCTTAAACGCCAAAGCCGCATTCAATCGCTTAAGAGTGAAATTCACGATCGAGAAGAAAAACTCGGACGCCAAGCTCAAAAGCATTGGGATGAATTTATGGCGCTGCTTGAAATTTTGCAGCGTTTTGGCTGTTTGGATGATTTGAAGCCAACGCCGTTGGGTCAAGCCACTGCCGCTTTAAGAGGCGATAACGAACTTTGGCTTGGGTTATCGCTGATGTCCGGCGAACTTGATCATCTTGATCCGCATCATTTAGCTGCTGCTTGTGCTGCCCTAGTTACCGAAGTGTCGCGCCCGGATAGCTGGTCACGCTACGATGTTTCTGAACCTGTTCTTGAGGCGTTGACTCAACTGCGCGGAATTCGTCGGCAATTGTTTCAACTGCAACGGCGGTATCAAGTTGCGCTCCCGGTGTGGCTTGAAGAAGACTTTATCGGACTAATCGAGCATTGGGCGTTGGGCGTCGATTGGCTGGAGTTGTGCAGTAATACCAGTCTCGACGAAGGCGATGTGGTAAGAATTTTGCGGCGATCGCTGGATTTCTTATCGCAGATTCCTCATATGCCGCACGTTACTCCTGCGTTACGCACCAACGCCCTTCGAGCGATTCAACTGCTCGATCGCTTCCCCGTAAATGAAATCGTCGAGTAACCGTGCTTAAAGAATTGTCATTGATCAAACGCACAGGGATTCCCGATTCGCGTCTGATTGTTTTGACAATTTATCTGCCCATACTGATCAGAGGCAAGATACGAACGGATGGATCTCTAGCGTTGCCTTTCTGAAGTGCTTAGAGTGGTCGATCCCGTTTGGTTACAAAATGTGTTGTGATATGGATTTGTCTTGATCGTGAACGACCTGGACTTAGAGCGACCGAAAATCTTGGTGGTCGATGATTATCCTTCGAGCCGAATGACGGCGGTGGCGCTGCTTTCGATCGAAGGGTACGACGTGATCGAAGCAGAAAGTGGAGCCGCCGCTCTAACTCAGCTTGCCGAAGTCGATCCAGATTTAATTTTGCTCGATATCATGATGCCGGGAATGGACGGGTACGAAGTTTGCCGCCGCCTCAAAGCAGACGAGCACACGCGCTTAACGCCTGTTGTATTTATTACTGCCCTCGACGATCGCCGCTCTCGCTTGCGCGGTATCGAAGCGGGCGGCGATGATTTTCTCACCAAGCCGTTTGATCAGCTTGAACTTTCGGCGCGAGTTCGATCGCTGATTCGACAAAAGCGACTCAACGAAGACCTCGACCATGCGGAAAAAGTCTTGTTTTCGATCGCTCAAACGGTTGAAAGCCGCGATCCCAACACCGGAGATCACTGTGAGCGATTAGTGCTGCAAGGAAAAGCCTTTGGGGAGTTTTTGGAGTTATCGCGATCGCAAATTCGAGACTTAATGTGGGGCGGCTATCTGCACGATATTGGCAAAGTGGGCATTCCCGATGCAGTGCTGCTCAAGCAAGGACGCCTCACGCCAGAAGAGTTTCAAATCATGAAGCAGCACGTTGTGATCGGAGAGCGAATTTGTCAGCCGTTGCGCACGATGCGCGGGGTCGTGCCGATTATTCGCCATCATCACGAACGCTGGGACGGCTCAGGCTATCCAGATGGCTTAGTCGGTGAGGAAATTCCGTTTTTGGCGCAGGTGTTTCAATTGATTGATATTTACGACGCGCTGACCAGCGATCGACCCTATAAAAAAGCGTTTTCGGCCGAGGAAGCGTTAAGAATAATGTCAGAAGAAATGCAGCGTGGATGGCGGAGTCCTGAACTATTTGAGCAGTTTAAAGCGTTTATCCGATCGGCTAATACGCAGCAATCGCCTGTGACAAGCTGGTTTCAGCGATACATTAAAAGCTACGATCGCGCTTAAGCCTTTAGATAACGTTGTGTAAAAAAGCTTCAAAGCCGTATCAAAGGTACCGAACCTTAAAAGAAAGCTGATTTAGAATCGAGTCAATCAAGCGAACATCTAAGCGATCTTCGTTTATAATCGGGCAATTTTAGATTCAACCTTAGCGAAAATGACCGGAGGAGCCATGTTAGTCATTTTGGCAGGCGATCGACTTCTTTCTCCGCAGCAGGTGTGTCCGGGCTGTTTGATGGCCGATCAAAGCGGTCAACCACGCTGGCGGCACGGACAATTGCGCTGTGGTCAAGCCGTTCGCAGCTTGAGTGCAACGCTTCCGAATCAGTACGAGTGTCAAATGGGCTTTCGCGTCGCTCAAATCGAGTGAAGACGTTGGATCGCGTCGAGTGCGTTATTCTAGGCTTAATACGATGATATACCGAAGCTTAGGAGAAAAATCATGAGCTGGCGCGGGTCTACAACCGTCTCCGATCGCATTTTTGCTTGTTTAGTGTATTTGTTGCCGCTACTGGATGTGCTTAGAATCGTCGGACAAGTGCTGCAAATGAGTGATTCGTTTTTGAGTCCGTTAGTGGCGATCGTCGCAACGCCGCTTGCTCCGTTGCTGTCGATTTACACCGGATTTATTCCGTTGATTGTGTTTTTTGCGCTGTATCTGCTTGTGGTGCGCAATGAAAATATCGCCCACTTTATTCGCTTTAATGCAATGCAGGCGATCCTGTTTGGCATCGTGATTAGCTTAGTGGAAATTGTTTGGCAGTACATCTTAGCACCCGCATTTGGTGGCACAGGACTGCTGACGCAAACGCTGTTTAATGCCGTGTTTTTGGGCACGATCGCGGCGGTAGGCTATTCGCTTGTGCAAACCGTTCTCGGACGCTACGCCGAAATTCCCACGATTTCGGATGCGGTGTACATGCAGGTGCGTTAGTGCAATTGCGTTTGTCGAACCGTGGATCGCGCTGAAACTAAGTTTTCAAGAAATCCAATTCCTTCGATTTCGATTCGGACGCGATCGCCGATCTGCATTCCTCCGACCCCTTCGGGCGTTCCGGTTAAAATCACGTCTCCGGGAAGCAGCGTCATTACCTGGCTGATGTATGACACCAGTACGTCCGGCGGAAATACCATATCGTCGATCGAGGCTGATTGTACGGGTCGATCGTTGAGAAACGTTTGAATCTTGGCGCTGGAATTAATTTCGCGCACCACCCAGGGGCCCAACGGGCAGAATGTATCAAAGCCTTTTGCCCGCGTCCACTGTCCGTCTTTTTTCTGCAAATCGCGAGCGGTGACATCGTTGGCGATCGTATAGCCCCAAATTTTGCTATGAGCTTCTTCTGGCGTGCAGTGCTGAACGCGATCGCCGATCACTAGCGCTAACTCGCCTTCATAATCTACCCGCTCAGACTGCGGCGGGTAGAAAATTTCAGCTTCGGCAGCGATCACGGTCGTGGGCGGCTTGAGAAACAATAATGGCTCTTGAGGAAGCGGCGTTCCCATTTCGGCAGCGTGATTTGCGTAGTTTTTTCCCACGGCTATGATTTTCGAGGGCGCACAGGGTGCAAGCGTTTGATACTCGTTGACGCTTAATCGCGTCTCGGTCGGTTGACCGTTTAGCCAGGGTGGAGCATCGAGCACTTGAACGGTGCGATCGATTTGCAGCAATCCATAATAAATTTTGTTTTGAAGGGTTTGAACGCGGACGTAACGCTGTGCCATAAACCACACCCGATAGATTTTTCGCTTAATTTAACCGTGAGCCATAATCGAATTGCCGGGAAACTAAGATAAAATTGGAATTCCTTGCCCTTTTATTATTGGCAATTGCGTGTGGAGATCAAGTCTCTCAAGCACTACTGCTAGTTACAAAAAGAGCCATTCTGTCCAAAAGGAGCCTCCTAATGAGCAATCTGTACGAAACCATGTACATTCTTCGTCCTGATTTAGGCGATGAAGTTGTGGATCAAGCGATCGAGAAGTATCAGAATATTTTGCGGGAAAACGGCGCAGAAATGCTAGAAACTCAGCATCGCGGTAAGCGTCGATTGGCGTATGAAATTGATCGACAGCGCGAAGGCGTTTACGTTCAAATGAATTATCGCGCTGATGGTTCGCAAATCGCCCCGATGGAACGCGCGATGCGCCTGAGTACCGAAGTGATTCGCTACTTGACCGTCAAGCAAGACGCCCCGGAAGCCGAACCTGTCGAGGCATAAAATAAACGTTACGCTGAAAGAGTCTACGATGAAGTGTCAGATACACTGCGATCGTAGGCTCTTTGTCGTGTTGGAACAACTCGTATGAAGCTTTCTAGAAAAACGCTCGATCAGCGACTCAACCATGTTTACGATGTGATCATTGTCGGTGGCGGTGCGGGCGGATTGTCGGCAGCAATTTATCTTCAGCGCTATCGCTTGTCGTGTTTGGTGATTGAGAAAGGTCGGGGTCGATCGTTTTGGATGCAAGAACTCCGCAATTATCTTGGTTTGCCTCCGGATACGCCCGGACGCACCATGCTTCAGCAAGGTCAAGATTATCTGCAAGACCTCAACGGCGATTACCTGATGGGATTTGTTGAAGACGTGCAGGACGAAGGCGATACGTTTGCGGTCAAAGTTAAGGTGGGTAAGAAAGAAAGCGCTTATCCGGTGTTTCGATCAAAGTACGTGATCGCAGCAAGCGGCATTATCGATCATTTGCCCAAGCTTGAAGACATGCAGAACGTGTTCGAGTACGCAGGCTATAACCTGCATGTCTGCATGATTTGCGACGGCTACGAAATGGGCGATAAAAAGTGTGGCTTATTCGTTGGCTCTGAAGGCGCAATTAACACTGCTTTTGTGCTGAATTGGTTTACGCCGTACATTACCGTTTTCACGCAGGGCTTGTTTGAAGTCAGCGACGAAATGCGCGAAAAGCTGAAAGCCCACGGTTATCCTTTGATTGAAACGCCGCTCCGTCGCTTTGTTGGACATGATCACGAAATGACGGGCGTGGAGCTTGTAGACGGGCGCACGATCGAGCTTGAGACCGGACTCGTATCGATGGGTTCGCATTTTTACAGTCAGTACTTAAAGGGATTAAATCTTGAGTGGAAAGGCGGAAACCTAGTCACAGACAGCATGTGCCGCACTTCGCACCCCCGGTTATTTGCTTTAGGTGACTTAAAAGAGGGATTAAATCAGGTATCAATTGCTGTTGCAGATGGTACATTGGCGGCAACAGCAATTTGGCGAGACATTCGCCGATCGTCTCCTCCGCGTGTTTGGGAGGAGCACCTGAACCAACCTCAAGAAACCGGAGTCGTAGTGTGATTCAGATCGATGCTTCTCAAGTTCAACAGCTTCAAACCGATAACGTCCGACTGCAAGAAGAACTGCAAATGCGGGATCAGCTTGTTCAGCAGCTTTCGCAAGAATTGTTTCGTTTGGTGAAAGGCAATCCGGCCGCCACGGCACCTGTTAGCGAATCGGTTGAGCGCCAAGCGGCTGAACTGCGGGCACTGCGCGATCAACTGAATACGGTTGAAGAGCAAGTGACGTTTTACCAAACGCAGATCACTCAGCGCGACGATGAACTGTATCAACTGCGTCAAACTGCGCAGGAATTAACCGATCGTTCCAAAATGCTCGAACAAGTCGTGCAAGAATTGCCGAAAATTTATCGGCAAAAATTTGCTGAGCGAATGGCTCCGGTGCGCGAAAAAGTCGCAATGATTCAGCGTGAAAATCGCCAGCTTCATGCGGAACTGCAAAGCGTCAGCTATCGCTTAGCGGTGAAAAATCGGCGCAACGGGCATCTTGATTTACCGAGTTTTCCACGCGGTGAAGATGATCTCTCGCTGCCGAGCTTTGGGAATGCCTAACGTTTTGATTCTGATTGAGTCAGAATCACCAGACGCGGCTTGTATGGCGTCTGCACTAAAGCAGGTCGTACAAGCCGCTTATTCGGTTGAGATTTTGCTCGTCGATCAATTCAATCATCAGCCCTTCGACCTCGTTTGTCCGTTGACGCTGACGCTACCCGAAGAGCTTAATTTTCCACAACTCGATCTTTATCAACGGTGTGGCGCAGTTAAACAACTGCGATCGAGCGTTGCTAATCTCGGCTATATCATCGGCGAAGGCTCGTTTTGGTTGCCGATCGTGCTAACTGCGAAAGGGGCTTTGTACGGTGAAGCAATCACCGAAAACGCTCCAACTCGTTACCATCAACCGATGCATTTCTCAGACGCTATCCGACAGCCTTTGTACCGATTGGGCTTTCGAGTTTTGGAGTTGATCAACGCAACGCCTGCGGTTTATCTGATGCAGTTTGGCGTTGACCATCAGGACATTGTGTTCGATCGCGTTTTTCCGTTTCCAGCAGCACCCGCGATCGCCAGTCTTAACGTTCAATCTCCAAATTTATTCGCGTGTCACTGGCACTGCCTAAATCAAATGCCGATTTTGGATTTGACGATTGATTATGCAGGTAGCGCTACAACTTGAGGTCTGCCGAGCGCATGGCGCATCGCATCGTAGCTCTCGAAAATAGTAAAGGCTCGATCGAGCTGAGTAATTTCAAACACGATTCGGGTCGCAGGACGCAAACCGCACAAAATTAAGCGTGCATCGGATTGCGCCGCCGCGTTTAGACTCCCCACCAACGCCACTAACCCCGCACTGTCAACAAATTCAACGCGAGACATATCCACAATCCAAAGCCTGTAGCGTCGAGTGCTCAGTGTGGTGAGCTGCTGCTTTAGCGAATCTCCGCCGCTTAAATCTAACCGTCCTTGTGGCTGAAGCACGATTTCATCGATTTCGATCGCTTCGCGGTTGTGCTTTACGCTGACTGACATCTTTGTTATCCCCACACTTATTTGATAAATTTCACAACGCTATCTAGACAGCCATAACACGCTGCAACTGATCTAAGCGTTTAACTTTAAACTTCCACCTCAGATTCAATTGACGCTAAGTAGATGTACGTGCGCTCGATGGCTCAACTATATTCAGTTTCATCAGAATCGATGCGTGCGATCGCGGATGTTTTACCGAATCTTCATGCTGGGTCACGGTAGTTTTCTTTTTAATGAAAAGAAAGAGTTTTATGAGGATGTCTGCGCTTGAAATTTGGCTGCAAGCTGAGCCTTCGGAAAGAATTTCGTTGACACAATGAACAAAGACACGTCAAGATCAGCGTTGAAGGATGAAGCTTTGTAAAGGTTGTTGCAATGTCCCTTGACTTTATCTCGACAGAAGCCATCCAGCAGATCGCGGATCAGTACGGCTATTGGGCGATTTTTTTCGGAATCTTGTTGGAAAATCTCGGCTTGCCGATTCCCGGTGAAACGGTCACGCTGGCAGGGGGATTTTTGGCGGGTAGCCATCAGTTAAATTACGGCTATGTGGTCGGCGATGCCGCGTTAGGCGCGACGATCGGCGGCAATTTGGGCTATTGGATTGGGCGCTGGGGCGGGTGGCCGCTGCTGCTGAAATTAGGGCGATTTTTTCGAGTGCAAGAAACCAAGCTCGAAGAGATCAGGCGTCAGTTCAGCGAAAATGCGGGGAAAGCTGTGTTTCTCGGTCGCTTTATTGCGCTATTACGGATTTTTGCCAGTCCGCTTGCGGGAATTGCTGAAATGCCGTATTGGAGATTTACGCTTTATAACACCGCAGGCGCGATTACCTGGGCAACAGTGATGGTAACGCTGGCGTTTTTTGCTGGTCAAATTGTACCGCTCGAAAAGTTGATTACGCTGGCGTCTCAGTTTGGTGTGGTGGCGTTGCTGCTGGTTGTGGGTTGGATTGTGGTTCCGCTTTGGTTAGAGTCGCGCAAGACAGTAACGGTGGCAGCGAATCCGACGGATAAAGCGATCGAACAGCCAACCCGCACCGATGAGCGTTAGAACTGGCGTTTGATAAAGTACTTGTGCCGCGACGGTTTTCGGATGTACCGCTATCTACTGTTTTACAAGCCTTACAACGTTCTCAGCCAGTTCTCAGATGCTGAACACTCGAAGCGTGATTCTTCTAAAGAGCGCTCTGCCGATCAATTAGACGCAGAGTGCCAAACTGCGAAGCACACGACCGCCTCGGATACTCCACGATCGACGCTGAAAGAGTTCATTTCTGTGCCCGATGTTTATCCGGTCGGGCGACTTGACCAAGACAGCGAAGGCTTAATGCTGCTCACGAATCATGGGCAACTGCAACATCGCTTAAGCGATCCAAAATTTCAGCACCCGAAAACGTATTGGGTGCAGGTCGATCGTATTCCCACCGACGACGCGATCAATCAGCTTCAACGCGGGGTCACAATTCAAAACTATCGCACTCGTCCGGCTCAAGTGAAGCGACTAACCGAGGAACCTGATTTGCCGCCTCGCGATCCGCCGATTCGGTTTCGCAAAAATGTGCCGACCGCCTGGATCGAAATTGTTCTAACCGAAGGGCGAAACCGTCAAGTCAGACGCATGACCGCAGCAGTCGGTTTTCCAACGTTAAGATTGGTTAGAGTCGCGATCGAAGATCTTCACCTGTCCGGCTTGTTGCCCGGACAATGGCGCGACTTGAACGATCAAGAAACAAAATCGTTGCTCAAAATACTGAGGCGATAGCATTACCTTCGATCAAATCCGCAACGTCAAACCCAAGTTTTTAGCCTGGATCGAATTCGTACAGCATCATTTTTGCGAACGGGCATATCAATGTAAACAAAAAATCGTTTCTATAGCGTTCCTAAAACCGTACATGAATTATGAAATCTGTTTTCTACTTTGACGATCGTTTGTACAAAGAAACGCGAATCGGTTGAAAGCCAAGCATTGACTTTGTAGAATGACGAAAAAACAAAAGCATGAAAATTCGATCGTTCTTGAGCATCATCGTGCTTTCAGTGCTGCTGCTGGTAAGCTGCAATCAAACAACCGCAGTTAATTCAAACAAGGCGCAAACTGCCGCTTTAACGGTTTCGGCGGCGACCAGCCTCAAAGATGCCTTAACCGAGATTCAGTCGTTGCTGCCACAGCAATTGAGCAATACGACTGCGACCTATAACTTCGGAGCGTCTGGAGCGCTGCAACAACAAATTGAACAAGGCGCACCTGCCGACGTTTTCATTTCTGCGGCAAAAAAGCAAATGGACGCGCTTCAGCAGAAAGGATTGTTATTAAACGAGACGCGAACCAATCTTTTGAGAAATCAACTCGTGTTGATTGTGCCGCAGAACTCAACCGGAATTACGAGCTTTGAGGATTTAAAGCGCGATCGCGTCAAAAAAGTAGCGTTAGGCGAACCGAAAAGCGTTCCGGCAGGGCAATATGCTGAAGAAGTTTTAACGGCATTAAAGATAGATCAAGCGGTTAAACCAAAAGCCGTTTATGCCAAAGATGTGCGGCAAGCGCTGAATTATGTTGAAAGCGGCAACGCTGATGCCGGAATTGTTTATCTTTCTGATGCAAAGAGTTCTAACACCGTTAAAGTTGTAGCAACGGCCGCCGAAAATTTGCATTCTCCGGTGATTTATCCGATCGCTGTTCTTAAACGCACTCAATCTCCGGACGCTGCAAAAGGTTTTGTGCAGTTTTTAACGAGCGATCGAGCGAAAACCGTTTTCGAGAAGTACGGGTTTAGTGCTCGTTTATGATTTATGCCCTCGGATCTTTCTCCGCTTTGGATTTCCCTTAAAACTGCTTTGTTTGCTACCGTTGTCACATTTTTTGTCGGCATTGCGGCGGCTTATTGGATGCAGAATTATCGCGGCAAAGGAAAGTTCTTAATCGAAGGATTGTTTGTTGCTCCATTGATTCTACCGCCGACGGTTGTAGGATTTCTTTTACTGTTGTTGTTTGGTAAAAACGGCGCATTCGGACAACTGCTATCTCAGTTTGAGATTAGCGTTGTTTTTACTTGGTACGGGGCTGTGATCGCGGCAACGATCGTCGCGTTTCCGTTAATGTATCGCACCACGCTGGGCGCGTTTGATCAGATTGACGTTCATTTGTTGCAGGTGGCGCGATCGCTCGGTGCGTCTGAATGGACGGTTTTTTGGCGAATCCTGCTGCCGCTCTCGATTCCCGGCATTTTAGCGGGCACTACGCTTGCCTTTGCGCGGGCACTGGGAGAATTTGGAGCTACGTTAATGTTAGCGGGCAACATTCCCGGACAAACGCAAACGATTCCGATGGCGATTTATTTTGCAGTTGAATCAGGCGCGATCGCAGAAGCTTGGTTTTGGGCGATCGTCATTCTAGGCATTTCACTTTCTGGCATTTTGGCGGTTCAGCTTTGGCAAGATTCGCGCAAAAACCGCAAAAACAAAAGCATAAGGCGTGAACCTCGATCGACTGTTCCTGTTCAATCGTTTGATGCGGCCGCAACGCTTGGCGTTTGGCTGCAAAAACAGCTTGGTGAGTTTGAGTTAACCGTTGCGTTTGAAGTCGATCGACGTCCGCTCGGCGTGCTCGGTGAATCGGGTGCTGGTAAAAGCATGATGCTGCGCTGCATTGCAGGAATTGAAACCCCTAACAAAGGAAGAATTGTATTAAACGGGCGCGTGCTTTTTGACTCAGCTAAAAAGATTAACGTACCGAGCCGCGATCGACGCATCGGCTTTGTGCCGCAAAACTATGCGCTGTTTCCGCATATGACCGTCGCGCAAAACATCGCGTTTGGTTTACCCAAAGGATTGTCTAAGAGCGCGATCGATCAGCAGATCCGATCGCAGTTAGCGGCGGTGCAATTAACCGATATCCACTACGCTGTCCGCTATCCGCATCAGCTATCAGGCGGGCAGCAGCAGCGCGTTGCCTTAGCGCGAGCATTAGCTAGTCAGCCCGAAGCGTTACTGCTCGATGAACCCTTTTCGGCTCTCGATACGTTTCTGCGGACTCAACTCGAACAGCAAATGATCACGCGGCTTTCAACTTATACAGGTGTAACGCTATTGGTAACGCACGCTTTAGAAGAAGCGTATCGAATTTGTCCAAATCTAACGGTCATCGAATCGGGTCGAGTTATTGCACACGGCACAAAGCACACCATCTTTGAGCAGCCAGGAACGGTTAGCGTCGCTCGCTTGACCGGATGTAAAAACTTTTCTCGTGCGGTGAAAACAAACGCGCAGACGCTTCACGCGATCGATTGGAATTGTTCGCTTCAGGTGTTAGAAGCGATTCCCAATCAGCTTGCGTTTGTGGGAATTCGAGCGCATCAAATTCAGTTTTTAGAAAGCGGAGATTTTGATAATTTGCAGCCGAATGTGTTTTCGTGCTGGCTTGCGTCAACTAGCGAAACTCCGCATCGAATGACGCTTTATCTTAAGATTAACGCGCCTGCAACTCATGAATTAGATTATGAATTGCAGGCAGAAGTGTTTAAGGAAAAATGGATTGGATTGAAAGCTCGATCGTTGCCGTGGCGCGTGAAATTAGACCCACTAAAATTGATGCTGCTGGAAAATTAAGCGGTCGATTTGCTAATCGCATCAGTTGGAATGGTGATGCGGCTGCTCACTTTTTGGATCAGGTAGAGACTCTCCTTTCACCACACCGTTCAAATTAGCGCCTTCTAAATTGGCACCTTCCAACCTAGCACCGCTCAAAATGGCATCCTGCAAATTGGCTCGGCTTAGAATCGCATCGGTCATATAAGCCTGAGTTAAATTCGTCCGAATTAACGCTGCCCCGGTTAAATTGGCTCCGGTTAAATCTGCACCTAGCAGCGTGACCGATTCAAGATTAGCGTTGCTCAAATCTGCCCCAGCGAGGGTTGCGCGTCGAAGATTCGAGCCTGTTAAGTTGGCATTGTTGAAATTCGATCGAACCATCACCGCCGCGCTCAAATCCGCTCCGGTCAAAATTGCGCCGCTCAAACTCGATCGGCTTAGTTCTGCGGCATGAAGATACGCTTTTTGCATTTGAGCTTGATTCAGCTTTGCTCCGGTTAATCCGGCGGCGGTGAAATTTGCTTCCTGCAAGTTTGCGCCGCTTAAATTTGCGCTGTCGAGTTTTGCCAACGCCAAATTCGCGTTTCTTAAATTCACGTTGGTTAAGTTAGCCTCGCTTAAATCCGCGCCTTTCAAGCCGTTTTCACTCAAATCTGACAACGTTGCTTCGGTCAAATCAGCACCGCGCAGCTTGATGCCATAAAAGTCGGCTTTTGTAAAGTTGGCTTTTTTTAAGATCGCTTGGCTTAAATCGGCGGCGTGCAGAAATGCACCCGTGAGATCTGCCTCACTGAGGTCAACCCCGCGCAGATAAGCCGTGATCAAATCAGCACCGCTTAAATTGGCTTGCTGTAGGTTTGCGCGATCGTAGCCGCCCGGAGTTTTGCTGTCTCCGCTCCAACTGAGCAGCGCTGCGGTTAATTTTGCTTGCTTCAGATTCGCTTGCTTGAGCGTAGCGCCGCGCAAATCCGCCTGAATCAAATTTGCGTTGCTTAAATCTGCTTGGCTCAAGTTTGCACCGCGCAAATCTGCTTCTTCGAGATTTGCCCCTTTCAAATCAGCCCGACTTAAATCAGCTCCTTTTAAATCACACGATCGACATTGCTTTGTGTCAAGAAGCTGTTTGAGCGTTGCTGGATTCGATGAAGATTTGGATTGTTGCAGTTGAGGCTGTACAGTCGCTGTTCGTTCTTCGAGGCGAGGGGAACACGCAGAAAGAATAGACAGCAATACTATTGGAGTTGTTTTGAGTTTCATGAGCGTGAAGTAATGTTTTCAGCGAAATTGCCAAATCCGAATCGTTTGGTCTTTGCTGCTACTAGCGAAGCGATTCAACTCGGCTGCACGGGTAGATGGAGGAGCGATCGAAAGCGATAAAACCCAATCGGTATGACCGCTCAGCGATCGCAGCAACGTTCCATCTTGAAGCGCCCAAAAATTAATGGAATTATCGACGCTACCACTGATTAAAGTTTTCCCATCTGGACTAAAGCGCACCTCTACCACTCGCGCTTTGTGTCCTACAAACGTGCGAATCAGTTCTCCAGTGTCCCAATTCCACAGTTTGAGAGTTTTATCCCAGCTTGCACTGGCAAGGGTTTTTCCATCCGGGCTAAAGGCGAGCGCGCGAACTGCATCGGTGTGTCCGCTCAGCGTTGTGAGCAATGCCCCGGTTTGAGCATTCCACAGTTTGATGGTTTGATCAAAACTTGCCGTTGCCAGCGTTTTTCCGTCAGGGCTGACTGCGATCGCAAAAATCCGACTGGAATGCGCTGGAACCGCTTGTAGGCGTTCTCCGCTTGCAAGCTGCCACACGTTGAAAACGCCATCATCGCCAGCGCTAAACAAGGTTTTTCCATCCGGGCTGAGCGCTAATGCCCAAACTGCACTTCCTTGTTTTAGGGTTTGAATAGGTTGATTCGTTTGCAAATCCCAAATCTTGATCGTGCAGTCGCCGCTTCCACTGATTAGCGTTTTTCCGTCCGGAGTCAGCACCAGCGATCGCACCACGTCTTGATGCCCCGAAAGCGTTTTTAACACTCTTTCCGTTTCAATATCCCAAACTTTGATGGTTTGATTGGCACCGCCTCCGATTACCGTTCGTCGGTCTGGACTCAAAACCACCGACCAAACCGGAGCGGTATCTAAAAAGGTTTTCGCTAAAATCGGGTCGCTGAATCCAGTGGTTGATTTTGGGTTGGAGATTTGCACGATCGGGCTTGGAATCAATCGCAGCAGGTAAACGCTGCTAAAAATTAGCCCGATTAACGCCGCAACTCCGATTAACGCAAAACGCAACTGCAAAACAAATTCACCCGATTGCCAAACATTAAACGGCACGGGCTGAACCCCGTCAGCCTGTGCCTTTGATAAAAGAATTTGCTGATACGTTTCTAGCTCGGATCGCGTGATTAACTCATCAACAATTTTTGAGGACTCTTGAGCTTTGATCGCGGCACGTGAATCTGAAGAAACCGCTACAGAGTAGTTTCCATCGCTTAAACTTTTTAGCTCCTCTAACCCAAAACCATTATCTTTAGCGTTGCGCTCTTCGTCGATCGACGAAGCGATTTTAAGATTTTGCCCAGTAGTATCTTCAGATACAAATAACCTAAATAATTTTCCCTGCTGCACGCTTAGGTAAGCTTGCTCTTGAATTGGCGCAAAAATTCCAACGCCCGCTCGCGCAGATTGATAAGGTTGATTTGAAAGAACAACGCTTTCGATTTCGTTGGGCGGAGATTGTCGATCGATTAAGTTGGTCGGCCCCATTAATAAGCACCTAAAAATCAATCGAAGTTGAGTGCTTTCAAGCGCCTGCGGCAGGTAATAACAAACAAAATAAGGAACATGACTTCGATCAAAATCGTCGGTTCCGTCGTTGTACAGCCAGCCAAATAACGTTTCAGTTGCAGAAATTTGGTAAAGATAAGCGGCTCGATAATTCTCATCTGGTGGATTATAGGAATCCCAATGTTGATAAACAATTTGCTCGATGAATTTCTGGCGAACCTCAACCGGAACCTCTGCACTAATTAAGGCTTGAAAGCCCACGTTGGCAAAACTCGTATAAATAAGTTGACCTAAAAGCAGAGGCATGAGCAAAATTTCGTGAGCGGGTTTTATTACTTTAACTTTATAAAAATCAGCCATTCCAACCAGTGGATTACGGCGATCGTTGTTCTTGAGCAGGTAAGGGTGTCGGAGTTATTTTCACTAAACCCAACCCAAACAAGAGTAGAATGCCAATTCCCAACAGGCTAATGCCTGTAATCGTGAGTACCACCATAAATCGCCCTAAACGCGGTGGAAAACGCTGCTGTCTGACTGGCTTGCGAGATAAACTGCTGGCGAGGTTGCGTTCAGGTTGAAATCGACTGCGTTTGTTTAATTCGGTCAGCAGCCACAGCAACGGATCGGCGGCTCCTTTTGCATCGAGTTCGGCATGACCCTTGATCGAGACGATCGGAATCGCTGAGTAAAAAACCCGATAATGGGTTCTAAAGTCTTCAAGCCGCCCGATGAGCGGTTGCAGTTTTTCTTTAAGCTGCTTTGTATCTTCCGCATCTAGCCGATCGCACTGCGTCAAAATCAGCGCGATCGCGTATTTAATTCGGTGCTGCTGCACCAGCGACGCGATCGCCACAACTTGATTGAAAATATCTTGCAAAATCGGTGCGTAGCGTGGATCGTGGCTCAAGGCGTAAGCATTAATAAACACGCAGCAAGCGTGCGACGTAATCACAATTTCTTGAAATTCTACATTGCGCAAGCTGCACCATTCGCCCGGAATATCCCACCAGCGAAAATTGCAAACCGTTTCAATCGTTCGAGCGGTGCGCTGTTTTAATCGAAAGTTAAAATTTGTGATTTTGATCGTGGCGGGTGGATACAATCCAGTTTGCTTGATGTGATGCAAAATTTTCTCAAGGTTTGCCTCCACGTCTTCGTCTTGGCACTCAAACCAAAAAGACGCAGGACGATCGCTTAATTGTTGGGCGTCGATCGCGAACTTAAAAAAATCAGCGCTGCCCGCTTCTAGTGCGGTTTTGAGCGGCGACTCTGAAGAATCACCGTGTAATTCTGCATAGCTACCCGCTAAAAAAACGGTTTTCCCAACGCCACGTTGACCGATACTTAGAAGGTTAAATGTTTTAGGAGAGACTTTAGAACGCCGCATATGCACCGAGCAAAGAAAAAGAGCAATAAAAATACAGAATCAAAAATTATCAAGCGGCTTTATTGACAAAAACTGCATAAACGCTTACTAGCTTTCTCCTGTCTAGAGACTGGAAAAAACTGGCAGTTAACTTTGCAAGTTATGCCAGATAATGCACCTGCACAAACAAAAACTGCACAAGTCGATTAATCAATACAATTAAAGATTGAAAAAGCTCCAGAACCAATCAAAAAGGTCAGATAGCGCACCGTTTTGATCATAGTTTTCAATGAAAACTATGATTTCTTGAAGTTTCGCAAAGCGCTAATCGTTACTGATTGAGTATAGAATCAGCTTTGGTCAACGCTGAGAGATTCAAGCAATCTCGATCGTTTGGTTTGATTCACTCTGAATGCGGTTGATCGCACCTTAAAAAAGAGATGAATAAAGCCATGTTAGCACTACCAGAAAGGCTTTATTCTGGTGAAGGGCATAATTCCGTAGCGGTTGATTCAATAGTTACAAAAGTAACTGTTCGTTTTCAGCATGACAATGCATTAGGATCGCTGTTTTTGCGATCGTTCTTAACGTCTAACCGCGCCCGAAATAATCCGAACGTGATTCAACGGCCTTGATATTCTAAAGAAAGATTGCTTTGCGATCGCGTTGAGTGGTGTGTGTTCATTCTGCAATCGGTTGCTTGGTGCGATGATTTTAGAGCGTTCAACAACGTTTGACTTAGTGTCAGTTGTGACCAACCCGTTACGATTACAAAATCTTTAGAACCGATCGTTAACGCCGTTAATTGAAGTTTTGTTTCAGGAGAATAATTCTTTTGTAGCGTCGATCGTTAGCTTGATTTATCAAATATTGACTTTCTCAAAGCAACGATCGCACCTTCTGTTGAGAATGATACGATGAACTCTCAAGCTAGGGGTGCCCAACATCGGGCTGAGAACAAACCCTTAGAACCTGAGACTGGGTAATGCCAGCGAAGGGAAGCTGTTTATTTGAGGAATTCTGAATATGCGCACAGACTGGATTGCTCAGCGTCGCGGACAGGAAAACGTGTCTCAGATGCATTATGCCCGCAAAGGCGTGATCACCGAAGAAATGCATTATGTTGCCAAGCGGGAGAATCTTCCGGTTGAGCTGATTCGCGATGAAGTCGCACGCGGGCGAATGATTATTCCAGCTAATATCAATCACCTGAATTTAGAGCCGATGGCGATCGGCATTGCTTCAAAATGCAAAGTTAACGCCAACATCGGTGCATCTCCCAATTCGTCTAACATCAGTGAAGAAATCGACAAGCTCAATCTGGCTGTGAAATACGGGGCGGATACCTTGATGGATCTGTCTACAGGCGGCGGAAACTTAGATCAAATTCGCACCGCTATTATTCACGCTTCTCCGATCCCGATCGGAACGGTGCCGATCTACCAAGTGCTAGAAAGCGTACACGGTAATTTAGAAAATCTCACCGAAGATGATTTTCTGCATGTGATTGAAAAGCACGCTCAGCAAGGCGTGGACTATATGACAATTCACGCAGGCATTTTGATCGAGCATTTGCCGCTTGTAAAAAATCGCCTGACCGGAATTGTTTCGCGGGGCGGCGGTATTATTGCCCGTTGGATGCTGCATCATCACCGTCAGAATCCGCTTTACACGCGGTTTAACGACATTATCGAAATTTTCAAAAAATACGATGTGTCGTTTAGCTTAGGCGATTCGCTGCGTCCGGGTTGCCAGCACGATGCCTCTGATGCCGCACAGTTAGCCGAACTCAAAACCCTCGGACAACTAACGCGCAAAGCGTGGGAACACGATGTGCAAGTTATGGTTGAAGGGCCCGGACACGTGCCGATGGATCAAATCGAGTTCAACGTCCGCAAGCAAATGGAAGAGTGCTCAGAAGCACCGTTCTATGTGCTAGGCCCGTTGGTCACGGATATTGCTCCCGGATACGATCACATTACGTCAGCGATCGGAGCTGCGATGGCAGGCTGGTACGGTACAGCAATGCTGTGCTACGTCACGCCTAAAGAGCATCTCGGCTTACCCAACGCTGAAGACGTGCGCAACGGGTTGATCGCGTACAAGATTGCAGCGCACGCGGCGGATATCGCGCGGCATCGTCCCGGTGCTCGCGATCGCGATGATGAGTTGTCCCGCGCTCGCTATAACTTCGATTGGAATCGCCAGTTTGAGTTATCGCTAGATCCCGATCGTGCTCGCGAATATCACGACGAAACGCTTCCGGCAGATATTTACAAAACCGCAGAATTCTGCTCGATGTGCGGCCCGAAATTCTGCCCGATGCAAACCAAAGTCGATGCAGATGCGTTAACCGAGCTTGAGAAGTTTTTGGCACAAAACAAGCAGGCGATTAAGGCATAGCAACCTGAAGCGGACTCGATCGAGTCCGCTTTAGTCTAAATTTTCCAAATACAAATCTCGCCATTGCGACTGCTGCTCGCGATCGATCGACCGTTCGGGCTAAACGCGATCGCCAAAATACCACTGTTATGCTGACCCAGGTCGCGACACTTTCGGGTTTTAAGATTCCACAAACGAACAACGCCATCTTCGCCACCGCTTGCTAACAAATGACTACTTTTCGGACTAAACGCGATCGACTTCACGCCCGCCTTACTGTCTGGAATGATTAACGGCTCCATGCAAGATTTTCCGTTATGGGCGTGCCACAGTCGAATCGTCGTATCATCGCTGCCGCTTGCGAGAATTTTAGAATCAGGGCTAAACGAAATCGATTGAATTCGGTGCTCGTGCTTTTCGGCTTTCCAAGATTGTTTAGCGTCTAGATTCCAGAAGTAAATTACCTGGTCATCTCCAGCACTTGCCAGATATTTGTTGTTCGGGCTAAAGGCGATCGATCTTACCCAATGCGCGTGTTTGCCCTCTTGAATTTTTGGTTTGCGATCGCTGGCAACGACCCCATTTTGAAGCGGCCAAAGCTGAACAATTCCATCATCACCCGCCACTGCTAACCAATTCCCGTTTGAATTAAACGCCACCGATCGTACCCAATGCGAAGCGGGGGTTGTGGTTTGCGTGCATTGTCCAGCATCGAGATCCCACAGTTTGAACGTGCAGTCATCGCTACCACTGGCCAGCATCGAACCGTGTCGCGCTAGAGAATGAATGCGTCCGTTGTGACCCGCTAAGGTTTTTATGCACTCCTGCGTTTGATTGTCCAACACCTTCCACATTTTGATTGTGTGATCGTCATTGCCGCTAATCAAGGTTTCGTCGTCGTAAAACATGAGCGATCGAATGCCGTGGGTAATTCCTTCGATATGTTTAACACAGCGCTGTGTTTCTAAATCCCAGACTTTCAGGGTTTGTCGATCGCCACCGCTCACGAGATAGCGACCGTCTGGACTAAATACAACGCTGTTAATCCGTCCAGCACAGTGATCAGATCGATCGCCAAAAGTGGCGTAAAGGGATAATTCGCCAGGCTTAACTTCCCATACCATAATGGTGCGATCGTCGTTGCCACTCGCGAGAAATTTTCCATCTGGGCTAAATGCAATCGATCGAATGCGGTCTTTGTGTCCAGTTGACATGGCAATCAGTTCATTGGTTTTGTAATTCCAAATTTGGATGGTGCCGTCGTCGCTACTACTAGCGAGATAAGGTTCAGTTCTGCTTGGGCTAAAAGCAACACAGCGAATCCGGTTTTCGTGTCCTTCAAATATTTCAAGCGAGGTGTCCGTTTTGGCGTCCCAAAGAATCACGCGGCAATCGTCGCTTCCGGTGGCAAAATATTGACCGTCTGAGCTAAAAGCTACCGATCGCACTCGATGATCATAATGCGCGTTAATATTAAGGAGTTTTTGCCCTAGAATCGTGGGTTTGCCTGCCCGGATTGCCAAATCATAAAGCATAATATGGGCGTCGCTTCCGGTCACAAGCCGTTGTTTATTCGGGTGAAACGCGATCGAGCGAATCCATTCTTTAGTTGAATGAGTGTAGAGTAGTTCGCCTGTGTGAAAATTCCAAAATTTAATCGTGCGATCGTTGCTGCCGCTTACAAGCAGCGTATCATCGGGGCTAAACGCAACAGTTCTAACCCAGCTTTGATGAGCTTGCCAGGATTTGTAATGCGAAAAGCGGTTTCCAGAAACTTGCCAAACGTGAATGCGGCCTTCAGCATCGCCGATCGCGAAAAATTTCTGCTGGTGACTGTAAGCCCCCGATAGCACGTCGCCCATGCCATCGTGAAAGTCTTTGATTTCTGATTCAAGAATCGGCGCTTCAGACGGTTTACTACTATTTTCAATAAAAATATCTTTTGAGTTGCTATCGGCTAAATCTGATCGGTAGGAAGTTTCTAATAAGTCATTTTCAATATTGAATTGTTTGAGATTTGACTGTGCGTCTTTTCCGCTAATAAACTTTTCTAAAATATAGGCTTTTACCAATGCATGAAGCGTAAATTTATGATCGTCTACATCGATCAGCGATCGGTTCTTGAGCGACATTAGCGCTCCTATGTATTTCACTTGGTCTTTGAGCGGTTGAATGGCGTTTTTTAGATCTTCTAGTGCAGTCAAGGGAACTGCGCCACCGCGCCTTGCAATTTCTTTAAGCAACAATTCTTCTATTTCTGAAGTCCGCTTAATTTGCTCATCGATCATTTCGTAAATGCGATTAAACAAAAGTCGGTTTTGCTTCAAAAATAACTGAACATCGCCGTTAAATAAATCATAAATCGTAGTTGCCGCCAGCTTAATGGCTAATGGATGTCCTTGATAGTGATTAATCAGGGTTGTCCAGTCTGAACGATGCTGATCAAGCGAAAATCCTTTGACCTTAATAATTTCCTCTGCATCCTTGCGTTCGAGTCCGTTGACCGTTAGCGATCGCACAAACTTGCCTTCCATTAGCGCAATATTATCGGGTTTTTCTCGCCCGACCAGCATTAAACAGCTTTGGTGATTTTCTTCTCCAACCCGCCGGATTAGGTCGCCGTAGTGCTTGTAGCCATCCTGATATCGTCCTGCTCGTTTTCCCGCTTGTAGTACCTGCTCGATGCCGTCGATAATTAGCAAACAGCGATAACGAACAAACTTCTGCAACAGCGATGTAATTTCGTTTTTAGTTGAATCACTGTCGGGAAAAACGCCGAGGATATCGGTTAATAAACCATCTAAACTAGGTGCCGCTTTTGGGGACTCGCTATCGGGTGCCGCTATTGGGGACTCGCTTTGTGAAGTGACGAGCGATCGCCAAATCACAAAGTCAAATTCAGATTGAACATCTTTATCTTTTGCGACTTTCACACTAAGCGCGGTTTTACCAACGCCGCCAATGCCCAATACCATAGCCATGCGGCAAGCATTACTTTTATCGCCTAGAATCCAGTGCTTTAATTTTTCAATGTCTTCGGTTCGACCGTAGAATTCGGCTAAATCTACGGCATCGCCCCAATCGACCCGCAATGAAGGCGCTTCGTAAGCTGTACGCAACTCCTGAACTTCAGGAATGATTGGGTAATGGTCGATCAGGTTATGTTCTAGAACAACTTCTCTAAAATTCTTCTTGCTAATATTAGTCTTAAACACCGACGACAGCAATCGCCATAACTTCGGGCCCACATCCCGCTTTAGGTAGTTAAGGCTGTACGGTGATTGCCTAGAAATGTCATCGTAGGTTTTGTTGCACAATGCGCCTTCTAAAATCAGCGCTTCAACTTTAGTTAGGTGTCTTGCTTGGTTCTTAAAGACCGCAGAATCAAGGGTATCGTATACCGATTCAAGCTTCATAATCTAACTACCCTCTATTGTTTCGATCGCATCGGTCGTCTGGGCTGATGCACAACCGCACAACCGCATGTCCTGAACAGTCCATACTTTTGTGGAACTGTCCAGACCTCTAGCAACACTTTATAATAGATCATTGATCGTCGGTAACACTTGATTTAGCAGCTTATCGGTGATTTTTTCCAGGCTAATTGCTAGAGACAAGTCAGAAAGCCGTTTACCCAGGTCACAACCTACGGCTGAACATGGGCTATATGTGAAGAATTGTGATCGCTCACAGCGAAGCCTCGCACTCAATCCGACTTTAAATCGTGCAGAATGCTTTACTTCCAACAAACAGTTATGGTAAGGTATGTCTATCAGGTTGATGCGGAGGTTATCAGTGTTGTATGACCCTAGACCAGTTTTTCACGCTTTGCAAACGAATTTTGCGTCGGTATCAGCATTATGGTGAAGGGATTTTAATGATTCGGTGTGAGCGGTGTTTAAGTCAGCAGAATCGAGGATTCAAGCTGAGTTTGCGAGGAACCCCGATCGAGCCACTCTACTTGACGCAATCAGAATTACAGCTTTGGAAAGGGCAACAGGTCGATCGATTGCACCATCTCGAAGCGTCTGTGCTTAAACTGCTCGAAGAGAGCGGGTACGGATCGCTCGAATGCGAGGTTAAGCAACACAGAAATCGTTGTTTTGTGACGGTCTCGCTCACATTTTCGTATCGATTAGAGCTTCACTAAAGAAATCAAGCAAAAACAGTTTCTAGAATGTCTAGGTAGTTTATAAACTAACGATTTTAGAAACAGTTGGTAAACACAATTAAACTGGCTGGGAAAGTTGACCCATCAACTCCGAAAGCTGGCGAGTGCTAAGGTACTCTCCAGCTTTTTTCTTTATTGCACTTAATTAGCGCGAGTTCAATAAAGCGCTTTGTTGCCGATCGTGACCTGCAAAAACCTGCAAAAGTTGCCTCTTGAATCCCCCGCTCAGGTGGAACTTCGAGGGCACAACCCGCTTGTAAGTCAACGAGAAAACCATTCAACTGACATAAATCGATCATCAGGAGTTTCTGAAATGCGTCCATTTTTGATTTCGCTATTTGCCGCCGTTGCTTCGCAGTTTCTTGGAGCGATCGTTCCTGCTTCTGCTGCGTCTTCGCTTTGGCAACCTAAACCCCGTCCGCAAACTTGTCAAGCTGAAACCGTTCAAGTGATAACGATTGATACGTCTGGCTCGATGCGAAACCATCAGCGATTTATCCAAGTTCAGCATCAACTCAATCAATTTGTGCGATCGCAATCCTTTGATAAGGTGAACTGTCAGCATGTGATTCTGATTCGATTTGATACCACGGCTGACGTGGTAGCTGATGACTATTTAATTGGAGCGGCGAATCGCGATCGCATTCTTGCCGCTTTGTCAAAGCTCAAACCCGAGGGTGAACAAACCAATTTTGATGAAGCCGCAAAGCAAATTCGCTTGGTGGCGCTGCAATTAAGTCAAAATTCAACGGTTCCTGAAAGCTTTCATGTTTCCGTGCTGACCGACGGACAGCCAGAACCTTCAGTTGGCAAAACAAGCTTTGATTTAACGCAGTTTTTACGGCGCGAGTTCAGCGAAGCGACCTTGAGTTGGGGAATGCATCGCGCTACAAAACAACGCGCAATCCAAACGCTGTCTGACAAAAAACCGTTGATCACTGCATCAGCAAACCGTAATTCTGTCACAGTTTCAGAAAAAATCGAGGTGCCTAAATCGATTCCACAAAGTCCGCCGAGTTCTAGCTCAAATTCGGTGCTGTGGCTAATAAGCGTTCCGATCGTGCTGGGTGGACTTGTTTTCCTCAGCGCTAGAAAGCCGACTTCAACGCGCCCGCTTGTAGAACCCGTTCTGAATCCGGTTCAGTCTTTGCTTGTGACAGAACTCGATGCGGTAAGCGATCGATCCATTCCAAATCGCGCCGCAAAAACAGTGTGGTTATCTCCCGAAATTCCCGTCAAATTTGGAACAAAAGCGGAGCATCACTACGTGATCAAGAATCTAGGCTCGATCGACGTCTTGTTTTCCATTACTGCTACAAGTTCAGGTATGGTGCATCTGGAAACCTCAGAAGCGTTGCGCTGCAACGAATCACCCGTTCCGCCCGAAGGATTGACCTTACCTGGCGATCGATCGTTCCAAGTTCAGTACAAACATCGCACTTGGCACATCGACCCCTCGCATCAAAAGAACGCGCCAAAACAACTCAGCTATTTCATTCAAGCCGCCTCTCATTAACCTGAGTGGAATTCGCTACGCTCACCACTTCCGAAAAGCTCTACAACAACGCAGCGAGAAAATCATCGAACTCGCCTCTAATGAAAGCAACGATTATGAAACACACGATCGTCATTACAACAGGAACGACTCCGTGCGCGATCGGGCTAGATCTGCTTAGACAGCGCCAAGCCTGGATTGATCAGCTCAAACAGCTTTCGCTCGATTCTAATCTACAGCAGCAGTTAGCGCTGTTAGAATCTGGCATTCAAGTTATTGGCATTGACATTGACGGAACTCATGTTTATCCGAATCACACTCCGTTAAATAATGTAATCACCGAATGGCGCACCGGAGATTTCATTTTATGTTCGGCTCCGCGTCCGGATTTAATTCACAGCATTGAAGCTGGACGACATCCAGGACGATTTGAGAATTTTAATCGGGCAGGAATTCGCGCGCTTCAGTCAGGCACGCACGCGGCTGGAGGAGCGCGATCAAATGGCTACATCGCTTTTGAAATCAACAAAGACACGATCGATCGCACCATCCGCAATTGCTTTAAGCGCACCTTGACAAATCGCACTGACGCCAACGCTCCCGAAGAGCAACTTCGCGTCATTTTAGTAGCGTCGTCGCTGGGTGGATTTGGAAGCGGAAGCTTTGAATCGCTCAAACAGCTTGTGCGATCGAGTGCACAAGCGTTGCAAATTAATCTTCAGTTTTCCTGCGTGCTGCTGATTCCGGGCGGAGTCAATACCGGAAAAGATTTGATCAACGCTCAAGCAATTACGGCCGCAATGCTCAAAGAACTGGTTGCCACCAGCACCGGATGCTATTACCAACGCCAACGCCAACCCGGACACGCCAAACTACAATCTAGGCTGTCAGCCTACGTGCCGACGATCGTAATTTCTGACATTAATCATGCTGATCCGCCGCAAGGCTTGTTTCTGCCGGATCAAATCAGCTTAGTCTCGCAGCTTCTACTCACGCTGGCAACCAGCACGATCGGCGCACGACGCGAGGCGCAGTCGGCGGATTTTATTGTCAAAGCCAGCGAAACGACGATCGTCGGAGAACCGAAATTCGGGATCAGTATGGGCTTTAGCTCGATCGTGCTGGGTCGCGATCGCTTGCGTCGATATGCGATTCTTAAACTCGCCGATGCGGTCATGCGGCACCTGCTAACTTCAATTTCAGCCGACGCGATCAAGAAAAAAGTTGAAGATTTCATTTTGCAGCAGCGAGTCTTGGCAGGGCAAAACGAACAGCTTTTGAATCGGTTACTCGAAGAGCCAACAGAATCCGGGTTGCTCACGCTGAATCGAACCCTGAGCTTAGTGGATGCCAACACGCAGAGTTTAAAAGGAATGACCTTGCTGCGACAAGCAGAAACCCAAACGTGGTTAGCTTTCCAGCAAGCTTTAGACGCGGCTGAAGACATTGAAACCGTTTTAGAAGAACGTCGATCGAGGATCGTCAAAGAGTTTGAAGCGCAGTTGCAGTCGATCGTGGTAGAAGTGCTGCGTTTGGATGGAATCGCCGCCCTGCGTCAGTTTCTCACGATGCTGATCCGGGTGTTAAACCTAATTGCGGCTGAAGCTGCCCGCGAATTACCGCAGTACGAGGAATCATACCGTCAAACTCAAAGCGCGATCGAAGCGTTTCAAACCCAAACGATTCCCACGTTGCAGCAGCTCCTGGATCAGCCAAAACCCTGGTTTAATTCGCGATCGTACCAAGCCAAACTCGAGGCTCAAATCGACGAAAAAGCCCGCTACTACCTCAGCATTCTGAAGCAAAATCTACGCAACTGGCTCAAGCACAAAGCTCAAATCGCCGTTGTGAAAACGCTCGAACAGTTACAAAGTCCGGTTCGTGCGGTTTTACTAAATTGGCAGCACATCGAAACAACCGCGATCGCGCTTTCAACCGACTGGCAGCAACAACTCAAAACGGTGGTTGCGTATGATCCAAAGTTTGAGTGTCCAAACGGCTTGTTTTTAATTAAAACCGGGGCAGAGCTAGACGAGTATTACGCTCGAATCCTGCCGGAAACGGAATCGTTTGCCGTTGATGAAGTTATTCGTCAGCTTCTTCCTGATGCGCTGCCGCAGTTTCAAGCGTCTGAGCAATTAAAAGCCACGATCGAGCATCACGTCACTCAATTGATTCAACCAAGCTTAAATCGTCTGCACGTCGTGAATGAACTCAAGCGGCGTTTTCCGACCGAAGCCGAGCTAGGAGCGGCATTAAGACAGCGCGATCGAGAAAGTCACGAGTTGATTCAACTGCGCGATAACTGCGACACCGAGCACAACATTCATTTGATTCGACTGTTGGGCCTCGATCAAGCGCACGCTGGCAATTTACCTGCGTTGCTCAGACAGTACGCTTATGCTCGCGGCACCGACTACAACCTGATTAATACCAGCGATCCAGAGCGAATTTTGTTTTTCCAAGAGCGGGCAGTGTTTCCGTTTACCGCTTGGGCACACGAAGCCGCAGCGCGAGACGCTTACCAGCTTGTGTCTAATCGAACGGCGTTTGAGAAGCTGCATGTGCGCGTGGGCGATCGCGCCTTGATCACACCGGGTCAATTGCTCACGCCCATTGAAGCTGACGCTGTGATTGTGCGATCGTGGCTGCTCGGACGCATCGAGCCGCGATCGCACCGGGCCCAAATTCAGTTGAGCAGCGATGCTCCGATTCCTTTGAATCAAGCGCAAACCATTTTATGCAGTGCGCAAGGCTACCGCTACAGCACAGAAATCATCAGTCAGTTTGGCAATTTGTTAATGCAGCAAGGGGCGGAATCGATCGGCGAGCAGTTAATTCATCTGCAAGCCGTTCAAGCCGAGCAGATGCCACCGCACAATCCGCTTGAAGCCACGATCGCCGCATTAATCGCGCCTGATTCGATCGCGCGCTTGCTCGATCAACTCAACTGGTGGCAACAAAACATCGTTCCTCAAGCAATGGAGACCTAAATCATGACCGTTCAACCTACGTCACGACCTACACAGCCTAAATTACCGCCGATTTTCTCCGGTGTAGGCTTGCTGGTGATATTCGTCATTATCTTTCTTGCATCGACTAAACCCTCTAGAGAGTCGTACATTGCTGATGTCACTTGGCGATTCAAAGAATCAATCTGCCAGCAACCGCAGCAAACGTTCTCGGCTCAATTTACCTGTGCCACGATCGCACCGATGCCGTATGGTTTGGCTGCAAAATTCGTCAACGGTTACGTCCGGCAGGAAGATTACTTATTTTTCGCCGTTTACAAAACCGACCTGTTGAACGTGAACGATCGCAGCATCGGCATTGCTGGACAGTTTTATCCACTTCCCCAGTCGATGCGTTAGAGATTGCCGCGCAAAGCCTGTTCGCGCTCGATCGCTTCAAACAGCGATTTGAAATTGCCTTCGCCAAATCCGTCGCAGCCGTGGCGCTCGATGATTTCAAAAAATAAAGTGGGGCGATCTTGCACAGGCTTTGTGAAGATCTGTAGTAAATAACCCGAAGCATCTCGATCGACTAGAATTCCCAGTTCGGCAAGCTGCTCAATCGAGGGCTGAATCTGTCCAATTTGCGCTTCTAGCGTTTCATAATATGGCTTTGGAACGCGCAAAAATTCAACACCTAGCTGTTTTAGTTTTGTTACTGTTTCTATAATATTTTGCGTCACGCAAGCAACGTGCTGAACGCCTGCACCGTGATTGTATTCGAGATACTCTTGTATTTGCGATTTACCTTTTCCGGGTGCGGGTTGATTAATCGGAAGCTTGATCGTTCCAGTTTTATTTTGCATTACTTTCGACGTGAGCGAAGAATACTGAGTCGCGATCGCTCGATCGTCAAACTGAATTAATAACTCAAATCCCAGAGTGTCTGTAAAAAATTTTGCCCAATGATCGATCGTTCCTTGCTCAACGTTACCAACCACGTGATCAACTTTGATTAATCCTGTTTCTAACGGATTTTTTGTGCATCGCGGCACAAATCCCGGTGCAAAAACTCCAGCGTAATCATGACGTTCCACAAATTTAATTATGGTATTGCCATAAGCGTAAATCGCAGCAGATCGAAAGCGTCCGGTTTCGTCGCTTTCTTCGATCGGTGAAATCGCCCCTAGCGCCCCGCGTGCCGTTGTTTCTTCAAAAGCGCGATCGACATCCAGCACGGTTAAAGCGATCACAGCGACATAATCACCGTGCTTCGTGGCATTAAGCGCGATCGGGTGTGCCGGATCAAGAGCGGAACTCAGCACAAATCGAATCTCATTTTGCTGCATCACATACGACGCGATTTCTCGATTTCCCGTTTCAAGCCCACGATACGCGATCATCGAAAATCCGAAGCATCGTTCGTAAAAGACTGCCGCTTGTTTCGCGTTGCCCACATAAAACTCTAGATGATCAAATCCTAAAATCGGAAACAAATCGCTCATGCAGGTCACTCGATCGAGATTAAGCTATCACCGTGAAAAATTGTAGACGCCTGAATCGAAATAGCTGGATTAGTCTACGTGAATCTGAATATTGAGGCACCCATCTTAAGGGCGACTCTTAAAACGGCGTTTCTATTTGTAAGTGTAGCGTTTGTTTGGTTTGGGGATGAATGAAGCGCAATTCCCGTGCGTGCAGATAAAGCCGCTCTAGCGCGATTCCATAAAGCGCATCGCCTAAAATTGGCGCATTCAGCCCAACCGCCGCATGAACTCGAAGCTGATGCGTGCGTCCTGTGACTGGAAGAAATTCAATGCGCGTGGTGTCCAGGCTCAAAACTCGATAGCGCGTCAGGCTCGGTTTTCCAAGCTGCCAGTTTACGGTTTGTCGGGGTCGATTATGCGGATCACTCCACAACGGTAGATCGATCGTGCCTTCAGTTGGCGCCACCGTTCCCGCCAAAACCGCTTCGTAAATTTTCTCAACCTGTCGCCGTTGAAATTGAGCATTAAGCTGGCGATGCGTGTCAGCGTCTCGCGCAAAAACAAGCAGTCCCGATGTGTCTTGATCGAGCCGATGCACTGCCCAAACTTCGGGTGACAATTGACTTTTAACACTCTCTTGCGTATGCCGATACCGCCCCGGCACCGATAGCAATCCCGATGGTTTGTTGACAACAATCAGCCAATTATCTTCGTACACAATCTCAAGCTGCGGCGCTAATCCAGACAGCAAAAATCCCATCAACGGTTGGCAGCGATCGACGCAGGCCGGATAAAACTCACCTGGAACTTTCTCAGTCGATCCCCACCAAAATTCAGCCATTGCTAAAGGCTTAAGGTTGTGAGTTGCAGCATAATGTAAAAGCTTTGGAGCACAGCATTCTCCGGTACCCGTTGGCATCGATCCGAGCAAATCTTCGAGCGATCGAGACTGCCCCGCAAAATTCGTTAATCGATACGATCGGTGCAGTTGAGCTTGCAGCGTTTTCGATAACAGTTTGCGACGTTGTTTAATCGTGCGAATTTGAGTATCGGCTTGATCGATCGCGTGTTGGAGTGGCGTTAGAACAGCGTCCCGATCGCGCTTTAAGTTTCGTCGATCGATGCCTTCTCGACGGCTTTGATTATCAAGTGCCGTTAACGCCATTTCTAACGGTTCACCGCTTAGCGTTTGAGCGAGGATTTCACGTTGCTGTTGGCGCTGTTGTTTTTGTTGTTGATGACGTTGCGCTAAGTTTTCTAATTGTTGCTTAAATTTCTGGTTTAAATCGTCATACTGTTGGCGTTCGGGCATCAACTTTAGGTCAACGATTTCTTGTTTTAAGCGATCGAGCTGCATCAGCGTTTGAGACTCGGCGATCGCCATTGAATCCCGTCCCTCGATCGGCGGCACCCATCCTTCAAGATACGCGGCACCGTTAAGCAATCCAGAAAACGCTTTGAGAATTTGACGCGCTCCGCTTGACGTTTCGATTAGCAACACGCCATACATTTTGCCTTCGTGCGAATACTGCGGATCAGCAGCAAGATCCTCTATCAGATGACGAGCGATCGCTTCTATTTCCGGTGTGCGCGGCAATCGTAGCCACTCACCCGTTTGGGGCGATCGACCTTCATACCAATAGTTGACAGCATTCAATGACACGATTTTTTGAAACACAAAAATTCTAGTTTAATTTCAACGCCGAACTGGAAAACCATGTGTCAAAATAGGTCGGATACATTTCCAGCACGAGTGCCCCAGGGATTTATGACTAAGTTTGTGTTCGTTACAGGTGGCGTTGTTTCTAGCATTGGTAAAGGGATCGTGGCAGCCAGTCTCGGACGGTTACTTAAGTCACGCGACTACTCGGTGTCGATTCTCAAGCTTGATCCCTACATTAACGTAGACCCCGGCACAATGAGTCCGTTTCAGCATGGCGAAGTTTTTGTGACCGAAGACGGGGCCGAAACCGACCTTGATTTAGGACACTACGAGCGCTTTACCGATACGGCAATGTCGCGCCTCAACAGCGTCACGACCGGATCGATTTATCAAGCAGTGATCAATAAAGAGCGACGCGGCGACTATAACGGTGGCACTGTTCAAGTCATTCCACACATTACAAACGAAATCAAAGAACGAGTTCTGCGCGTTGCGAAAAATACAAATCCAGACGTAGTAATCACCGAAATCGGCGGCACAGTCGGCGACATTGAATCACTGCCGTTTCTCGAAGCAATCCGTCAGTTTCGCAAAGAGGTAGGGCGGCAAAACGTGTTGTATATGCACGTTACGCTGGTTCCGTGGATTCCTGCCGCAGGTGAAATGAAAACTAAGCCGACGCAGCATTCTGTTAAAGAACTAAGATCGATCGGCATTCAGCCCGATATTTTAGTGTGCCGCAGCGATCGACCCCTTCCGCCCGGACTAAAAGAAAAAATGTCCGAGTTCTGTGACGTTCCCGTAAGCTGTGTAATTTCCTCGCAAGATGCCCGCAGCATTTACGAAGTGCCGTTGATGTTAGAGCGTGAAGGACTAGCTACGCAGGCGATCGATCTGCTACAGCTCGAACCACGTCAGCCAAATTTGAATCAGTGGCAAATCTTAGTCGAGCGCCTTTATCAACCCACCCAGCAAGTCAATATTGCGATCGTGGGGAAATATGTTCGACTGTCGGATGCTTATTTATCGGTTGTAGAAGCGCTAAGACACGGAGCGATCGCGACCGGAAGCGCTCTAAATCTGCGCTGGATTAATTCTGAAGAACTCGAAGAAAACGGAGCCGCGCAGTATCTTCACGATGTCGATGGCATCGTTGTACCAGGAGGATTTGGACTTCGAGGCGTTGATGGAAAGATTGCCGCGATCGAATATGCCCGCACCCACAAAATCCCGTTTCTTGGATTGTGTCTTGGAATGCAATGTTCAGTAATTGAATGGGCGCGGAATGTGGTTCATCTGAATGACGCCAACAGCGCTGAGTTTTTCCCGGATGCCAAAAATCCCGTAATTAATCTTTTGCCCGAACAGCAAGACGTTGTAGATTTAGGCGGAACGATGCGGCTCGGTTTGTATCCGTGCCGCTTGGCCCCGAACACGCTTACCCTCAAGCTGTACGGGAAAGAAGTTATCTACGAGCGCCATCGCCATCGCTACGAATTCAACAACGCCTACCGTAATTTATTTTTAGAATCTGGCTATGTCGTAAGCGGAACTTCGCCCGACGGTAGACTTGTTGAAATCATCGAGCTTCCGGGACATCCGTTTTTCGTTGCAACGCAGTTTCACCCCGAATTTCAATCGCGTCCGAGCAGTCCGCATCCGTTGTTTAGAGGGTTTGTGCAGGCGGCTTTAGCCCATGACCCGATCAACGAGCCAACTTCAGAAGAGTCAGAGGCAATGCTGGAAGCGTTTACGTCAAGGTAAAGGGTTAAACAAGCATTCGGATTGCTGCGCGTGGCACCGTCCGAATGCTTCATTAGAAACGCTTCCCTGAGTCAATCTGAATTTCGGGTTGGGTTGCTCTGATTGCCTGGCGATTAATATTAGCTGCGCACATTGCCTTCGGCTACGCGGCTACACAGACAAAACCCGCCTGCGCGGGTTCCTCACAACAAATTCTGGGTGGAATATTAGGCGGACTTCGATTCGCGCAAAGCGCAACTCCGAAGGAACCGATTAGCCGCGTAGCCGTAGCCGAAGGCAATGTGCGAAGCTAATCTGAGTCGCCAGGCGGGTTGGGATTCTGATCCAGAACTCAGGTTGATTACCTGCAATTTCGATCGCACTCGCATTGCACAGTTCACCCCGAAACGCCCTTTCGACTAAGCCGTTTGCGTCGGATTAACCGCGTGCAAACCACACTCTTTCTTACCCGCATCTTCCCACCACCAGCGACCTTCACGCTCATGCTGATTCGGCAACGTTGGGCGCGTGCACGGCTCACAGCCAATACTAATAAACCCACGCTCGTGCAACGGGTTGTATGGCACGTCATAAGTGCGGATGTACATCCACACATCCGCCGAAGTCCAGTTTGCTAACGGATTAAACTTAATAAGCGATCGAGTCTCGCTGCCAAACGCGGTATCCACTTGCACAACCGGAACGCTCGATCGCGTCGAAGGATTTTGATCTTTGCGCTGTCCAGTGATCCAAGCGTCCAGCGTGCCCAACTTCCGACGCAACGGCGCAACTTTCCGAATCCCGCAGCATTCTTTGTGTCCGTCTTCGTAAAAGCTAAAAAAGCCTTTTTCGCTGACAAGCGCTTCGACTTGAGCCGTATCCGGGTTCATAATGTCGATCGTCATTCCGTAGTGTTTGCGGACGCGATCGATAAACTGATAAGTTTCTGCGTGCAGTCGTCCCGTATCCAGGCTAAAAACCTTTACGTTCGGATCGATTTTGTGTGCCATGTCAATCAGCACAACGTCTTCGGCACCGCTAAATGAAATGGCAATATTATCAAACTGACGCAGCGCATGTTCAAGAATTTTTTGCGGACTTTGAGTCGAAAGCTCGGCGTCAAGGGTTAAGATGTCCGACTCGCTAACGGGCTGCGCGATAATTGACTGCGCCATGATAAGTTCTCTCTTCCAAAACAGGACTGCATCCCCTATTCTATCTGGCGAGTGGACGCGATCGAGAATTCGTCAAACCAAAAGCCCCTGGGCGTCTGTCCGTGTTTCGACTCCAGGGGCTTTTGGTTCAATTCGTCATTCACTCCTCACGATTTACAGTATTAAACGGCTTACCGAATTCAACATACATCTTAAGACAGATTTTGAATTGGACTGCTTAAAGTCCGGTTTGCAGCTTTATTGTGCTGAGCGTGCAAAAATTGCTGTTATTGCAGTCTGAGAAACGTTGCTTTATCCCACCTGCTCAGCTTTGCCAACGACCCTTTCACAATTTGCGTGATTGATAGATTTACTTGATTGAATCCGAAATCGACCGCATCAACAACAAGACTGATACAATAAACGGCGATCGACTAGCAAAACTCTTGCATGAGCGACTCTAACGATACGATTTTTGGAAAGATTATTCGGCGGGAAATTCCCGCCGATATTGTCTACGAAGATAATCTCGCCCTTGCCTTTCGCGATGTGAATCCGCAAGCTCCAGTTCACATTTTGGTGATTCCCAAGCAATCGATCGCCAAACTTTCAGACGCCGAATCCAAAGATCACGCGCTGATGGGTCACTTGCTGCTCACGGCAAAACGAGTTGCCGACCAAGTTGGATTAAGCAACGGCTACCGAGTGGTGATTAATACCGCCGAAGATGGCGGACAAACCGTTGATCATCTTCATTTACACATTCTGGGCGGTCGATCGATGGGATGGCCCCCCGGCTAAACGGTCTCTGCGCTAGGATCATAAAAGAAGTCGGAGGAAGGAAAACGGTTTACACACGCCCCCTCGCTCGCTTGATCGAGCATTTGCAACACCTCCCCGGTGTTGGCCCGAAAACCGCTCAACGGTTAGCCTTACACATTCTCAAACGCCCCGAAGAAGAAGTAAAAGCTTTGGCAATGGCGTTGATGGAGGCAAAGCTTCAAGTTGGGTACTGTTCGGTGTGCGGACACTTAGCCGCCGAGCCTGTTTGCGACATTTGTCGATCGCCGCAGCGTGATAACAAAACAATTTGCGTGGTGGCAGATTCGCGTGATGTAATTGCGATCGAAAAAACGCGGGAATATCGCGGGAAATATCATGTGTTGGGCGGAGTGATTTCACCGATCGATGGCATCACGCCGGAACATCTCAACATTCAACAGCTTGTGCGCCGAGTAAATCAACAAACTGTAGACGAAGTGATTTTGGCAATTAGTCCAACGGTCGAAGGCGATACGACAAGCTATTACATTGGTGGATTGCTCAAGCCCTTTACTCGTGTGACTCGGTTGGCGTTTGGTTTACCAGTGGGTGGAGATCTCGAATACGCGGATGAAGTTACGCTGGCCCGGGCATTAGAAGGACGACGCGACTTAGATTAACGTGAGTTCGGGCTAACAAATTTGAATGGAGCCTGAATTGGTTGATGAGCAGGTCGTTGCTTAAGACGCCTAACGAATAAGTTAGCTTCGCGCATTGCCTGCGGCTACGCGGCTACACAGACCAAACCCGCCTTTATCGGGTTAAGAGTCAGTTTCTTAGTCCATGGAGGTGGACTTCGTTTGTGTAGCCGCGAATTTAGTCGCGCCCGCTTAACCGGAACTGACGTTAAGACGTCTTGGGAAAATCCAGACGCGACGTTTGCTACAGAAAGCCTCAAAAAAGAACGGGTGAAGCTTGAAAAACTTCACCCGTTCCATTCATTCGCTCAATGCGTTATCGAAGGGCTGGAGCCGCTTGAGGTCGATCGAGCTTCGCAACGTCTGAGGCATCCGCTACAGGGGTAGCTTTCTGCACTGCTAACGTTGGCACTTCATCGCGTAATCGAGCCGTCAACTGCACGGTTTTTGAGTCATAAACCTGCGTCAGCATCTTTGGATAAAACCCGATTCCAATAATCGGCACGAGCAGCGATGCAATGATGAACACTTCACGCGGCTCTGCGTCGATCAGCTTTTCGTGCGAAGTCAGTTCTTTGTTTTCCGGCCCGTAGAAGATTTCGCGCAGCATCGACAACAGATAAATCGGCGTCAAAATTACGCCGATCGCCGCCAATCCCACCACAATGATGCGGAACGGCAAGCTATAAGCGTCGCTCGTCGCAAATCCAACAAACACCATTAGCTCAGCGACAAACCCGCTCATTCCCGGCAGTGCCAGCGATGCCAGCGAGCAAGCCGTAAACATCGAGAAGATTTTAGGCATTTCTTTGCCGACGCCGCCCATTTCATCGAGCATTAAGGTGTGAGTTCGATCGTAGGTCGCTCCCACCAAAAAGAACAAGCTTGCGCCGATTAGTCCATGAGACACCATTTGCAGCATGGCACCGCTTAAACCGAGATCGGTAAACGAAGCGATCCCAATCAGCACAAAGCCCATGTGCGAAATCGACGAGTAAGCAATTTTGCGCTTGAGGTTTCGTTGCGCAAACGAAGTCAACGCCGCATAAATGATATTCACCACGCCCAAAATTACAAGCGCAGGCGCAACGGTGGCATGAGCCGCAGGCAGCATTTCAGCATTCATCCGAATCAAGGCATAACCGCCCATTTTCAGCAGAATGCCTGCCAGCAGCATGTGAACCGGAGCCGTTGCTTCTCCGTGAGCGTCAGGCAGCCAGGTGTGCAACGGAATAATCGGTAATTTGACCGCATAAGCAATTAAAAACGCAGCGTAAGCCCAAAGCTGAAAGACAAGCGGGAAATCTTTCTGAGCCAGCGATCGAAAGTCAAACGTGACCGTATCGCCATAAAATGCCATCGCCAAGCCCGCGACCAAAATAAACAGCGATCCGCCTGCTGTATAAAGAATAAACTTCGTTGCTGCATAAAGGCGCTTCTTTCCGCCCCAAATCGACAGCAAAAAGTAAATCGGAACAAGCTCTAATTCCCACGACAAAAAGAACAGCAGCATGTCTTGCACAGCAAAGACCGCAATCTGTCCGCCGTACATTATCAGCATGAGAAAGTAAAACAAACGTGGCTTAAAGGTGACAGGCCAAGCCGCCAAAATTGCCAACGTGGTGATAAATCCGGTCAGAATAATGAGCGGCATCGATAAGCCATCCGCACCGACCGACCAGTTAAGATCCAACGGCGGAACCCAGGGATAACTTTCGACGAGTTGAAGATCGGGGTTTGAGAAATCGTACTGCGTGTAGAACGCATACACGATCAGCGCAAAATCGATCAGTCCGACGATCAGCGAGTACCAGCGAACGGTTCTACCGTCTTTGTCGGGCAGGATTGGGATCGCGAGAGAAGCAACGATCGGAAACAGAATGATCGTTGTCAGCCAGGGAAAATGTGCAGTTAACATCTGTACTGTTAAGTTTTAATTATGAGTAGCTCGAACATTACTAATTTCTGGTGATAGAAAGATCTTAATCGCTTCTTTCTTCAACCATCAAAGCGTCAGGTTGTCTTGATGAGAGTGAGCCGAAACTCACCCCCATCTCAGAGGTTAACTCACACCAGAGAAAATCACGAGTCCTAGCACTGCGACAAAAATGATCAGCGCGTAGAACTGTGCACGACCGTTCTCCAGGTATTTCAAGCCTTCACCCGTCAGCAGCGCGGTGAGTCCAGCAAGGTTAACGACCCCATCAACTACTTTGGAGTCTACTTCTAGAACCTGACGCGCTAAACGGCGGCTTCCTTGCACAAAGAACTGATCGTAAATCTCATCGAAATACCATTTGTTCTTTGATAAGCGGTAGAGCGCCGGAATTTTAGCAGCGATCGCACCCGGATCAATTTTGTGCCGCAGATACATCAACGACGCCAGCGTGATCCCGATGAGCGCGATCCCCACGGAATTTCCGCCCATGATCAGAAACTCGGTCAAATTTTCTTCACCCGCTTCGGCTGCAATTTGCACCGCTTCACTCGGAGCATGAATAAAATGCTCGAAGTAATTGGCAAACGGCGTTCCGACTAAACCAATCAAGGCAGACGGAACCGCCAGCAGCATCAACGGCAGCGTCATTGTGATAGGCGATTCGTGCGGCGTGTCGCTGTGGTGTTCATCGTGACCGGGATCAACGTCTTCGCCTTCGGGCGCGATCGTTAATTCACGCGGATCCATTGCACCCGGGCCAAATGCCAAACCAAGCCGTTGCAGTTGCTCGTTGCGGATTTTTTGCTTAGCGCTCTGGTCTTTGCCTCGGAATTGACCTTCAAACGTGCTGAAGTACATCCGAAACATATAGAACGCCGTAATCCCCGCCGTTAACCAAGCAATGCCCCACAAAATCGGATTTGCCGCAAACGTCGAACCCAAAATTTCATCCTTTGACCAGAATCCAGCAAACGGCGGAATTCCGCAAATTGCTAACGTTCCAACCAAAAATGTGAGCGCGGTAATCGGCATAAATTTCCGCAAGCCGCCCATCATGCGCATATCTTGGGCATACATCGGATCGTGGCCCACAACCGATTCCATGCCGTGAATCACTGATCCCGATCCCAAAAACAGCATCGCTTTGAAGTAAGCGTGTGTCATCAGGTGGAATAGTCCTGCACTGTAGGCCCCAACGCCCATTGCCATCACCATGTAGCCAAGCTGCGACATCGTGGAATAAGCCAAGCCTTTCTTGATGTCGTTTTGGGTAATCGCGATCGACGCCCCCAAAAACGCAGTAAACGCTCCAGTCCAAGCGATCACGTCCATTGCAACCGGAATGCCTTCAAACACGGGAAACATCCGCGCAATCAAAAACACACCTGCCGCCACCATCGTCGCCGCATGAATTAGGGCTGAAATTGGGGTCGGGCCTTCCATTGCATCCGGCAACCACACGTGAAGCGGAAACTGCGCCGACTTCGCAACCGGGCCAAGAAAGACCAAAATTGCAAACAGCGCGGCCAAGAATCCCGGTAGCGCTCCGGTTGCAACTAAATTCTGTAGCCGAACACCGATTTCACTAAATTCAAAGCTGCGGGTTGACCAATACAAACCCAATATTCCAAGCAGCAGTCCAAAGTCACCGACTCGGTTAGTCACAAACGCTTTTTGACAGGCATCTGCCGCCGCTTTCCGGTAATACCAGAAGCCGATCAGCAAATACGAACACATTCCCACCAGTTCCCAGAAAATGTAAACCTGAACCAGATTTGGGCTAATGACCAGCCCTAACATCGACGAACTAAACAAGCTCAAATAAGCATAAAACCGTACATAACCTGGATCGTGCGCCATGTAGCCATCGGTGTAAATCATCACCAAAAACGCCACCGTGGTCACAATCACCAGCATGAGTGAGGAGAGCGGATCAATCACATACCCCATGTTGAGGTGGAAATCTCCGGCGGCTGCCCACTCGATCGTGCGCGTAACGGCTTCATGACCCTGGAGTTGGCTCCAGAACAAAGCAAACGCAAACGTCATCGTTGCGCCCATCAGCGACACGATAAAAATCGAGTTCGCTTTGCGAAGCTTGTTGACATCTTTGTTGAAGCTGATCAGCCCTAGACCGACGATCATCGCCCCAGCCAGAGGCAGGACGGGAATTAGCCAGGCGTACTGATATATCGATTCCATCACTCGCGCCTAAAGTTTATAGTTCTTAACTATCCAGGGTAGTCAATTTAGGAAGACCTGAGACATTCTGGATCAAAGTTCAAGACTCCAAATTTCTCTGTAAGTCTCTATGAAATAGGATTTCCAATCTGTTTATAATCAACATCTGCAATGAGGAAGGGAAAAGAGGCAGATTGTTTTAAGGTTTGAGCGTAGATTAAATCAAAAAACTTTGTGTTGTATTTTGCAATGCGATTCGCTTGACGAAGCTCTAAAGCAACGCGGCGATCGTCACTGCACTCCGAACTACGCCCAGTAAATGAATTTGGCTTATGAAACGATCGCAACCTGGATTAGCTATTGAATTGCAGGTAATGCCGAGGTTTTAACGGCTCTGCGAGTTTCAACGTCGATTTCGGTGATCAAGTTTTTGCCCTTTGCGCGGTAAAGCACTTGTAGCCTTGAGTTACCTTTGCGATAGCTGCCTAGCACGCGATCGACTTGGGAGATTATTTCAGTGTAGTTTTTTCCGGCTTCGTCGCAGATCGCGATTGTTTGCTGATCCCGATCGCTAAGTTGTCGATCGCCATTGCTGTCGTTTTTAATCACCACAAACCAAAGCCCTTGTGTCTTGATTAAAGCGCCATTTTTATCAAAAGTTCCCAGTTTGTCCGATTGCAAAAATCGCCAATTGTTTTTCGGCACCAATCGACGACCTGTTAGCGTATTTGTGTCTACAAAGTAAAAGTTATAAACATTGGCACCTGTTGACGAAGAGTATCGATAGTCTGGTTCAATACTTACGGGCGCAAGCATAAACGGCGTTCCACCTAATGATTCAAAGCTCCCCAGAGTTAGCTTTTCTGATGGTGGCGGCACTTCTGCGTTATTCGGCGGTGATAATTCTTGTACTTTTTGCTGAACGGTTGTACATCCGAAAAAATTGAGCGTGATTGATCCAACGAGCAAGAACATGAGTAAACGATCGAACCGGAAATAGCAATCCATAGCGTCTGATCAAATTTATAGACTCATACAGAATCAAAGGTGCGATTTCCGGCTTGATTATCTTGCTTGCGCGATGATCGATCGATGGCGCGGTGAATTGCAGATTACTGTTGGTTGAGCGAAGCCAGCCTCGACGATCGCGCGTTCTAAATCCAGCGCAAAATATTCGTCTAAATACGGCTCTGTACTTTTAAGCAGCGTCAAAATATAAGGTGGCATTTTGGCATAAATCTCTGACTTTGGATTCATATCCATAATTGCTAAATAACCATCGGGACGCAGCAATCGCCGTGCTTCGCGCAGAATTTCACACGCTGCAACTTGAGGCAATTCGTGGAACATCAAGCAGGCAGAAACCAAATCGTAGGATGCGCTCGGTAAGCCTGTCGCTTCAGCAGAAGCATGAATCCAAGCGGGATCAGAAAATTGAGCCGTTTTCTGGCGGCGTTGTGCCGTGCGATAAGCAGCAACTGCCAGAAAATACGGCGACAAATCAACGCCAGTCAGATGGGCATCAGGAAACGTTTCTTGTAGCGTAAACGTGCTCATTCCCACACTACAGCCTAAATCCACAATATCTTTTGGCGATCCTGAAAGCTGCGATTTGAGAACATCATGATAGCTCGATCGCAGACGGGGATCGCCTGCTCGTCCGGCATCCTTCCAGATTTTGGCGTGAACCGTATACGCTGCAACTTCAACTTCGGTTGCAGACTCCCAGCCTAAATTTCCGGCTTCGTAGGCGTGAAACTGACGCAGATAATACGTGGGATAAGTCAGATTTGGATTATTAACCTGATCGAACTCGGTTGACCAATCGCGGGCTTGCAGCATTGCGACAGTTTCTGTCCAGGGAACGCCGATCGTTTCTGCTCGCTTGATCATCATTTGCCGCGCTCGATATTTTGCCAAATCAAACAACGGCTTAATTGACAAAATGCCGTTTACCACTCGCGACGCAAATTTGGGTTCAACAACCGCCGTCATACTGAAATCCGTTTTGATTACAAAAAACATTATTGCATCTAGACAAAGCGCAAAAATAACGATACAAATGTTCTGAAAGAATGCTAAAAATGTACTAGACGATCGAGCATAGTTTATGATACAAGTGTTCTAAAATCTTATTATCACCGTTCTAAACCTATGGAACCACTCACCGAAGCCCAACAGCAGCTCTACGATTGGCTGGTCGAATACATCCGCGATCACCAACATTCTCCGTCGATTCGGCAAATGATGGCAGCGATGGGCTTGAAGTCACCTGCCCCGGTTCAGAGTCGGCTAGAGCATTTGCGCAATAAGGGCTATATCGAGTGGACTGAAGGACAAGCCCGCACGATTCGGATTTTAAATCCGTTGCCAAAAGGCGTGCCGATTCGAGGCGCGATCGCGGCAACCAGCTTAGTTGAAACTTTTTCAGATATCGAAGTTGAATATTTCGATCCCTCAGATTTATTGCTGAAACCAAATCACTTTGCGCTGAAAGTGCGCGGACACAGCATGATCGACGCTTTGATCGACGATGGCGATATTGTGATTTTGCAGCCGACTCAGGACGCGAGAGCGATTAAGAACGATACGATCGTTGCTGCTCATCATCAAGGCAAAACGACGCTGAAATACTTCGAGCGCAAAGGCAACAAAGTGATTCTCAAACCGGGAAATCCGAATCGCGAGCTGTACCCGATTACCGAAGTTCCCGGAGCAGAAGTCGAAATTCAAGGTGTTTTAGTGGGCGTATGGCGCGGATACGGCAAACTGTAACGATTCATCAAGATAAAGCAGTTGGGGACGTTTTTGGCAACGTCCCTTATTTTTTTGCGTCAATTGAAAGCACGATTCTGTACGATTAGGGCTGACGATACCGCAGCACAAAATTAGTGGATACTCGATCGATTCTCAAAGTCTTTCAAAGCCGCAAAATGGTGGCGCTGTCGCTATTAGGCTTTTCTTCAGGTCTGCCGCCTTATCTTACGACCAAAGACCCGTTACAGGCTTGGCTTTCCCAAGAAGGCGTTTCGCTTGCCGTGATCGGAGCGTTTAGCATTGCGGCGGTTCCCTACTCATTAAAGTTTCTGTGGTCGCCGTTGCTCGATCGATTTGTGCCGCCGTTGCTCGGTCGTCGTCGCGGCTGGCTGGTTGTGACACAGATTTTATTGCTGATCACGATCGCTATCCTCGCCCTGCAAGATACGAACCAACTTAAACAAGTTGCTGTGACGGCAACCGCGTGCCAAACTCAAACCGTCTTTAAAGGCTTGTGTGAGTTTTGGGAAACGCTGCGATCGCTCTCAATCAGTCCGTTTTTTTGGGTAGCAATGCTGGTGGCGTTTTTTAGTGCCAGCCAAGATATCGTTGCGGATGCTTATCGAACCGATGTTTTATCGCCGATCGAACGCGGAGCCGGAGCGTCAGTATTTTTATTAGGCTACCGAATCGCAGTGCTGATGGCGGCGGCAGTGACGTTTTACCTAGCGGGCGTAATGCCGTGGCGCTGGGTGTACTTAATTATGGCGTTGCTAATGACGATCGGCATTGTCAGTTCCCTGATCGCGCCAGAACCGACCGAGCACGTCACTCCTCCCCAATCGCTAAGAGAATCCGTAGTTTTGCCGTTTCAAGAATTTTTAAGACGTAGCGGAACTCGGCAAGCGATTGCAATTCTCGTTTTTATCATCATTTATCGCCTCGGAGATTCGCTGCTTAAACAAGTTGCGACGCCGTTTTTGCTTAACAAAGGCTTACAGTTTAGCGTTGCCGATCTTGCAACACCGAGAACGCTCAGCATCGGGGCGGTAATTGTGGGAACGCTGGCGGGCGGAGCCATTATGACGCGGATTGGCGTGAACCGATCGCTGTGGATTTTTGCCGTATTACAAGCAAGCGGCAATTTGCTGTATGTTTTGTTAGCGATCGTCGGCAAAAACTATCCGGTGATGATTTTGGCAATCAATCTGGAGAACTTCTGCGCGGGTCTGGAATCGGCGGCGTTTGTGGCGTTTTTGATGAGCCTTTGCAATCCTAGACTGTCAGCAACGCAGTATGCTTTATTGTCGAGTTTGACTGCATTTAGCCGTGATATTTTAGTGGCTCCGTCGGGTCAGTGGGCGGAAGCGATGGGCTGGACAGCTTTCTTTTTGTTGACTGCTATTTTGGCGTTGCCGGGGTTATTGCTGCTTCCGTTGTTTGCACCGTGGAACGATCGATTAACTGAGCAATAACGCTATTAACGCAAATGCTTGATTAAGAAATTACTGCGATTGATTAAACCACCTTTAGGAAGTTCTTGTCCTGCTTGTTGATACTCATCTCGAATCATTTCAAACACGTAAACAAGCTCGATTTGTGCCTCTTCCGTTGTTTTTCCCCAGGCGTGACAACCTGTGATTGCAGGAACATAAGCAACGAAGATTCCATTATTATCAGGACGCAGCACAACGGCATAACTTTCGAGCGATCGCACTAAGAATGAGGAGATGCAGCGTTAACCATAGTAGCGAATTGTACTGCTCAGTCGTTCGATTAAACGACTGAGCCATAACGATATTCTGAAAGGTTTAAGCGGCTTGCACTTCGATCAACTCAGGTTCAGGAATTGCCATGATCTAAGATGAAGACAGGGATGTGATAACGACTGCATGAACTTTAACGGGTTTCGGACAAATATTCGGTTGAGATCGATCGTGTCGGTTTTTGCGGCTGGATTGGTTGCAGTTTTGCTACCAAGCTGGATGCATTGGCCATCCCGCATTCTTAGCGTTTGGGACACAGGAATGCTGTGCTTTTTAGCGCTGACCTGGGCAGTGATTTTGCAGGCAACGCCCAAAGGAATGCGCCGCCATGCCCGCCAAGATGATCCCGGACGCATTGTTATTTTGGGATTGATCACGGCGGCAGCGTGTTTTAGCGTGTTGGCGATCGTGTTTATGCTGCAAGACAAAAACGCAGGCGGCAGCGTTTTGTGGCTGCATTTGGGGCTTGCAATCACAACGCTAATCGGATCATGGCTGCTAGTGCATACGATTTTTGCGCTGCATTATGCACGCGGCTATTATCAAGACCACAAAACGCTAAGCGAATGCAAAGCACAAGGATTAGATTTTCCCGGTGAAGACGATCCGGACTACTGGGATTTTTTGTATTTCTCGTTTGTGATCGGCATGACCAGCCAGGTTTCAGACGTGGAGGTGACGTCTCGATCGATGCGTCGCTTATCGTTAATTCACGGCATTTTAGCGTTCTTTTTTAATACGTCGATTTTGGCAATGAGCATCAATATTATTGCCGGGTTGCTGTGAGCACTTTTAACGGGCTGCTTTGATTTGAAATCATCTGAATCATGCTGCGTCTACTCGAATCGGCGTTAGCAAAGAGATTTTGGAGCGCTTGCGTGTACGGAGAAAGTAAGCGGATTTGAGCGGGCATGAGTCGCGAAAATAGTTCTAGCTCCAGCGATCGCAGCATAAATCTCACTAAGTCGGGTCGCACTGACACCGTTGCAAAAACCGTCAAGCAGAGCGGCAGCAATTCATGCTCGATCGCGCTCACGCTTTGTTCTAAAACGCAAAGCTGTAAATATCCTTGAAACATCGTCAAGTCGCGCACAATTGAAGCTGAAACTCCAGCATGGCTAAGACTTCCACGCCGACTGAGGTGATCGGTGAACTTGACAACCGAAGATTGAAAAACTCGATTTGCGATCGAGTGCATTTCAGGAACTAGCTGCTCGATCAGCGAAATCGCTTCAACCGTTGATGAGGCTGTCGCCGCAGAAAAACGCTGCCACGGAATGCAGAGTTGATCTTCGACAAACCGCAGATACGGCGTGATCAACACTCGTTCACAAGGCGTTACTTTTTGGAGAATATCATCGTTTGTGAAATGAAACTGAGTGGTGATAAAGCTCATGCTGCGCGGATCTGGAGCGCTAGAGTAAACTGCTTTAAGCGCTGACAGAACAGGCTCAAGCGCTTCGGTGAGTTGCTGAATCGGTGGCAGCAGCGACGAAAGCGCTAAACAACTAAATACCTCTCTTGAAACGTCAATGAATTTGAGGTAGCTGCTTAGTGGCTTTTGCTGCTGATAAAGCTCGAACACTTTATCGTACACTTGCTTGATGTACGGTGCTATTCGACGCGCTTCGGATAAAGGAAAAATGTTTGGAATGTAGGTAAATAAAGCGTTGGCTTCGAGTCCGGGGAGTTCAGATTGAATCAACAGTAGCGCTTGTAGTCGATTCACGGTGCGCGATCGTCCTGCTTGCGACGCACACTCAATGAGTTCTGCCGTTGGAAAACAGAATTTTTCAGCAGGCAGAATTGACAAATCAGGAACATACAGTTTAGACCAAAGCTCGTCAAAGCGATGGGCAGAACCGGGAGGATTATTGTCAGCAGACTTTATCATGAAACTAATTTCACAACGGCATTAATCACGCGGGTTGGCGTGGTTTTTTCACAGCAGATTCCGCTAGTTGCGGCTATAAAACAAAAGCAACCGCGAACGTTAAAAGTATTAAGTTAAATCGCGAATTTTTAATTCAGCTTTGACCAAATAGATAAACCGTGAATAAAGGCTAATTGTTTTCAACTCAAGACCCAGTATTCATCCTGAAATAAACAGTGTGACTACCTGTGTAGATGTAGAGAGCACCCTAATATTCTTTACATCACTTTATATATTTGGCTGAATAAATACTACTACACAACTCCAGCAAAAGCAAATTGAACTATAGAGTGATTACTATAGCGTGCAAATTGTTTTACGCACCAAAGAAGGCTAGTCGGTGATTGAGTACCGTGAGTTCGGGTTAAGCGGGCGCGAAGGCGCGGCTACACAAACAAAACCACCCACGGGTTCAGTACGCGACAAATTCTGGATCGGGAGTCCGCCTAATCGCGGACTTGGTTTAATCAGCCGCCAGGCGGATTGGGTCTGTTATCTGGAACTCAAATCGAGTAACGCATCAAATCGTATTCGATGCCGAAGTTCTAGGCTTAATCTACAAAATTCCTTAGTTGTGCTGCAACACTTTAATTTTGGTAATGCGCATCGTTGCGCGATCGCGGAATGCCGTTGCTAAAGTAACGAGTTTGATCGGAAAATAATGTGGATAGCTCTGCATTAGCTTGATCGGCGTTGACGAAAAGAGATTGAAGCGCTTGCGTGTAGGGTGAAAGCAAGCGGATTTGAGCGGGCGTCAAGAGCGAAAACAGTTCTAGCTCCAGCGATCGCAGCATAAATCTTACTAAATCCCATCGCACCGACACGTTCGGAAAAACCGTTAAACAAAGCGGCAGCAGTTCATGCTCGATCGGGTTCATGCTTTGCTCTAACAAGCACAAATGCAGATACCCTTGAAACATATTCAAATCGCGCAGCGTTGAAGCCGCAACTCCAGGCTCGGTCAGCTTTCCGCGACGACTGATATGATCCGTAAAGTTGACCACCGATCGCTCAAAGGTTCGACTAGCAATCGCATGAGTTTCAGGCAGCAGTCGCTCGATTAATGCTAACGTTTCAGAATTCGAGGACTGTGCCGCCGCCGCACAAACGCGCTGCCACGGAATGCAGATTTGCTCTTCGACAAAGTTAAGATACGGCGTGATTAGAATTTGTTCGCACGGCGTGATTTTCTGCAAAATGTTCTTGGTCGTGAAGTGAAACTGAGTGGTTAGAAACGCGATCGTGCGGGGATCTTGCGCGCTAACGTAGGTGTCTTGAAGCTGTAGTAAAACCGGATCGAGCGCTTCAAAGAGTTGCTGAATCGCTGGCAGCATCAGCGACGGCAGCGCAATCCGGTTAAAGAGCTGGCTAGAAGCGTCAATGTATTTTAGATAAGTGCTAGGAGGATTTTGCTGCTGATAAATGTCAAATATGGCTTCGTAAACGCGCTTGACGTAAGGCGCAATGCGCCGCGCTTCAGATAAATTTATGATGTTGGGAATGTAGGTGAATAAAGAGTTCGCTTCGAGTCCGGCAAGTTCGCACTGAATCAACAATAGCGATCGCAGTCGCTTAACGGTGCGCGATCGTCCTTCTGGCGTTGCGTATTCAATCAGTTCTGTCGCTGGAAAACTGTATTTTTGAGTCGGCAAACCTGATAAATCAGGAAGATAGCGCCCTGCCCAAAGCTTAACGACTCGATGAGCAGAATAAGCATTCGCAACTCTTGCAACCTTTAACATAATGTTTTCCTGTGGCTTTCGCGCCGAATTGGTATTAGAGTCAGCTCACACTTTCAAGTGACAACGAACACAGCTAGGCACCCTCGACCAAAGCACTTAAACTTTTCATCAACAAATAAAACAACCAAAAATAGGCATCTTTAAGAGTTACTACACTTTAGAACTAGATCCGTAAGTAAAACTGCAATTTTCTAAAAGATAACACGCATTAAAGTTGAGTTCCAGTGATTTCCCTGAGTAAAATTGATGGTCGCTTTGAGCTGAAACCCGCGCTATGACTGAAAAAACAGCACTCTCATAGATTTGCTTTTAAGTAGCATAGAGAAATTACAATCATGGCTTTATAAATCGAAATAAATCGAACGGCTAAGGTTGCACAAATTCTATAAAACTCTGTTAAGCTGTTGGCGAACAACCGCGTATATCTACTGAGTTCTGAGCGATATTTCTAACGTTCAATCATCGAATCGCGACTTGCGATCCGTAAATCCAGAGGTGCCATCAAACCAGCTCAGATCGTCAAGCGTGCGCGGAATCATTTGTTGCAACCTACATTAACAGAGGCGACCCCAATGACGATCGCTCAAAAAGCATTGCGGCACGAGCTTGGAGACATGATGAGCACGGTTTGCTTTA